>NZ_JBVJWR010000020.1:0-143275 GCF_055602235.1 Streptomyces sp. NPDC037410 | reverse complement strand
GGCAGGTCCTTCCCCTGCCCCCCCCCCCCCACGAACGCGGGAGTCCCGTCGGCGCGCGGGGCGCCGACGGCACTCGTCGGGAGGAGGAGGGGGTCAGGGGCAGCTGATGCGGATGTCGCCCGGGTCGGTGGTGCAGGTGTCGGTGCCGGGACCGCCGTTGGCGGTGTCGTTGCCGGAGATCCCGTCGGTGGTGGTGAGGCGGTCGTTGCCGTAGTAGCCGGTCAGGGTGTCGTTGCCCGGGCCGCCGTTCATGGTGTCGTCGCCGAAGCCGCCGTCGAGGTTGTCGTTGCCGTAGTTGCCGTAGACGGTGTCGTTGCCGTAGCTGGCCCGGATGGTGTCGTTGCCGCCGAGGCCGCAGATGACGTCGTTGGCGAAGCCGCCGTTCAGGGTGTCGGCGCCGCTGGTGCCGATGATGGTGCAGCCGCGGGCGTTGTTGACCGCGGTGGTGGCGGTGGCGGTGTTGCCGGTGGTCACCGGGTCCGGCTGGGCGGCGCTGACGCCTGCCGTGTCCGTGAGGGTGCCGGTGGCGCGGGGTTCGGCCGTCACCGTGACCGTCGCGCTCGCCCCGGGGGCGAGGGTGCCGAGGGCGCAGTTCGCGGCCGTGGCGGTGGTCGTGCAGGTGCCCTGCGAGGGGACCGCCGAGATGAGGGTCCCGCCGGCGCCGGAGAGCGTGTCGTTCAGCGTGACGCCGGTCGCGGTGGCGGTGGAGGACGCGGCGTTGGTGACGGTCACCGTGTACGTGGCGCGGTCGCCGATGCTCACGGTGGTCGTACCGGACTTGGTCACCGACAGGTCGGCGTACGGCGGGGGCGGGGGCATGCCGCCGCCCTCGTAGCGGGCGAGGGCGAACTGGAAGCCCGCTCCGTATCCGGCCGCGACGATCTTGCCGTCCGGCTGGACGAGTACCCCGCGGGCCTCGTCGAAGTCGTTGAAGCCGGTGACCACGAAGCCGTCGCCGCCGAAGCTCGTGTCGACGGTGCCGTTCGTCTGGAAGCGGACCAGGCCGAAGTCGTTGGCCTCGGCGCTGCTGGGGTCGTCGGCCCGGCCGGCGAGCACGATCCTGCCGTCCTGCTGGAGCGCCATCGCGTACGCGAGGCCGCCGTCGCCCGGGAAGGCGACCGAGGTGCGTCCGGCGGTGCCGAATCCGGCGTCGGGGGTGCCGTCGGCGTTGTAGCGGAGGAGGGCGTAACCGGAGCCGCCGGAGCCCGCGGCGAGGATCTTGCCGTCGGGCTGCACCGCGGCGGCGTTGCCGAACTCGGTGCCGCCGAAGTCGGCGGTGACCATGCCGTCGCCGCTGAAGGTGGTGTCGAGGGTGCCGTTGGTGTTGTAGCGGGCGACTCCGATGTCGAAGGCGGTGTTGCCCACGTAGCCGACGGAGACGATCTTGCCGTCGGGCTGGAGGGCCATGCTCCGGGCGATGCCGCCGGCGTCCTGCGGGGAGGTGGGCGTGAAGCCCGCGACCACGGCCCCGTCGCCGCCGAGGCTGGGGTCGAGGTTCCCATTGGTGTCGACGCGTACGAGTGCGAAGCCGCCGCCGGCGCCCTTGCCCGCGGCGATGATCCGGCCGTCGGGCTGTACGGCGACGTCGGAGCCGTCCGCCGAGCCGCCGAACTCGTCGACCCGCACGAGGCCGCCGGTGCCGAAGCCCGTGTCCAGGCTGCCGTCGGTGTCGTAGCGGGCCAGGGAGAAGAAGCAGCAGCCTCCGCCCTCCTCCGCGACCACCTCGGTGGTGCCGGCCACGACGATCTTGCCGTCGGCCTGGATCGCCACGGCGTTGGCCGAGTGGGAGCCGCCGCCGAAGTCGCTGGTCACCGTGCCGCCGCTGAAGGTGGTGTCGAGGCTGCCGTCGGTGTTGTAGCGGGCGAGCGCGAAGCCCGCCTGACTCGTCCCCACCACGACCAGCTTGCCGTCGGCCTGCCGTGCGACGTCGTGGCCTTCCGCGGAGCCGGTGATGGGGGTCGTGACCCGGCCCGCGTCCCCGAAGGCGGGGTCGAGGTCGCCGGGGGCCGCGAAGGCCGTTCCGGGCAGGGCGAGGACGAGCGCGAGCCCGAGCGCGACCGGCGCCGCGGTCCTCCCGCCCGGTCTGCGGCGCCGTGCCGCGCGTCTGAGAAGTGCGTGGGTCATGGGTGGACGAACCTCCGTCTTCGCAGGTGAACAGGGAACATCCGCCAGCTTCGGGCCGTGGCCCCGCGCGCCCGCGCCGACCGTGCCGCACTGCGCCCCACTGGCCCCCGGTGAACCACCCCCGTGGGGGAGCGCGCGGGGGCGCACCGGCCGGGGGCGCCTCTGATGCGGCGTGAGGGCGGTCGGTTCGGTCCGGGGGTGATCCCCGGCGGCGGCCGAGGACCGTCCACCGCGTACCCTCGCCTGCGACGGTGGTGGCGGACAGACGGTGGCGGGGAACGGACGATGACTGAGGCGCCCGGGCAGGGTACGGAGCCGGCGACGGCGGCCCCCGCGGAGTCCGGTGACGTGGACAGGGCGCGCGCCGCGACCGTTCGGGTGTTCGTCGCGCTGGCCCCGCCCGACGACGCGAAGGACGAACTGGCGCGCGAGCTGGAGCCCGCGTACGAGGCGTACCCGCGGCTGCGGTGGAACCGGATCGAGGACTGGCACATCACCCTGGCGTTCCTCGGGGAGCTCCCGGTGGAGACCGTCCCCCTCCTGCGGCCGCCGCTCGCGGGGATCGCGGCGGTGCGGCGCCCGCTGGAGCTGGCGCTGCGCGCTGGCGGGCACTTCGACGACCGGGTGCTGTGGAGCGGCATCGAGGGCGACCTCGACGGGCTGCACCAGATCGCCACGGAGGTGCGGGCGGTCGTGAAGGAGTGCGGGATCCCCTTCGAGGACCGGCCGCTGCGTCCCCATCTGACGCTGGCCCGGGCCCGCCGCGACGATCAGACCTCCGTCCTTGAGGTGGCCGAGGGGCTCGCCGGGTTCACCGGCCGCCGGTGGGCCACCGAGCGCCTCCATCTCGTCGGCAGCAACTACGGCCGCGGTCCCGGCCCGATCCGCTATCGCGACATCGAGTCCTGGCCCTTCGCCCGGCGGTAGCCGAGAGCCGCGGTGGGTGGGGCGCTTCCGCCGTGTGCGACCCGGTCGCGCGCCCTCCGTACGACTTCACGCTCCGGCGGATGGCGTAAGCCCCGCTGGGCCCCGGCCACCATGATCAATAACGTGGCGCCCGGCGCGTGACCTCGCGTCTGTCGGACAGAGAAGGCAGCGACCTCCCGTGAGAATTCCGATGTCGAAGCGCATGACCTGGTTCACCGCGGCGACCGCGCTCCTCGCCGTGCTCGGCACCGCCCCGGCCGGCGCGGCCGACACCTGGCAGAAGGTCGGCAGTGATGCCCGCACCGGTGTCAGCGGCCTCGTGTACGAAGGAGGCACCGAGGGCGGGGACGGGGTGAACGCCCTGATCGTGCACGACAACAAGAAGCCCGGGCAGCCGCTGATCTCCCGGATCACCTACGCCCAGGACTCCGCCGTCGTCACCCCGCTCACGTGGGAGGGCGCGGAGCCCGTCGACCTGGAGGCCATCGATCCCATCCCGGGGCTGCCCGGGGAGTACCTGGCGCTCACCGGCCGCGGCATCCTCTTCCGCCTGAAGGTCGCCGGCTCGACGGCGACGGTCGTCGACTACACGCCGCTGCCGGCGATCGGCGAGGGCGACGACTTCGAGAGCTTCGCGCTCGTCGCCCGGGACGGGAAGTTCGCCGCGCTCTGGGCGGACCGGGGCGCCGGCGCGGGACGGCCCGCCACGCTGTACGCGGCGTCGCTGACGTTCGCGCCGTGGGGCCAGCCCTTGTTCGGCGCCGTCTCCCAGCGGAGCTACCGGTCCACGTACCCGACGGGCGACGGCACGCGGCACATCTCCGACATCGCGGTGACCGACTCCGGCCGGATCCTGGTCGGTTCGGCGGCCGACGCCGGTGACGACGGGCCGTTCGACTCGGCCGTGAGCGACGCGGGCCGGGTGACCCTGTCCGCGGCGGGCCGGGTACGGATCACCCTGGCGGCCTCGCCGACGGTCCTCGGCACGTTCCCGGGGTACAAGGTCGAGGCCGTGGAGTGCCTGCCCGGCTCCGCCGACGCCCTCCTCGGCACCGACGACGAGAACCTCGGCGGGTACGTGCGGACCGTGCCGATCTGCGCGGCCTGACCGGGACCGCGCGGCTGTGCGGCCGCCGCCGGCCGCACAGCCCTTCCCTGTTCCGCCGCCCGGACCGGGGCGCTCACCGGGTCGTGAGGAGGCCGGCCAGGGCGTCGGCGGTGGCCGGGTGGGTGGCGAGGAGTGCCACGCCGGGTCCGCCGGGGGCGGATGCGTCCGGCGCCGTCCAGCCCTCCGTGCGGCCCAGGAGTGCCGCGAGGGCGTCGCAGGTCGCCGGGTGGGCGGGGAGGAGTGCCGCGCCGCGGGGGCCGGTGGCCGCGGGGCGGGCCCTTGGGGCGGCCGGCTGGGCGTGCCAGGGCGGGACCCAGGTGTCCAGGGCCGCGAGCCGGGCCGGGAAGATCCGTCCCGCCTCGCGGATGAGCAGCGGGGCCAGGTCCGCGGCGGTCGAGCGGAGGGTCGTGATGAGGACCGGGAGCCACGGCAGCAGGACGGCGTCCGGGAGGCGCCCGAAGGCGTTCGACACGGCCTCCACCACGACGTCCGCGAGGCCCGGCACCGGCTCCAGGGCGTGCACGAATCCGCTCAGGTAGCGCGGATAGGCCGGCACGACCAGGGGGTTGGCGAGGAGCTCGTCGCAGCGGGCCCGCAGCTCGCCCCGGGAGAGCGTGCCCAGCTGCACCTGGGCCGCCCACAGCAGCGCGGTCTTCGCCGGGTCCGTCGGGTGCGCCTGGGCGACCGCCAGTTCCAGCTGGGTCCTGTCGCAGCCGAGGGAGAGCGCCAGGCTCTCCATGCTGAACAGGAAGCCCAGCATCGCCGCCACCTGCCCCACCGTCGCGTCCTCGTCGCGGAAGGCCGTCGGCAGCAGCGTGCAGTAATGGGCGTAACCGGTGCGGACGAAGGACTCGATCCACGGCGGCAGCACCGGCTCGCTGGTGCGGTAGTACGCGAGGAGGCGGCGCACCCGGCGCAGTACCTCCGGCGCCCCGTCGACCGTGCGCTCGCCCGCCAGGACGTCGAGGGCGCGGGTGCCGAGCTCGTCGGCGAGGCGCCGGCCGCCCAGGTACAGCGTGGCGTCCTCGACGGCCGCGAGGACCTCGGCGGTCGTCGCCCGCGGTCCGTACGCGGTACGGCGCAGGCGCTGCTCCAGGACCTGTTCGAGGCTCACGCCCTCGTAGCCGAGCTCGATGAGGGCCCGCTGGTGGGTGCCGAGCGCGAGGTCCCAGGACTCCTGGATCGACCGCTCGCCGAGCCGCCGCTCCCCCATGACGGGCCGTGCGGCGGCGGCCGGCAGCAGGCGGCGCAGCATCCACAGGACGTCCGAGCAGGCCCGCAGCTCCGGCCGGGAGGTCATGTCGAGCAGGGCGCGGCGCACCCCGCGCTGCTGGAGGTTCAGCTCCAGGGGTGCCAGGCGGTCGTGGACGTCGCGGGCGAGCGGCGGCAGGGCCTCGTAGCCGACCTGGCCGATCCGGTCGCCGCCCATCATGATCTCGACGAGGCGGCGCACGTCCCGGCGCCCGGGCACGCTGTCCTTCTCGATGCAGGTGACCGCGGCGTCCTGGAAGTCGTACGGCGTGGGCTTGGCCCGGTCCCGCATCCCGGCGAGCAGGATCGACGTCTCGAAGACGGCGATCGCGTCGGCGGTGGAGGCCAGGTAGCCGCTGCGGCGGGCGGCGCGGACGATGTCCACGGACCAGCCGAGCAGTTCGGTCTCGTCCAGGGTGTCGAGGACGGGCGGCCGCTGGAGGAAGCCGGAGAGACGGTCCTCGGCCGATGCCGCCGTGGCGAGCGCGGCGGGCGAAGGGGCGGCCTTCGTCGCCGGCTTCTTCGTGCCGGCCTGCCCCTCCAGGCGGTACGGCTTCACCCGGGTCCGCTTGAGGTTCTTCGTCCACTGCGTCGTGGCGATCGACACGGAGCCGGAGGCGAGGCCGAACTGGGCCTCGATGGCCGCGTTGCTGGAGGGGATCAGTCCGTACTGCCAGGTCGTGGCCGTACGCGGCGAGATCGTGAAGGTGTCGCTGCCGCCCGCGCCGAACTCGTCGACGCGGCTGGCCGCGTGGAAGGCGCCGCACACGTACAGGCAGTCCGCCGGGTCGGTGCCGGTCGCGGCCAGGTGCTCGCGCATCCGGGTCCACATGTACCGCTCGCGGTCCTCGTCGACGCGGACGCGGTCGCCGTCCCCCGGGGCGAGCCGCCGGAACAGGCTCCCGATGAGGAACATGACCTGCCGGTAGGTGTCGTGGTCGCTGTCGCCGAGCGGCACCTCGACGTACTGGTGCCACCACTCCGACCAGTGCCGCACCTTGCCGTGGCGCAGCAGGTGCTCCTCCAGTTCCGCGAAGCGCGGCCGCAGGTCGCCGATCTCGACGCCGACGGCCTCGCCGTGGAGCGCGGCCTCGGCGCCGTCCTCCTCGCGGGCGACCGGGGCCTCGGCGCGGTCGTGCCGCGGGTCCCACTGGAAGACGTGGTCGGAGGAGCGGTCGACGAGGACCAGTTCCACGCCGGGGGTGTCGAGGGCGTACGCGATGGCCTGGTACTCGGCGGAGGCCTCCGTGATCGGCGCGACGACCGACAGCGGTGCCCAGTCGTCGGGGAAGCCGTCGATGTCGCTCGCGAACGCCTGCACCGCCACGGGCAGCCGGCAGTTGCGCAGCTCGGTCAGGAGCGGCGTCATGTCCTCGCACAGCTCCAGGTACACGACCTTGGGCCGCTTCGCGCGCAGCCGGCGGGCCATGGCGAGCGCGGAGGCGGGCGAGTGGTGGCAGACGGGGAAGATCTCCAGCGGTTCCGCCACGGCGCGGTCGACGTCGTCGACCATGCCGAGCAGGATGTCCTCCAGGGCGTCCGCTCCCCCGGCGAACTCCGCCGCCGCCTCGTGCAGTTGACCGCGCAGTGCGGTGAACGGGGTCCCGGTCACGAGAGCTTCGCGATCGCTTCGCGGCCGCCTTCGAGGAACTCGGGCCAGGCGCCGCCCTCCTCCTTGCCGCGCGGCTCGACGACGCCGTGCAGGTACTTGTTGAGGATGGCCAGGTCCTCCGGCTCGCGCCGGGCGAGCGTGCCGACCAGGGAGGCGGCCAGGGTGCGGGCGGTCAGGGTGCGCTCGCCGAAGAAGTTGCCGTGCAGGATCGAGTCCTCGAGGACGCCGATCTGCTCGGCGGTCGAGAGGGCGGACTCCAGCTTCTCGTCGTCGCTTCCGGCCGCGGCGGCGGAGGCGCGCAGGTCGGCGAAGCTCTGGAGGAGGACGTCGAGGAGGGTGGGCGGCACGTCCAGCTCGATGGCGTGACGGCGCAGGAGCTCCTCGGTGCGGAAGCGGACGATCTCGGCCTCGCTCTTCTTGTTCGTCACGACGGGGATGCGGACGAAGTTGAAGCGGCGCTTGAGCGCGGAGGAGAGGTCGTTGACGCCGCGGTCGCGGCTGTTGGCGGTGGCGATGACCGAGAAGCCGGGCTTGGCGAAGACGATGTTCTCGCCGTCGGCGCCGTCGAGCTCGGGGACGGAGATGTACTTCTCGGAGAGGATCGAGATCAGGGCGTCCTGGACGTCGCTGGTGGAGCGGGTGAGCTCCTCGAAGCGGCCGATGGTTCCGGTCTCCATCGCGGTCATGATCGGCGAGGGGATCATCGACGCGCGGGACTGGCCCTTGGCGATGACCATCGAGACGTTCCAGGAGTACTTGATGTGGTCCTCGGTGGTGCCGGCGGTGCCCTGGACCACCTGGGTGGAGTTGCGGCTGATCGCGGCCGAGAGGAGTTCGGCGAGCCAGCTCTTTCCGGTGCCGGGGTCGCCGATCAGGAGCAGGCCGCGGTCGGAGGCGAGGGTGACGATGGAGCGCTCGACGAAGCTGCGGTCGCCGAACCACTTCTGCGGCACCTCCCGGTCCAGGCCGTCGGCGCGCTCGGAGCCGAGGATGAACAGGCGGACCATCTTCGGGGACAGGCGCCAGGAGAACGGCTTGGGGTGGTCGTCGATCGATTCCAGCCAGTCGAGTTCCTCGGCGAACTTGATCTCGGCGGGGGCGCGGAGCAGGTCGGACATGTGCGAAGCCTTTCGGTCTCAGGTCAGGAAGGTCTTGAGTTCGTGCACGAGCTTGCCGATGTGGCCGGAGATCACCGGGGTGCCGAGCGCCTTGAACCGCTCCCGGAACCAGGGGTTGACCTCCTGGCGTCCGGAGCTGGTCACCGAGCCCACGGGGATGAACCGGACCCCGGAGCGGTGGACCTCCTCGATGCCCTCGAACAGCGGCTGCGAGCGGCCGAACTCGTAGAAGTCGGAGATCCACACCATGACGGTGTTCTTCGGCTCGGCGATCTTCGGCCGGGCCATGGCCATCGCCACCGGGCCGTCGTTGCCGCCGCCGAGGTTCGTCCGCAGGAGCACGTCGAACGGGTCGCGCACCCAGGGCGTGAGGTCGATCGCGCGGGTGTCGTACGCGATGAGGTGGACGTCCACCTTGGGCAGCCCGGCGAAGATCGAGGCGAGGATGGTGCAGTTGACCATCGAGTCGACCATGGAGCCGGACTGGTCGACGACGACGATCAGCCGCTGGGGTGCGGTCCGGCGGACGGTGTGCCGGTAGGAGAGGCGGTCGACGTAGAGCCGCTCCTCCTCCGGGCTCCAGTTGGTGAGGTTCTTCCAGATCGTGCGGTCGAGGTCCAGGTTCCGGAAGACCCGCTTGGGCGGGACCGAGCGGTCGAGCTCGCCGACGGTGGCCTTCTCGACCTGGGTACGGAGCACCTCCGCGACCTCGTCGACGTACCGCCTGATCAGCGCCTTGGCGTTGGCGAGCGCCACACCGGAGAGGTTGCCCTTGTCGCGCAGCAGCTGCTCGATCAGGGACATGCTGGGGGTCAGCCGGGCGGCCAGCGCGGGGTCGGCCAGGACTTCGCGCAGGTGCATGCGCTGGACGAGGTCGGCCTCGATGGCGCCGAGTTCGGCTCCGAGGCCGCCGCCGGTGAGGGCGGCTCCGGCCGCCTTCCCGCCGCGCGGCCCGCCGGGCGTGGAACCGAGCGCCCGGTCCAGCCATCCGGCGTCCGACTGCCAGCGGGCCAGCTGTCCGGCGGAGACGGTGCCGGAGCCGGTGGCGAAGACGTTGAGCAGCAGCTTCGACGCGAGCGCCGCGCGCCGCACCTCGGCGGCCCGGTCGCGGGCGCCGTCCGGCTCGGGCTCCGGGGTCATCAGGCCGTCGAGCTCGGCGCCGAGCTCCGGGTGGCGCTGGACGACGGAGTCCACGGAGGCCCCGGGGTCGAGCAGTGCGGACGGCAGGCCGATGTCCTCGACGACGGCGAGGCCGGCCGCTTCCAGGGCGGCCTGCTCCTCGGGATCGAAGAGCCGCGCGAGCAGCCGCCAGTAGAGGACCTGCCGCCGGTTGTCGTGGGGGTCGGGCCGGGCGGGAGCGGTCGTCTCGGGGCCGGTCGCGGCGGCGGGCGCCAACGACTCAGGGCTAGTCGCGGCGGCGGGGTCCTGGACGGCGGGCGCCAGCGGCTCGGGGCCGGTCGCGGCGGCGGGCGGGGTCGCTTCGGTCATGAGCGCAGCAGCCTTCCCGCTCGCTCGCGCAGGACGGCGACCGCGTCCGTGGCCGCCTTCTCCGCGCGGACCCCGGCCTTGTCGGTGGTGCCGCCGGCCCACGCGCCCGCGTGGACGGCGAGGGTCTTCTTCCGGACGGTGGTCTCGACGGCGAGCGGCTGGAGGAGGAACTCGCCGGCGTCCCAGCGGAGGAGCCCGAGGCACGCGCCGGACGCGGCGATCGCCTCCGCGGTGAGGGGACCCGCGGCCGGTACGCGGTCGGTGTCGACGGCAAGCCGGTGGCCCGCCACCGCGAACGTCACCGTCCCGTCGTCCGCGCGCTCCGCCGCGTACCCCTCCAGGAGGACGGGGACGGCGAGGCGGACCGGGTGGCGGTCGAGCGGGGCGGGGACAGGGTCGGTCGCGGTGGCGAGGACGACCCGGGCCGTGGCGAAGGGGTCGGCGGGGTCGCCCACGCGGGCGCGTGCGTCGTCCCAGACGAGGTCGCCCTCGTTGGTGACGGGCATGCCGTCGAGCTCCATCGCGCGGCCCTCGCTCACCGCGCCGAGGAGCGACATGCGCGGCCGGAGCAGCTGCCAGAGCCCGGCGCCGACGACGGTGTCCGGCTTGGGCGCGGACACCGCCGCCCGGACGAGGCGGGGCTCCGTGCCGTCGGCCGGCTCGAACACGGCGTGGACCTGGGCCTGTACGGCGGTGGCGTGCTCCTGGACGTCGACGCCGAGCGGCAGCAGACGTCCGGTCGCGGTGGAACCGACGGGGGTGCGGGCGGCACCCGGCAGGGTCAGCAGCAGGGCGCGCGACCACAGGTCGGCCCAGCGGCGTACCGGGATCCTGTCCAGGGTGGCTCCCGGGCAGGAGGCGGCGAGTTCGGCCGCGAAGCCGTCGAGCAGGGTCGCCTGCCGGCGGAACGCGGGGTCCGGCAGCATCGCGGACACCACGGGCGCGGCTCCGCCGGCGAGTTCGTGGTCGAGGCCCTGCCACCCCGTGCGGGCGAGGTCGCACAGCCAGGCGCGGGCGGCGGCGAGCACGTTCGCGGCGGGCTCCTCCTCGTCGGCGGGCTGCTCGGGCGCCTCTGCGGCCGGACGGCCGGTGACGTCCGCGACGCGGGCCGTCAGGGCGTCGTGGACGGAGCCCATGAGCGCGGTGCGGGCGGCGGCGAGCGCGACGAAGTGGTCCTCGCCGGCGGCGCCGGCCGCGGTCTTGTCGGCGGCCTCGGCGACGAGGGAGGCGAGCGGCGTTCCCGCGAGGGCGTCCACGAGTGCGGCGAGGCCGTCCGTCTGCGCGGGCTGCGGACGGAGCAGGCCGGAGACGAGCACGTCGTCGAAGGCGTCCACGGCGGCCAGCGCCTCGTCGAGTCCGTCGACGGGGTCGGCGAGCAGGTCCGTACGCATCAGGCGACCGCCCTCGTCGGCGGGAACCACTGCATCTCGGGCAGCGGCGCGGTGGCGGACTCCAGTTCGAGATAGGCGAGGTGCCTCAGGAACCGGCTGAACACGGGGGCGGCGGCCGAGGTGTCTCCCTGCGCGGGCCGCGTGGCGGTCATCGCCGACAGGAGCGCCTGCGCGTCAGGTTCGCCGCCGGCCGTCTCGGCCTTCAGGTAGCGGGCGACGCGCCGCGCGCCGTACTGCAGGACGGCCTCGGTGACGAGGGCACGGAGGTGGATGCAGAACGAGCCGCGCGCGCCGCCGCAGGGGGGGTTGTTGTTGGTGCTGCACGCGAACGCGTACGTCCCGGCGGCGATCGAGGACACGTACACGCGCCCTATGTCGGACCCGCTGGACACCACGCCCTGCAGGCGTCCGTCGGCCAGCTCGACGAACGGCACCTTGGCGAGCTTCCGCGGTCGCGCGGGCGGTACCACCCGCGCCGCGCTCGACCTCTCCCAGACCGGCAACGCACTTCTCCCATGCACGTCGAAGGGGATGTTCACGCCGGAGCGGCGGAACATCCACAACGTAGCCCCGCCCACTGACAACGCCTCAGGACGGCGTGGGCGGCAGGGGCGGGAGGGTGGTGTGGTGTGGTGCGGGGCCGGGACCTGAGCGGACGCCCGGCCCCCGGGGTCCTAGTGGGGCTTCACGAGGACGTGGGCGGCGCCCGGGACGCCGACCTCCAGGAGCGCGTCCTCCTCGGGGGTCGTCGGCGCGCCCATCTCCTGCTTGAGGACCGCCCCGGACAGGGCCTGCACCCACAGGGCGCGGGGCCGGCGGCGCGCCTCCCAGACCTCCAGGGCCTCGGGGACGGAGCCCGCGGCGTCCAGGGACTCGGCGAGGACGAGGGCGTCCTCGACGGCCATCGCGGCGCCCTGCGCGAGGTGCGGGGTGGAGGCGTGCGCGGCGTCGCCGGCGAGCACCACCCGGCCCACGTGCCACGGTTCCTCGACCGTCACCTGGGAGATGCGGGAGTACACCACGGCCGCCGGGTCGGTGACCGCGCGGAGTGCCTCGGCTACGGGCCCGGAGAACACGGCGAGCCGCTCGGCGAGCTGCTCGTGCGCGCGTGCCGGGTCCGGCCGGTGGTCCTCGGCCTCGGCGAACACGGCGCCCAGGTACATCAGTTCGTCGGTGATCGGGGTGAGCAGGGCCTTCGCCTCCTTGCCCGCCGTGGCCATGAGGACGCCCCGCACGTCGGGGTGGCGGGGCACGGTGACGCGCCAGTTGGCGAATCCGGTGTACGCGGGCGCGTACCGGTCGCCGTAGAGGCGGGTCCGCAGCGGGGAGCCGATGCCGTCGAAGCCGACGACCAGGTCCCAGCGGCCGGTGGATCCGTCGGAGAGGACGACGCCGACTCCCGTGCCGTCGTCGTCGAGTTCGGTGACGGTGACGCCGAAGCGGATCTTCGCGCCCGCGGCGACGGCGGCGTCGCCGAGGACCTGGGCGAGGGCGGGCCGCGGGATGCCGTTGGCGGCGGGCAGGTCGTCCATGCGGGGCTGGGGTATCCGTGCCAGCGTGTTCCCGGCGGGGTCGGCGATCGTCAGGACCTCCCACTCGAAGCCCGCCGCGAGGCAGGCGTCGAGCACGCCGAGCTCGCGCATGACGTGCAGGGCGTTGGACGGCTGGATGATGCCCACGCCGAGGGCGTCGAGTTCCTCGCGGATCTCGGCCACCTCCACGGTGTGGCCGCGCCGGGCCAGGGCGGTGGCGAGGGTGAGGCCGCCGATGCCTCCGCCGTGGATCAGGACGCGCAGGGTTGATGCCATGTCGGAAAGCTCCAGGTCTCCAGTACAAGATCGAACACGGGCGCAGGAGTGTAACCCCGGGGTGCGGACCTGGGGTTGTGCAGGGAACGACCCGGGGTGCGGACCTCGGGTTGTGCAGGGAACGACCCGGTGTGCGGACCTCGGGTCGTGCGGGGGAACGCCCCGGGATTCACCCGGGCCCTGCGGCGCGCCGACGCGCGCTGTCGGGACGCGGGCGCGGAGCATCGCCATGCGAGGGCCTCGGGCGGGCAGGCGTCCAGCAGGTCGCCGACCCGCGAGGAGGAGTACGCCATGCCGCACCCGTGGCGCCGATGGAAGTGGTGGCAGCGGTGGAGGCGGGACCCGGTGGTGGTGCAGACGGTGCGCTCCACCGCCGCCGCGACGATCTCGTACGTCGTCGCGCTCCGGCTGAGTGCGGAGCCGGCGCCGCTGACCGCCCCGCTGACCGCGCTGCTCGTCGTCCAGGTGACGCTGTACTCGACGCTGACGACGAGCCTTCGGCGGGTGAACTCCGTCGTCGTCGGCGTCCTCATCGCCATCGCGTTCAGCGCGCTCGTCGGGCTCACCTGGTGGAGTCTCGCCCTGGTCATCCTGGCGTCGCTGGTCGTGGGCCGGTTCGTCCGGGTGGGCGAGTTCGTGCCCGAGGTGGCCATCAGCGCGATGCTGGTCCTCGGCGTGACGCAGGTCGCGAACACGGCGTGGGACCGGGTCCTTGAGACCTTGATCGGCGCGGTCGTGGGCCTGCTCTTCAACGTCGTGCTCGTCCCGCCGGTCTGGGTGGACACCGCCGGGGACTCGATCGTGGACCTGGCGCGGCGGATGCGCCGGCTGCTCCTGGACATCGGCGAGGAGCTGGCCGAACCGGGCCTCGTTCCGGGCGCGGCCTCCCCCGTGGAGCCCGCTCCCGTGGAGCGGGCCGAGGCGCGGCTCCACGAGGCGCGCCGCCTCGACAACGACGTGGCGGACGTCGACGCGGCGCTGCGTCAGGCCGAGGACAGCCTCCGGCTGAACCCGCGCGTGAAGGAGGGTCTGCTCCACCGCATCGTGCTGCGCACGGGCCTGGACACCCTGGAGATCAGCGCGGTCGTGCTGCGCGTCCTCGCGCGTTCCCTGACGGACCTCGCGAAGGAGCGGCAGGGGGCGCCTCTGGTGCGCCGGGAGGCGGGGCTCGCCCTCCGGGAGACGCTGCGGCACCTCGGGGACACCCTCGTGAGCTTCGCCGATCTCGTCACCTCGCATTCGAGCGACGGTGCGGAGACGGCGGAGGACCGCCTCGGCGAGCAGCTCGGCGCGGCCCGCGCCGCCCGGGACGGCGCCGCCGGACTCCTCAAGGCGGAGGCGGCGCGCGATCCGGAGCGCTGGCAGCTGTACGGGGCGCTGCTCGCCGAGATCGACCGGGTGCTCGACGAGCTCGATCCGGACCACCGCGGCCGCCGGCTGATGGAGGAGCTGGACCGGCACACGCGCGCGCGTGAGGAGCGGCGGCGGCGCGTCACCTCCCTCGCGGGGCGGGCGCGCCGTACGCAGTGACGGGCCGCAGGGCGCCCTCCTCGCGGAGGGAGTCCAGGGTCGGGTAGCCGTCGACGGCCAGGATCAGGTCGGTCTCGGCGAGGAGGGAGCGCAGGACGTGGACGATGCCGTCCTCGCCGCCGAGGGCGAGGCCGTACGCGTACGGGCGGCCGATGCCGACGGCCGT
Source organism: Streptomyces sp. NPDC037410 (assembly GCF_055602235.1). Taxonomy (NCBI): domain Bacteria; kingdom Bacillati; phylum Actinomycetota; class Actinomycetes; order Kitasatosporales; family Streptomycetaceae; genus Streptomyces; species Streptomyces sp. NPDC037410. The sequence goes on along the minus strand of NZ_JBVJWR010000020.1, from coordinate 128,752 downwards.
GGCGCCGAGGGCGAGGGCCTTCACGACGTCGGCGCCGGTGCGGACGCCTGAGTCGAAGAGCACGGGCAGGCCTTCGGCGGCGGCGACCACGCCGGGCAGCGCGTCCAGGGCGGGCAGGCCGCCGTTGGCCTGGCGTCCGCCGTGGTTGGAGCAGTAGACGCCGTCGACGCCGCCGTCCCTGGCGCGGCGGACGTCCTCCGGGTGGCAGATGCCCTTGAGGAGGATCGGCAGGTCGGTCAGTGAGCGCAGCCAGGCGAGGTCGTCCCAGACGAGCGGCTTGCCGAAGATCCCCGCCCATTCCGCGACGGCGGCGCGCGGGTCCTCCTCGGGGGTCTTGGCGAGGCGCGCCCGGAAGACCGGGTCGGAGGTGTAGTTGGCCAGGCAGTGTCCGCGCAGCTGCGGGAAGTTGCTGGTGGCGAGGTCGCGGGGGCGCCAGCCGGTGATCCAGGTGTCGAGGGTGACGACGATGCCCCGGAAGCCGGCCGCCTCGGCCCGGTGGACGAGGCTCTCCCCGAGGGCGCGGTCGGTGGGCGTGTAGAGCTGGAAGAGGCCGGGGGTGTCTCCGTACGCGGCGGCGACCTCTTCCATGGGGTCGGCGGTGAGCGTGGAGGCGATCATGGGGACGCCGGTGCGGGCGGCGGCGCGGGCCGTCGCGAGGTCGCCGTGCCCGTCCTGGGCGCAGAGCCCGATCACTCCGACGGGCGCCATGAACAGCGGGGACGGCAGTTTCAGGCCGAAGAGGTCGACGGACAGGTCGCGGGCGGCGGCGCCGACCATCATGCGCGGGACGAGGCCCCACTGCCGGAAGGCCGTGACGTTGGCCTCCTGGGTGTGCTCGTCGCCCGCGCCGCCTGCCACGTACGACCAGAGCGAGGGCGGCAGGGCGGCGCGGGCCTTCGTCTCCAGTTCGGCGAAGGTCATCGGCAGGGTGGGGGTGATGCCGAACAGGCCGTTGAGGTAGATCTCGTTCTGGTAGTCGCCGTACGGCTGAGGCATGGGGGCGTCGTCCCTTCCGGTCCCTCGTCGGGGCGCTCGGCTCGCCCGCGGTTGGTCCCCACCACCGTGCCCGTCACGCGCGCGCGTGGCCATGGAGCGGCCGCCAAGAGTGTGGTGCCGGGTTTTGTCGCCCGCGACAAGGACGACGGTGGCGTACGGGTGTCAGCGGGGCGTCTCTCCGCCGACACGGGTGTCAGCGGGGCGATTCTCCGTCGGCGGCCGCTCTCCCGGACCGGGCCGCGGCCTCCAGGTGGCGCAGGGCCCACCAGATCCGCATCATGTCCTCCGGCCGGCCGGGGTCGAGTCCGGTGGCCCGGGTGAAGGAGCGCAGCCGGTACCGGAGCGTGTTGGGGTGGACGTACAGGGCGGCGGCGGCCGCTTCGGCGTTCGCGTCGGCCGCGAGGTAGGCGTCCAGGCTGCGGACGAGCGTCGCGCGTCGGTTGCCGCTCGTGTGGCCGAAGCAGCGGTCCACCAGCTGTTCTCCGGTATCCGGGAGGGCGAGTACGGCGGCGTGCAGCGGGAGTTCGCCGTCGGCCACGGGGCGGCGGAGCCCGAAGGCGGCGGCGAGTTCGGCGGCCCCGCGCGCCCGGCGGTACGACTCGTGCGCGCGGGCCGGGAGCAGGGCGGGGCCGAGCCCGGCCGGGACGTGCAGGGAGTCGAGCCTGCCGGGCTCGGCAAGGCCGACGACGTGCCCGGTCACGGGCTCGACGCGCAGCGCCGCCGCGTGCTCGCGCAGCGGTGCTTCGGCGGCTGCGAGCTCGGCGTGGAAGGCGACGTACTCCTTGCCCGGGTCCAGGCCGAGGAGCCGGGTGGCCTCCGGCAGGGCGTCCGGTGGGAGGTCTCCGCCGAGCAACCGGCCGAGGAGCACGGCACGGTGCTCCTCGCCGTCCTCCGGCCGCTCCGCCTCGCGCCGCCGGTGGCCGCCGATCACCGCCGCCGACACATGGTCGCAGCACAGCCAGAAGTCCCGGGTCAGCGCGAGGGCGACGGCGGACTCGCCGTACCGCCCGGCCGCCGCGTACAGCGCGTCGAAGGCATGACGGGACGTGAGACGGAAGGCCTCCAGGAGCGGTTCGAGGGGGACGCCCTGGTCGGCCCGGCGGGCACCGAACTCCGAGAACTCCGTCCGCTCCCGCTCCGAGGGGTCGCGGCCCTCCGCCAGAGCGGCGTGCGCCGTCTCCATGACGGCGAGGAGTTCCCGTACCGTCTCCCCCTCGTCCAGGCCCCGGTAGGCGGGCAGGGCGCCGACGGTGGCGGCCGCGTCCGCGGCCACCCGGTCGAGCCGCAGCCCGGCCAGGACTTCGACCCGCGCGTCCCGGTGCTCCCTGTCCATGCGGGCCATTGTCGCCAGCCCGGCAGGGGCGGGAGGAATGGGGGTGCGAGGCCCTCCTGGTGCCGCGATCATGAGGGGATGGCACACACCTTCGACGATCTCGTCGCGGAAGCCTCCGCGGCCTCGGTCGACGGCTGGGACTTCTCCTGGCTCGACGGGCGGGCGAGCGAGGAGCGGCCCTCCTGGGGCTGTCACCGGCTCCTCGGCGAGCGCCTGGCGACCGCCTCGGCCGGACTCGATATCCAGACGGGCGGCGGGGAGGTCCTGGGCGGGGTCCCGGTGCTTCCGCCGACGATGGCGGCCACCGAGTCGTGGCCGCCGAACATCGCGCGGGCCACCGCGCTGCTCCACCCGCGCGGTGTGGTCGTCGTCGCCGATCCCGACGAGCCGCCGCTGCCCTTCGGCGACGCCGCGTTCGACCTCGTCACCAGCCGGCACCCGGCCACCGTGTGGTGGGCGGAGATCGCCCGCGTCCTGCGGCCTGGCGGCAGCTATCTCGCCCAGCACGTCGGCCCCGCCAGCGTGTGGGAGCTGGTCGAGTGGTTCCTCGGGCCGCAGCCCGAGGCGGCCCGGGCCCGTCATCCCGACGACGAGACCGCCGCGGCACGCGCCGCCGGACTCGACGTCGTGGACGTGCGTGCCGAGCGGCTGCGCATGGAGTTCCACGACATCGGCGCCGTGGTCTGGTTCCTGCGGAAGGTCATCTGGATCGTCCCCGGGTTCACGGTCGAGGCCCAGCTGCCCCGGCTGCGCGAACTGGACACGCGGATCCGCGAGGAGGGCCCGTTCGTGGCGCACTCCGCACGGACCCTGATCGAGGCACGGAAGCCCGCCGTCCCGGCTACTCCCGCGCGATGACCACGACCTGGTCCCCGGGATGCCAGTGCCGGACGTGCGCTTTGGGCGGGTTGACGCGCAGGCCGTCCCCGTCGGCGGCCGCGGCGCGGTAGCCGATGGCGCAGGAGCCCTGGCGGGCGGCCGATTCGGCGACGGTGGCGAAGGACGTCGTGCGTCCGGTCGTGACGTAGTGGGCCGCCGGGCGGATTCGGAGGGTGTTGCCGTCCGGGCCGAGGAGCTCCTCGAACACGGCGGTGAGATGGGGGTTCTGGGAGATCTGGGTCATCAGGAGCCCGATGAGCCTCCCGCTGACGACGAAGTCGGCGCCCGCGGCCGGTGGCGCGAGGAGCCGGTTGCGGTCGTCGGCGAACTCGGTGACGACGGGGAGGCGCCGGCCGCTCGTCTCCTGCCCGGCCCGCAGGTGGAGGAGGGTGACCAGCGTGCGGTCGTCCGGGTCGGTGCCGCCCGGCCGGCGGTCGGGGCCGAGCACGATCACGGCGTCGTACCGGGACAGGTCGAGCGCGTCCGTGGTCTCGCGCAGCGTGGGATCGCCGGGCCTGTGGAGCACGGACAGGTGCGTGCCGACGGCCGCGGTGACGGCGCGGACGCCGGTGACGGTGGCGGTGCGCGGCTCGGCCACGACGTCGAGGGCCGAGCCGGGCGGTGTACGGCGCGCCAGCTGGGCGGCGATCCGGGGTGCCCGGCGGTTCCATCCGAGGAGGAGGACCCGTTCGGGTCGTGCGGGGGCCGCGGGCGGTGCCTGGGTGAGCGCTGTCGGGTCGTAGGGCGCGGGGGTGACCGACAGCCGGGTCGACCGCTCGTTCTCGGCGATCACGAGGAGGGTGTCGTCGTCGCGGAGGGGGGTGGAGCGGGGCGGGTTGAGCGCGACGGTGCCGTCGCCGTGGACGATGCCGACGGCGGTGGACACCGGGCAGGCGCGGGCGGCCTCGTCGAAGGTGCGGCCCGATAACCCCGGGTCCCGGAGGGTGTGGAACTCGTGCCCGGCGAAGTCGAGGAGTTCCCGGTGGACGAGGGAGAGTCCGGGCTGTCGTGCGCAGTCGACGAGGAGCCTGGCCGCGATGTCGTCCATGTCGAGGACGGTGGCCCGGGGCCCTCCGGCCAGGCGGGCGGCGTGGAGGTAGCGGTCGTCGCGTACGGCGGCGACCACGCGCACGGGGTTGGCCTCCCCCACGGCGGCGGAGAGGGACAGCAGGGTCTTGACGACCTCGGTGTCGTCGCGGGGGTCGTCGCCGGGCAGGACCAGGACGCCGTCCGCGGTCGCCGGACTCACGCGCGCGAGAGCGGCGGGCTCGGTGGGCCGGCCGGTGCGGCAGACGATCCTGGTGCGGCCCGTGGCGCCGGCGCTGGCGCGGAGGTCCTCCTCCATGGCGGGTTTGTCGCGGTCGGCGAGGACCGCGATGACCCGGCGGCTCCGGTCGGTGCGGGCGGCGACAAGTTCGGAGACGACGGTGGGGAGCTGCTCGGACCAGCCGAGGACGACGGTGTGACCGCTCTCCAGGATGCGGGCGTGACCTCGGTTGAGGGCGATGAGGCGGTCGGTGAGACCGGTGGTGATGAGGCTGACGAGGGTGGAGACGTAGAAGAGCGCGATGAGGGCGAGGAGTACGGACAGGGCGACGCGCAGCGGGGGCCCGACCTCGCCGCCCAGGCGCATGGTCTGTCCGGTGTTGCGCCACACCGCGGCGATCCTGGAGCCGAGGGAGGCGGGGGTGCGCTGGTCGGTCCAGGCGAGGACGGTGCTGACGGGGACGACGAGCGCCAGACAGGCGAGCGCCAGCCAGCCGCAGAGTGCGGCGATGCCCCGGGTGAGGGTGGTGTCGAACCAGTAGCGGAAACGGTCTTCGGCGGAGTGGGTCCGGCGGCCGGACGGACTCCCGTCGGCGGACCGGAGCCTGACGGAGGACCGGGTCCGGTCGGGGGAACGGAGTCTGATGGAGAGCCAGGTCGGGTCGGAGGAACGGAGCCTGACGGAAAGCCAGGTCCGGTCGGAGGGCCGGGTCCGGTCGGAGGACCGGTTGCCGTCGGCGGGCCGGGTCCGGTGCGGGGGCGCGTCGGCCCCGGCCGGGGTGTCCCCGGTCCGGCCGGGGCCGGATCCCTGTGCGGCGGCCCGCTGCCCGGGTACGACCTTTTTGTCTTCTTTTCGCACGTCAGCAGGGTGCCGCCCCGCCGGCGACGGCGGGGCGGCATCGGGGCATGTTCATCCCTTCGTGATCAGGCGTACGGATCGAAGGGGATGCCGGCCGGCTTGGCCTTGGCGAGGTGCGCGGCGAAGTTCCCGTCCTTGAGGCCGAAGACCGCGCTGCCGAAGTCGGCCTGGGTGAGCTTCTCGCGGATGCCCGCCGGGTAGCCGTTCCAGCCGACCAGGCTGGGGAACTGCCAGGTGTGCTGGTGGTTCTCGGGCGGTTCGTCGTTGGTGTTCGCCGGGCGGAAGCAGTGGGTGCCGATGCCGTCCTTGTGGTAGACGACCTTCGGGTGGGTGCCGTCCCAGCGGATCTTGTCGCGGCCGTAGATGTTGAAGTTGCCGTGGGCGGAGGTGGAGACGTACTGGGCCTGGTCGTTCTGCACCCAGACGACCACGTGCTCCCAGTCGTGCCGGTGTCCGCCGAGGCTGCTGCCGATCACCGCCTGGTCCTTCTCGAAGTAGAGGCCGTAGATGATCGCGCACCAGCCGTTGTTGCACTTCTCGCGCGCGTACCCGTTGGTGTTGGTGAGGTCCGAGGCGTCATGGCACTGGCCGTTGAGGGCGCCGGAAGGGTTGAGACCGCCGTTGAGCGTCCCGTCGGGACCGATGGCGGGGGTGGGATAGCAGCCGTCCGTGTCGTAGTCGTAGGCGGGCTGGAAGGTCTGCTCCAGGCCGTCGGCGTTGGCGGGCAGGGCTGTGGGCGGTGCGGCGAGCGCGCTGCTCGGCAGGGCGATGATCAGCGCGAGGGCGCCGGCGAGGGCGAAGGTGCCCCTGGCGGCGTACGCGGGTGTCTTCACTACGTCCCCCTGGGTCGGTGGGCATGGGCCGAGCGCATCTTGGCATGCACACTCCACGTACGCGAGGGTGCGCGAGCCCGCCGGAGAAGCCTTCATCCGCCCGCCATGCCCGGTTGGCCGCCCCTACCGCAGCACAGCCACCCCCGGGCCGGCGCTCACCCCAACGCGGCCGCCCCCGGACCGGCCTTCACCCCAGCGCGGCCGCGACCAGGCGGCGGACCTCCTCGGCGGAGACCGCGCCGCCGTTCACCAGGCGGTCGAAGACCAGGCCGTCCACACAGGTGAGCAGGGTGACCGTACGTTCATGGGCGTCCGCGATGCCCTGGGCGGCGAGGTCCGTCGCCCGCGCCGCCCGCCAGGCCGGCCTGATGGGCCAGCAGCTCTCGCATCCCGTCGCCGTCTCCGTACGCAATGCGGCCCTGCGGGTGGCACCGGACCGCGCGGCTTCGCGCGCCACCTGCGGCACGCGGACTGGACGCCGCCGAGCCTGAACCCGGGAAACGATTAGACGATACGTATCGTCTCGTCTACGGTGGTCGTCATGACCACCGCTGCCTCTCCCGCCCACATCGCCATGTTCTCCATCGCCGCCCACGGCCACGTGAACCCGAGCCTGGAGGTCATCCGTGAGCTCGTCGCCCGAGGCCACCGCGTCAGCTACGCCGTCCCCGCGTCCTTCGCCGAGAAGGTCGCGGAGACCGGGGCGACGCCCGTCGTCTACACCTCCACGCTGCCGACGGACGAAGACCCGGACGCCTGGGGCACCGAGCTGATCGACAACCTCGAACCGTTCCTCGCCGACGCGATGCAGGCGCTGCCGCAGCTCGCCGAGGCCTTCGACGGGGACCGGCCGGACCTCGTGCTCCACGACATCACGGCCTATCCTGCCCCCGTCCTCGCCCACACGTGGGGCGTGCCCGCCGTCTCGCTGTGGCCGAACCTGGTGCCGTGGGAGGGGTACGAGGAGGAGGTCGCCGAGCCGATGTTCGCCGAGCTCAAGGCCTCACCGCGCGGCAAGGCGTATTACGCGCGCTTCGAGGAGTGGCTCAGGGGGCACGGGGTCGGCACCCACCCCGACCGGTTCGTCGCCCGCCCCCGGCGCGCGCTCGTCCTCATCCCCCGGGCCCTCCAGCCCCACGCCGACCGGGTCGACGAGTCCGTCTACACCTTCGTCGGCGCCTGTCAGGGCACCCGCGCCGAACAGGGCGCGTGGCAGCGGCCGGACGGGGCGGAGAAGGTGGCCCTGGTGTCGCTCGGCTCCTCCTTCACCAAGCAGCCCGGCTTCTACCGGGACTGCGCGGAGGCGTTCGCCGGCCTCCCGGGCTGGCATGTCGTCCTGCAGATCGGCAGGTTCGTCGACCCCTCCGAGCTCGGCGAGCTGCCGCCGAACGTGGAAGTGCGCTCCTGGGTCCCCCAGTTGGCGATTCTCCGTCAGGCCGACGTCTTCATCACCCACGCGGGCGCGGGCGGCAGCCAGGAGGGGCTCGCCACCGGCACCCCCATGGTGGCCGTGCCGCAGGCCGTGGACCAGTTCGGGAACGCCGACATGCTCCAGGCCCTGGGGGTGGCACACCATGTGCCCATGGAGGAGGTCACCCCCGAGCGGCTCCGGGAGGCCGTGCTCGCGCTCGTCGACGACCCCGAAGTGGCGTGCCGCGCACGGGAGATCCAGGAGTCGATGGCCCGCGAGGGCGGCACGTCCCGCGCCGCGGACCTGATCGAGGAGGAGCTCGTCCGGACGGGCTCGGAGCCCCGGGGCGAGGCGTAGGGTCCGTGTCATGTCCAAGACCGAGATTGACCAGGTGACCGCCGAGTTCTACGGCGCGTTCGACAACCGGGACGGCAAGGCCGCCGACGTCGACCGGATCCGGCGGCTCGTGCTGCCCCAGGGCGTCATCGTCTGCACCGCGCCCACGTTCACCGCGTACTCCGTGGAGGGGTTCATCGAGCCGCGCGAGCGGCTGCTCTCCGACGGGCGGCTCGTCGAGTTCTCCGAGTGGGAGACCACCGAGGAGACGCGGATCGTGGGCGACATCGCCTCCCGGATCGGCACCTACCGCAAGTCCGGGGTCCTCGAAGGCAAGCCCTACGAGGGCGGGGGCACCAAGACGATGCAGTTCGTCCGGACCCCGGACGGCTGGCGCATCGCGGCCCTCTCCTGGTTCGACACCCCCTGACCGGGGCGACGGCCCGGTCGGCGAGGTCCGCGAGCGGGACTCCCCCGCGTGCGCACCCGCCAGTTGAGTACGGGTGCTCATGTCCGGGGCCCGGGGCGCGCCGGACGATGGGGGCGTCAGCGTTCCGCCTCGGATTCAGGGGGCTTCCCGTGCTCAGCCGTATCGCCGCCCACGTCGTCCCGTTCTTCGGGCGGCTCACCGTCACCTCGGACCCGGGGGCCCGGGTCGAGCCGGGCAGCATCCTCGTCGTGAACCACACATCGCTCGCCGACCCGGCGCTCGTGCTCGCCGCGCTCCGCAGGCGGCTGGCCGTCGAGCCCGTCCTGCTCGCCACCTCGGGCCTCTGGCGGATCCCGGTGCTCGGCCGGGCGCTGACGCGCGAGGGCCACGTGCCCGTCCACCGCAACTCGGCGCGGGCCGCCGCGGCCCTGGACCACGCGGCGGTCGCGCTCGCCTCGGGGCGGCACGTGATGCTGTACGCCGAGGGGCGCATCCCGCCGCGCCGGGACGCCGCCGAGAACCCGCCGGAGATGTTCCGTACCGGCCTCGCGCGGCTCGCGCGGGCCACCGGGGCGCCGGTCGTGCCGATCGGTCAGGCGGGGGCCCGGCGGATCACCTCGGGCGGCCGGGCGAAGCAGCTCGCGGGCGTGCTCACCGCGCCCGTCCGCAGGCCGGGCCTGCACGTCCACATCGGGGCGCCGCTGCACCTTCCCGACGACGTGGCCGCCGCGACGGAGCTGGCGCACGGGGCCGTGACCGCGGCCTGGCGGACGGCGGCCGGAGCCCTGGGCGAACCGGCGGCCCTCGTTGAGGGCCCCCGGCGTCGGAGCTGAGTCCCCGGCTCTGCCTCAGACGGTCCCGCTCTCGGCCCGCCCGTCCGCGCCCACCGGCCAGAACAGCAGCGGGGCGAGGGCGAGTTCGTGGGCGGCGAGCGCCGGCTGGAAACCGTGCGGCCGTCCTTCGACGGCGAGGGAGAGGAGCCTGCCGAGCGCTCCGAGCTCCAGTGGCGGTACGAGCGTACGGCCACCTGCTCCTGGAGGGCGCCGAAGAGGTCAGAAGACCGACAGGCCCGTGATGGTCGTGAACCGGTCGAGCGCGGTCACGCCCGCCACCGAGTTGCCCCGGCTGTCCAGGCCGGGGCTCCAGACGCACAGCGTGCAGCGGCCCGGGACGACGGCGACGACCGCGCCGCCGACGCCGCTCTTGCCGGGGAGCCCGACCCGGTAGGCGAAGTCCCCGGCCGCGTCGTAGGTGCCACAGGTGAGCATCACGGCGTTGACCTGCTTGGCCTGACTGCGGGTCAGCAGGCGGCTGCCGTCGGCGCGGAGGCCGTGCCGGGCCAGGAAGCCGGTGGCGAGGGCGAGGTCGGCGCAGGAGGCCTCCAGGGAGCACTGGCGGAAGTACTCGCTCAGGAGGTCGGGGACGGGGCCCGTGATGTTGCCGTAGGAGGCCATGAAGTGGGCCAGGGCGGCGTTGCGGTCGCCGTGGGCCGCTTCGGAGGCGGCGACGCCGGCGTCGAAGGCGAGGTCCGGGTTGCCGCTCTCGGCGCGCAGGAAGTCGAGCAGGCTTCCGGAGGCGTCGCCGGTCAGTCGGTGCAGCCGGTCGGTGACGACGAGGGCGCCGGCGTTGATGAACGGGTTGCGGGGGATGCCGTGTTCGTACTCCAGCTGGACGAGGGAGTTGAACGGGTCGCCGGAGGGTTCCCGGCCGACGTGGGCCCAGAGCGCCTCGCCCTCTCCGGCGAGGGCCAGCGCGAGGGTGAAGACCTTGGTGACGGACTGCGTGGAGAACGGGCGCTGCCAGTCCCCCACTCCGTAGACCGTGCCGTCGAGTTCCGCCACGGCCATGCCGAAGTCGCGCGGGTCGCCGGCCGCGAGGGCCGGGATGTAGTCGGCCGGGGTGCCACGGTCGGCGAGTTCCGCGATCTCCTCGGCGATGCGGTCGAGGACGGGCTGGAAGGAGGCGATCGTGGTCACGCGCCGCCCCGCGCTCCCGGCTCGGCGGCCGGAACGGTCGCGGACCCCGCTACGGCTTCGGCGGCAGGGAGGGTCGCGGACCCTGCGACGGCTTCGGCGGCAGGGACGATCGCCGGACCCTCGGCAGCTTCGGCATCCGCGCCGGCCCCCGAAGCCGCCGCCAGGCCGAGGTCACCGTCGGCCGGAGCGGTGAAGTAGCGGGCGACGTCGGCCTCCGTGACCTCGGCGAGGGTGGCCGGGGTCCAGCGGGGGTTGCGGTCCTTGTCGACGACCTGGGCGCGGATGCCCTCGACGAGGTCGGGGGTGGAGAGGGCCGCGCAGGAGACGCGGTACTCCAGGTCGAGGACCTCCTCCAGGGTGGCGAGGGCCCGGGAGCGGCGGAGCGTGGCCAGGGTCGCCTTGAGGGCGGCCGGGGACCTCCCGAGAAGGGTCTCGGCGGTCTCCTTGGCGGCGGGTACGCCGGTGTCGTAGAGGCGCTCGACGATCTCCTCGACGGTCGGGGCGGAGTAGCAGGCGTCGATCCAGGCCCGCTGCTCGGCGAGGACGCCGGGCGGCGGGGCGACGGCGTGGCGGGCGAGGGCCTCGTCGGCGGGCAGCCGCGTCAGGTCGCGGAGCAGGGCGGGGAGTTCGGCGGAGGGGACGCAGGCGTCGGCGAGGCCCGTGAGGATCGCGTCGGCGGGGCCGGCGTGGGCGCCGGTGAGGGCGAGGTGGGTGCCGAGTTCGCCGGGGGCGCGGCCGAGGAGGTGGGTGCCGCCGACGTCGGGGACGAAGCCGATGCCGGTCTCGGGCATGGCGACGCGGGAGCGCTCGGTGACGACGCGGACGGAGCCGTGCGCGGAGACGCCGACGCCGCCGCCCATGACGATGCCGTCCATGAGGGCGACGTAGGGCTTCGGGTAGCGGGAGATACGGGCGTTGAGCCGGTACTCGTCGCGCCAGAAGGCCGCGGAGGCGGAGCCGCCGGCGCGGGCGTCGTCGTGGATGGCGCGGATGTCGCCGCCGGCGCAGAGACCCCGCTCCCCGGCGCCTTCGATGACGACGGTGGTGACGGCCGGGTCGTGCTCCCAGTCGGTGAGCGCGCCGTCGACGGCGCGGACCATGGCGTGGGTGAGCGCGTTGATGGCGCGGGGCCGGTTCAGGGTGATGATCCCGGCCCGGCCCTCCGTCCGGAGGAGCACGTCGGGAGTTCCGGTCGGCACGATCACTCGGTCCCTTCGGGTGGCACGACTCACTGACCCGGCCACCGTACCGGGAGGGGCGGGGGCACCGAAGGGCGGGAAGGACTCATCCGCTTCTCGCGGATCCTGATTGCACGGTGCGCGGTCCGGTGACGGCCGCTACTCCGCGTCCTCACACCGAGTCCTTCCCGTCACCTCCATGGAACCACCGGCGGGACCGGGGCGCGAGCCCCCGGTGCGCGCACGGGACGCGGGTGACCGCGTCCCGTGCGTCCCCCGGTGCCTCAGGCGGGCAGCAGGTCCTGCGGGATGCGCACCTGCCGCGGGGTGGAGAGGCGCAGCTCGATGATGTCCCGGACGGTGGGCCATTCCTCGTCGAGGATCGAGTAGAAGGCCGTGTCGCGGACGGCGCCGTCGAGACCACGGGAGTGGGCCCGGCGGATGCCTTCGCAGGTCGCTCCGAGGCGCTCGATGGCGATTCTGGAGCGGGTGTTGCGGGCGTCGGCGCGCAGGGTGATGCGGCGGACGCCCCAGGCCTCGAAGGCGTGCCGGAGCATGAGGTACTTGGCCTCGGTGTTGATGCCGGTGCCGCGGGCGTCTCCGGCGATCCAGGTGTTCCCGATCTCGGCGGCGTCCGGGACGGCGGTCAGCGGATCGCCGTGGGGCATGCCGGGAACGGGCGGCCAGATCAGCGGGCCCCGCCAGTAGTCGAGTTCGAGGAAGCGGGTCGAGCCGATGACTCTCTCGTCGGCCGTACTGACCAGGGCGAAGGGCAGGCAACGGCCTGCCGCCTGATCGGTGAGGGCGCGGGCGATGTAGTCGAGGGTCGATTCGAGGCCATCGGGTACGGGGGTGAAGGCGTAGGCCGATCGGTCCGCCCCGCCGGCCCGGGCGAGGGCTTCGGCGTGCCGCATCGCCAGCGGCTCCAGGCGCACGGAGCGCCCGGTCAGGAGAACAGGTACTGGCACGGAACCTCGGGTCTTTCACGGGCAGGGACGACTCCCGCCGCGGGGAGGCCGCGGCGGCAGCAGGAGGGAGGTTCTCGCCCGGTGCCGAAAGTGCCGTGAGAACGGCAAATGAGCAGGTAAAACGGTTCGCCACCGGGTGCGAGGAGGATCAGTATGCAGCCACAACCGCTCCGAGAACAGAACCCGGGGAGAACCTGCGTCCACGCGAGGGTGAAGCCTGCCGCACGGCACGGTCGCGCGGTCTCACGGGCCGGACGGGGCCGCCCGCCAGTCGGACGGCCCGTCGGTTCAGACGCAGGTGGGATGGCCCCAGCCGTCGGAGTTCTTCGCGATGGTCTCGCCCTTGTCGTAGGCACGACCACAGCGGCAGCGGCCCGGGAATTTCGCGTTGAGGGTGCCGCCGGACGGGCGAGTCCTGCGGGCGGATCCCCCGCCCGCGCTCGCGGAGCCCTTACGGGGCGCAGAGGAGCGCGCTCGGGGCGTGGAGGAGCGCGTGGCGGGCTCCGCCGGGGGCAGTTCGGCCCCGGCCGTGGAGTCCAGCGGCTCCTGGGTGCGGGCGGAGTGGCTGGCGGCGCGGTCGGCGGCGTCGTTGAGGGGGTCGCCGTCGACCTGGTGCGCGGGGACGTACACGAAGTCGACGTCCCGGCCGGTGAGCAGCTCGTCGATCCGCACGACCAGGTCCTTGTTGGCGACCGGGGTCCCGGCGGCGGTCTTCCAGCCCTTGCGGCGCCAGCCGGGGAGCCAGGTCGTGACGGCCTTCATGGCGTACTGCGAGTCCATGCGGACCTCGGCCGGCACCGCGGGGTCGAGGGCTTCGAGCAGGCGCTCAAGGGCCGTGAGTTCGGCCACGTTGTTGGTCGCCCGGCCGAGCGGGCCGGCCTCCCAGCGGTCGATCGCTCCGTCGGCGCGGCCGATGACCCATGCCCAGGCCGCGGGGCCGGGGTTTCCCTTCGACGCGCCGTCGCACGCCGCGATGATCTTCTCCACCATCCCACGATCCTGACACGGCGAAGGAGGTGGGCCGACCCACGCCCGCCGCCGCGCGGCCGAGGGGTGGGCGGTCCCACCCCTCCGCCGCGGCCGGGCGGGTCAGAAGGCGCCGTAATTGACCTGCCAGGTGGGCAGGCCCATCCGGCGCCAGAGCGCGACGACGCGGTCACGGTCGTCCAGGGAGACCCGGACCGCGTACCGGTGGCGCACATGGGCGTCGAAGAGCTCCGCCTTCACGAGGTCGTCGCCGCGGCCGTCGCCGGAGGCGCGCATCCACAGCTCGTCGTACGGCACCTCGTGCCGGGCGAGCCAGCTCTCGGTGAGGGCGCGGTGGTCCTCGCTGCGCCCGGAGAGGAGGACGGTCCGGTCCCGCTCGGAGTGCCGGAAGGCCCGCAGGGCGTCGCGGACGGAGGGGTTGATCAGATCGCGGTCGCAGCGGCTGAAGTCGTACGGGCCCCGGTCGACGCGCAGCGCGAGGGTGCCGTCGATGTCGCACATGACGGCGGTGGGGAGCTCCGGGTCGGGGACGTAGGGCTCTCCGACGGTGGGGCGGTCGTTGAGCCAGTCCGCGGTGAGGCGCCAGCCGCCCCGGGTGGCCTTGGCGTGCTTGTCCGCGAGGATGCGGATGATCTCCTCGCCGACGGGCCGCTCGCGGGCGGCGTCGCGGCGGACGCACTCGTCGACGGCGACGCCGGTGAAGTCGTGGACGACGAAGGTGGCCAGGCCGCCGACGGCCGCCTTGAGCCGCTTGGGGATGTGCGGGGTCAGATGGGTGTTGTCGACGACGACGTCGAAGCCGTCGTCGACGGCTGCGCGGACCGCCGCGTCCTGGATGCCGAGCACCGTCTGCTCGTGCGTGTGCGACCGGCCGCGGTCCGTCGCGGGGAGGTCGAGCATGGCACGGAGGTCGTCGAGGTTGACGCGCCGCATCCGCCCCTCGGCGGCGGCCTGGAGGGCGCGGGCGGCGGTCGTCTTCCCGGAGGCCGGGAGGCCGGTCATGAGGTGGACGACAGGCACGGTTTCAGTTCTCCTCGTCGTGGGCGAAGGGGTCGGTGGCCTCGGGGCGCAGCTGTCGCCAGACGAGGAGGTCGGTGGGGCGCCCGTCGAGGCGCAGGAACAGGAGGGCCCGCAGGGCCCGGTCGGTGAGGCCGGAGGCGGCGCGGGCGAAGGCCGCCCGGTCGCCGGCGAGGTGGGCCAGGCGGGCGTACGCCTCGTCGACGGCCCGCTCGCGGTCCGCCGCGGCCGCTTCGAGGCGGGTGATGACCTCGCGCACCCAGGCGTCGAACTCGTCCGGGACCTGTTCGAGGAGGGCGTCGAGGGGCTTGCCGCCGGAGGCCTCGACGTCGGTGACGGCGCAGCCGAGGCCCTTGGCCAGCTCGCCGGCCGGGAGGGCGGCGAAGCGCTGGATGCCGTGGCTGCGCCAGATGTCCCGGTCGCTGACGCCGGTGAGCACCTTGTGCAGGCGTACGTACTCGCTGAGCTTGGCCTTGGCGCGCAGTCCCGAGGCGAAGCGCAGGACGAAGCCCTCGGCGTCGGTGCCGGTGGCCCGTGCGCCGCCGGGGAGGGTGTTGGACTCGGTCAGGGCGACGAGCTCGTCGACGCCCATGGCGGGCCAGGTGCGGACGACGGAGCCGAGGGGCTGCCAGCCTTCGGCGGCCTCGGCGAGGGGGAGCTCGGTGCCGTCGGCGCGGAAGGCGGCGAGCAGCACGAGGTCGCGGCGCTCGC
The DNA here is from genome assembly GCF_055602235.1 of Streptomyces sp. NPDC037410. Taxonomy (NCBI): domain Bacteria; kingdom Bacillati; phylum Actinomycetota; class Actinomycetes; order Kitasatosporales; family Streptomycetaceae; genus Streptomyces; species Streptomyces sp. NPDC037410. The sequence goes on along the minus strand of NZ_JBVJWR010000020.1, from coordinate 113,572 downwards.
CGTAGTTCACGACGATGCGGTTGCCCGGGTAGAGCATCTCGGCGAGGTAGGTGACGCCGGGGGTCAGGCCCGTGGTGTCGGCGGCGTCGAGGCGGCGCTGGGCCCAGGTGGCCTGGCCGCTGGTGAAGGAGCCCTTGGAGGCGACGTGCCAGCGGTCGGCGTAGTGGAAGACGACGGCGAGGCTGCCGTCGACCTTGTCGTAGACCTCGAAGGGTTCGTCGGGCAGCGGGGGCGCGTAGGGGCGGCCGCCGGCGTGCTCGGAGAGGTTGAAGAACTTGGGGAGGGGGAGCGCCACGATCCGCCCGGTGGTGTCGTCGGCGACGAGCCCGCGGCAGCGTGTGGTCGCCCGGTTCCAGACCTGGGCGTACTGGCACGCGCGCGTGTACGTGTAGATCGACAGCGGCAGTTCTGGGTGGTGCTTGCGCGTGACGTGCCCGTTCGCGAGTGCGGCGGCGAGCTCGTCGGACGGCATCAGGTCGTGGAGAGTCAGGGTCGCCTGGCTCATGGGTCCCTCCCGTGTGTTCGATGATCCATTCTCGGGGTGGGACGGCCGGGCGGGACAGTGATTTTTCGCGGTGGGGAGCCGCCGGAGCGGGTGTTGGGCGGGCTCCCGACCCCGGGCGTGTCGGTGGCGCCCCGTAGACTCGCCGTCTGCCCGTCGGTGACGGAACCGGCCCAGACGAAGGAAGCGAGCCCCATGAACCACGCGGACGGCACGGCACCTATCTATGCCGAGCTCATACGGGAGCGGGGGGATGTTCCCGGTGACGTCCGTCAGGTCGCCGAGGAGGTTCTGCGGGATCTGAGCCGGGTGATCCCGATGCCTCCGCAGGGAATGGCACCGCAGGGAATGGTGCCGCAGGGGATGCCGCCCCAGGGCATGGCTTCGCAGGGCATGGCTCCGCAGGGTCTGGTGCCGCAGGGCGCGATCGTGCCCGCCGGTGCCCCGCACCCCGGTGTCGGCGGCCCGATGGGCGTGGGCGGCCCCGGGGGCATGATGGGCCAGGCCGGCGCCGTCGTCCCGCACCGGCCGCTGCACTGACCTCGTCGGACCCGAGTGCCGGGCCGTTGTCAGTGGCGTACGTCATGCTGCCGTCCGACGTGACCGTACGGTGACACAGGGGATGACGAGATGGCCGAGGTACTGCTCTTCCACCACGCGCTCGGGCTGACGGAGGGCGTCGGCGCGTTCGCCGAAGGCCTGCGGCGGGCCGGGCACACGGTACACGTGCCCGATCTGTACGAGGGGCGGACGTTCGGGGACCTGGAAGCCGGCGTCGGGCACGCCCAGGAGGTCGGCTTCGACACGATCGTGGCCCGGGGCGAGCGCGCGGCCGAGGGGCTCCCGGAGGACGTCGTGTACGCCGGGTTCTCGCTGGGCGTGCTGCCCGCGCAGAAGCTGGCGCAGACCCGGCCCGGCGCTGCCGGTGCGCTGCTGTTCGGCGCCTGCGTGCCGGTGCACGCGTTCGGCACGGCCTGGCCGGAGGGCGTACGGGTCCAGGTGCACGGGATGGACGCCGATCCGTACTTCGTCGGCGACGGGGACCTGGTGGCGGCGCGCGAACTGGTGGCGGGTTCCGGGGAGCGGGAGTTGTTCCTCTACCCGGGGGCGGCCCATCTGTTCTCGGAGCGCGGTGCGCCGGACTTCGTGCCGGAGGCGGCCGCGCTGTGCGCCGAGCGGGTGCTGTGCTTCCTCGACGCCCTCGACGGGTGAGCCCCGCGGGGCCGGGTCAACCGATCGGTGGACCCCGGGGTCGGCCGTCCCGCCGTCCGGGAGGGGACGGGCGGCGGACCCGGCGGGGCCCGGCGCGGGCGGAGGATCGGGGCAGGGCGCGGGACCCCCTGCAGGGCCGTCCGCGCGGTCGCCGTACCGAGGAGTCCGTCATGCCGAAGTTCCGCCGTTCGTCCCGTGCCGCCCGGGTGCTCCTGCCCGGCGCGGTGGCCGTGGTCCTGCTCGCGGGCTGCGCCCAGGGCTCCGGCGGGACGGCCTCCGCCACCGGTGGGACGACGCCCGCCGGGACCTCGCCCACCCCCGGCTCCCCCGGCTCCCCCGTCACCGTGACGCCCGCCCCGGACGGCACGGTCGCCCCGGGCACCCTGCTCGTCACCGACTTCGGCTCCGACACGGTCACCTTCGTCGACCCCGCGCGCGGTGCCACCGGTTCCGTGAAGGTCGGCACCGCGCCGTACGGTCTGGCCGTCGGCGAGGACGGGCGGGCCTGGGTGGCGACCGCCGAGGGCGTGGCCGTCGTGGACACGAAGAGCCGCGCACGCCTCGCGCTCATCCCGTACCGCACGGACACCGGTCCCGTCACGACGGGCGAGTACCGGGGCGGCGGCATGGGCATCGCGATCTCCCCGGACGGGCGTCGGGCCTACGTGGGCGTCAACGTGCCCGGTGGGAACGGCACGCTCGAGGTCATCGACACGACGGCGCTCAAGGTCACCGACACCGTCCCGGTCGGCCGGCGGCCGTTCGACATAGACGTGTCACGGGACGGCGCCGAGGTGTACGCGACGGACCACGACTCCTTCGACGTCACGGTCGTCGCGGCGGGAACCCTTGAGCCGCGCCGGATCGAGGTCGCCCCGTACGGCACGGAGGGCGGGCCCGGCTCCTGGCTCAAGCCGCACTACACGGCCGTCCGCCCCTCTGACGGGAAGCTGCTGCTGCCCTTCGAGGGCGAGCGGCTCGCGGTGGTCGACCCCCGGACGGGCCGGACGACGATCGAGCCGATGACCGCGAACACCCATCAGCACGGGGCGACCACAACCGCCGACGGGACGCTGCTGACCGTCGGCACCGGCCCCATCGACCCGGACGTGGACCGCGGGCCCTCCCTGACGGTGCGCGCGCCCGGCGGTGCCGAGCGGGTCTACCCGCTGGAGGGCCCGCACGAGAGCGTGGCCGTGTCCCGGGACGGCCGTACCGCCTATGTGACGGGCGGCTTCACCCGGGACGGGTACTGGGACGGTCTGACCGTCGTCGACCTGGACACGGGCGACACCCGCCGCCTCCCCGCGGGCTCGCGCCCCCTGGGGATCGCGGTGCTCTGACCCGCGGCGGCGCCTCAGCGCTGCGGCGGCAGGACGGTGAGGACCCGCTCCACGAAGGCCTTGAAGTCGGACATGAAGTCCGACAGGAACTGCTGGGTCGTCGGATCGGTGACCTCCCCGTCCTCGTCGAACAGCCCCGGGGTGAACTGGATGTACGCCTCCGGGGCGTTCATCTGCGGGGAGTTGCAGAAGCTGAGCACCGAACGGAGGCTCTGCTGGGCGACGGCCGTGCCGATCTTGCCCGGCGAGGCGCCGATGACGGCGGACGGCTTGTGGGTGAAGGAGTTCGTGCCCCAGGGGCGGCTGGCCCAGTCGATGGCGTTCTTGAGCGCGCCGGGGATGGACCGGTTGTACTCGGGCGTCACGAAGAGGACCGCGTCGACGGCCGCGATGGCGTCCTTGAGGGCCCTGCCCTCGGGCGGGTAGGCGGCGTCGAAGTCGTGGTTGTAGAGGGGGAGGTCCTTGATGGGGATCTCCCGGAACTCGAGGCCGGGGGGCGCGACGCGGATCAGGGCCCGGGACAGGATCCGGTTGATGGACTTCGTCGAGAGGCTGCCGACGAAATAGCCGACCTGGTACGTGGTCATGCGCGCTGTCCTGCCTTCCGCTGGGGGGAGTTTCCGGGGCCTTCCATGGGGCCTTCCGCAACGTAACCCGAGGAGCGATACGTCACCAATCGCGATAAAAAGGGTGAAACCAACGCTCATACGGAAGGGCGGACAGCGTGACGCGACCGAGAATCCTCGTGGTGGGCGCCGGTTTCGCCGGTGTGGGCTGCGTACGGCGGCTCGAACGGCGGCTTGCCGATCGGGAGGCGCTGATCACGCTCCTCTCACCGTTCTCGTACCAGCTGTACCTGCCGCTGCTCCCCCAGGTGGCCGCGGGCGTCCTGACCCCGCAGTCGGTCGCGCTCTCGCTGCGCCGCAGCCAGCGGCACCGGACCCGGATCGTCCCTGGCGGTGTCGTCGGCGTCGACACGGCCGCGAAGGTCTGTGTGGTGCGGACGATCTCCGGCGAGTTCGTGACGGAGCCGTACGACCACCTCGTCCTCGCGCCGGGCAGCGTGACCCGCACCTTCGACATCCCGGGGCTCGCCGATCACGCGCGCGGGATGAAGACCCTCGCGGAGGCCGTCTACATCCGCGACCACGTCATCGCCCAGCTGGATCTGGCGGACGCGAGCGACGACGACGAGGAGCGGGCCGCACGGCTGCGGTTCGTCGTGGTCGGCGGCGGCTACGCGGGCACGGAGACGGCGGCCTGCCTCCAACTGCTCACCCGCAACGCGGTCAAGCGCTACCCCCGGCTCGACCCCGACCTCATCAAGTGGCACCTCGTGGACATCGCGCCGAAGCTGATGCCCGAACTGGGCGACAAGCTGGGCGCCGCCGCCATGGACATCCTGACCAAGCGCGGCATCGAGGTGTCGCTCGGAGTGTCGGTGGCCTCCGTGGACGACGAGGCGGTGACCCTCACCGACGGGCGGGTGCTGCCCAGCCGGACGCTGATCTGGACGGCCGGAGTGGCCGCGAGCCCGCTGATCGGCACGCTCGGCGCGGAGACCGTCCGGGGCCGGCTCGTCGTCTCGGCCGAGATGGACGTGCCGGGGCTCGACGGGGTGTGGGCGCTCGGCGACGCGGCCGCCGTCCCCGACCTCGTCAAGGGCGACGAGGGCGCGATCTGCCCGCCGACCGCGCAGCACGCGATGCGGCAGGGCAAGGCCGTCGCCGACAACCTCGTCGCGACGCTGCGACACGAGCAGACCCACCCGTACACGCACAAGGACCTCGGGCTCGTCGTGGACCTCGGCGGGATGGACGGGGTGTCGAAGCCGCTCGGTGTGGAACTGCACGGGGCCGCCGCCCAGGCCGTGGCCCGCGGCTACCACTGGGCGGCGCTGCGGACCAATGTGGCCAAGACCCGGGTGATGACGAACTGGCTGCTCAACGCCGTCGCGGGCGACGACTACGTACGGACCGGGTTCCTGGCCTCGAAGGCGGGGACGCTCCGGGACTTCGAGTACACGGACGCGTATCTGACGCCGGAGCAGGTCCGCGAGCACACGGGCTCGTTGCGCGGGGCGGTCGGGACGGGCGGCGGCGACTGACGCACTCCGCGCGGCGGAGACCGACACCCTCCGCGCGGCGCCGGGTGTCCGATTCCCGGCGCCGGGCAGGCTGTCCGTACGCGAGACGCCGCGCGGGCCGTCATTCCGCGAGTTCTCGCGCCGGGCCCATGACCACGACGGGATCCGCGGCCGGGTCGAGGGCGCGCAGGAGTTCACGCAGCGCCTCCTGGTCCAGGGCGATGCAGGCCTGCGTGGGTCCGCCGTGGTCGACGTGGATCCAGACGCCGCCGCCCTTCTCGTCGCCGAGCGGACGCTCCCTGTCGAGCGGGCTCCGCCCCGGCACCCGGTTGTAGTCGATCGCGATCACGTGATCGAACGATCCTTCCAGCGGCTCACCCAGGAAGCCGGTGCCGCTGATGTCGAACAGTTCGTCCTCGTCGTACGGGAGCCGGGTGCCGGGATCGGGGAGCCTGCCGCCCGCGTCGCCGATCCGGAAGACCCCGATGGGGCTGCGCAGATCACCGGCCGTGTGGTCGGAGGTCCAGCCCTGGAGGGCGTTGTGGGCGCGCCACGGTCCGGCGGCCTCGATCCAGCCACGGGCGGGGTCGCGCCGGTACAGGGTGGCGGTCGAGGTGTTGGAGTCCTCGGTGGCGCCGGTGACGACGAGGGCCTGGGTGCTGCCGTCGGGCACGAGGGCCTGGGTGTCCGGGCCGACACCGGGGAGCCTGGGCACGGGGACCGGGGCGGACGCGAGGTGGTTGGCGCCCGCGGCCGGCGAGGCCGGGTGGGGACGGCCGTCACCCGAGGCGGGCGCGGTCGTGCGGGCGGGTGCGGGTGTGGGTGCGGTGGGGCTCGCGCAGCCGGTGAGCAGCAGGGCGGCGCACAGTGCGCCGGCGCTCAGCAGCGCGGGTGCGCCCTTGCGGACGGGCATGGGACGGCATCCTCCTGGCCGGGGGCAGTGCAGCGATCCGTACCCGTTCGACGGGCGGCACTGCCGCCGCGACCGCGCCCTCACCCGTACGGCTGCCTCCGTGGCGCGAACGGCCGACCGCGCCTTCCCCGCGCGGCCCGACCGGAATCCGTACCAGTGAGGTACCGCCGAAGTACCGCTGAAGTGCCATTGACGTGCCATTGAGGTGCCACCGAGGCACGGCTGAGATACCACTGAGAGCGATCGGCCCGCCTCCGGATCCCGAAACCAGGCCACTTCCTTCGGATTGGCCCCCGCGTTCCCCTTGATCGACTGCCTACTCTGAGGCCATGCATCCCAGCCTCGCCGCCGACCTCGCCCGCCTCCCCGAACTCCTCCAGTCCGCCCGCGACTTCGCGGCCGGTGAGCTGTCCCGGCTGGATGAGCGGCCCGTCGCCACCGCCGAGGATGCCCCCGTGCCCGAGCCGCTCCCGGCGGAGGGCGTCGGCGCGCAGGGCGCCCTCGACCGGTTCGCGCGGCGCTGGGACCCCGGCTTCTCGGGCTCGGCGGGCCCGCGCTACCTCGGCTTCGTGACCGGCGGCGCCACCCCGGCGGCGCTGACCGGCGACTGGCTCACCGGTACGTACGACCAGAACGGATCCAGCGGCGGGGGTTCGACCTCCGACGCCCTGGAGCGCGAGACGGTGGGCTGGCTGCGGGAGCTCTTCGGGCTGAGCGGGGAGCACCGGGGCGCGTTCGTCAGCGGCGCCACGATGTCGAACACCGTGGGTCTGGCCATCGCCCGGGAGTGGCTGGGCGAGCGGCTGGGCGTCTCGGTGTCGCGCGCCGGGGCGGCCGCGCTCGGCCCCGTCACCGTCCTGTCCGGCAGCCCGCACTCCAGCATCACCAAGGCCCTGTCGGTCCTGGGCATCGGGCGGGACCGGCTGCGGCCGGTGCCGCTGCTCGGCGGGGAGCGCGAGGCCGTGGACGTGGCGCGCCTCGCCGAGGCGCTGGAGTCGCTGGACGGGCGGCCGGCGATCGTGGTCGCCAACGCGGGGACGGTGAACACGGTCGACTTCGACGACCTGCGGGCGATCGCCGCGCTCAAGGAGCGGTACGACTTCTGGCTGCACGTCGACGCGGCGTTCGGCGCGTTCGCGGCGCTCTCCCCCGCCCACGCCTCGCTCGTCGACGGTCTCGACGCCGCCGACTCGATCTGCGTGGACCTGCACAAGTGGCTGAACGTCCCCTATGACGCCGCCGTCCAGTTCACCCGCCGTCAGGACCTCCAGGTACGGGTCTTCCACAACGAGTCGCCGTATCTCGGCCTCCCGACCGGGACGCCCGACTTCCTGCATCTGACGCCGGAGAACTCGCGGCGGCTGCGCGCCCTGGCCACGTGGTTCTCGCTGACCGCGTACGGGCGCGAGGGGCATGCCGAGATCGTGGAGCGCTGCGCGGCCCTCGCCCGCCGCCTCGGCGAGGGGATCGCGGCCGCCCCCGGCCTCCGGCTCCTCGCGCCGGTGCACCTGAACGTCGTGTGCTTCACGCTCGCCGACCGTCCGACGGCGGAGCGGCTCGCCGCCGTGGCGCGGGCGGTCGCCGACTCCGGCGAGGCCTTCCTCACCCCCACGGTCCTGCACGGGACGCCCGCGCTGCGCGCCGCGTTCAGCAACTGGCGGACGACGGAGCAGGACACGGACCGGGTCCGGGACGCGCTCGCGCGGGCGGTCGCGCTCCTTCCGGCCTGAACCGGCAACTTTCTGACGACCCGTCAGAACATCTCGTCGCGGGTCTGGGAACCTCCGGCGCCCGGCGCTACCCTCCGCGCATGATTCGGACGGTGGTGTGGGGTACGGGGAATGTCGGGCGCGCGGCCATTCGCGCCGTGGACGCCCATCCGGGTCTCGAGCTCGCGGCCGTGCTCGTGTCCGACCCGGCCAAGGTGGGCCGTGACGCGGGCCGGCTCGCGGGGCTCGGGCGCGATCTCGGGGTGCTCGCCGGCGACGACGTCGGCGCGGTGCTCGACGGGCGGCCGGGGGCGGTGGTGTACGCGGCCTCCGGCGACACCCGGCCCGACGGGGCGCTCGCCGATGTGGCGCGGGCCGTGGCGGCGGGCGCGGTGGTGGTGACACCCGCCCTGTATCCGCTGTACGACCAGCGCAACGCGCCGCCCGAGTTCCGGGATCCGGTGCTCGCGGCGGTCGCCGAGGGCGGCGGTTCGCTCTTCGTGTCGGGCGTCGACCCGGGCTGGGGCAACGACGTGCTGCCGCTCCTGGTGAGCGGCCTCGCCGCCACGGTGGACGTGATCCGCTGCCAGGAGATCTTCGACTACTCGACGTACGAACAGGAGGAGTCGGTCCGCGAACTCGTGGGGATGGGCCGGCCGATGGAGTACGAGCCGCCCATGCTCTGGCCGTCGGTCCCGACGATGATCTGGGGCGGGCAGATACGCCTGATGGCCCGCGCGCTCGGGGCCGAACTCGACGAGATCCGCGAGACCTTGGAGCGGCGCCCGCTGGAGTCCACGGTGAAGACGCGGACGATGGGCGCGTTCGAGGCGGGCACGCAGGGCGCGGTCCGCTTCGAGGTCCAGGGGATCGTCGGCGGGGAACCCCGCATCGTGATCGAGCACGTCACCCGGATCCACCCCTCGTGCGCGCCGGACTGGCCGGTGCCGCCGGACGGGGCGGGCGCACACCGGGTGATCGTCGAGGGGAGCCCCCGGATCGAGGTGACGGTGGCGGCGACCGACGAGGGCGAGAACCGGTCGGCGGGCGGGAACGCCACGGCGGTGGGGCGGCTCGTCGGGGCGATCGAGTGGCTGGCGGCGGCGGAGCCGGGACTGTACGACGCGCTGGACGTGCCGCTGCGGCCGGCGGTCGGGAAGCTGGGAAGGAGACCGTAGTGATCATCGACATTCCCGAGGGCCAGGAGCCGATCGGGTACGTGTGGGGCGACATGGTCCCGGAGATCGGGACGGCGGCGGCGAACTTCTCGCTGTCCGTGTACGCCCATACGACCCTGGGGCTGCGCGAGTTCGAGGCGGCGCGGCTGCGGATCGCGCAGATCAACGGCTGCGGCTTCTGTCTCGACTGGCGCACGGACCGGGACGGGGTGAAGGTCGAGCAGGGGTTCGACGAGCTCGTCGCGGCGTGGCGGGAGACGGAGGTCTCGGAGTCCTTCGACGAGCGGACGCGGCTCGCGGCCGAGTACGCGGAGCGTTACGCGCTCGACCACCACGGTCTCGACGAGGAGTTCTGGGCGCGGATGACGGCGCGGTACAGCCAGGCGGAGATCGTGGAGCTGACGATGAGCCTGGGCTCGTGGCTGGCGTTCGGGCGGCTCAACCGGGTGCTCGGGCTCGACGAGGTCTGCGTGCTGCCGACGCACTGAGGATACGGAGAGGGGGCGGCCGCTCGCCGGCCGGCCCCTCGGCGCCTTCGGAGGCCCTCGCGTTCCGAAGTCCTCGTCCTCAGAAGTCCTCGCCCTCCGAAGTCCTCGTCCTCAGAAGTCCTCGGCGATGATGCGCTCGATGTTGCGCTCGGCGAGGGCGGTGATGGTGACGAACGGGTTGACGCTGGTGTTCCCGGGGATGAGGGAGCCGTCCATGACGTAGAGCCCCTGGTAGCCGTGGAGGCGGCCGTGGTTGTCGGTGGCCCGGTCGAGGACGGCGCCGCCCAGCGGGTGGTAGGTGAGGTGGTCGCCCCAGATCTTGTAGGCACCGAAGAGGTCGGTCCGGTAGATCGTCCCCTCCCTGCTGTTGATCTTGTCGAAGATGGACCTGGCCATGTCGATGGACGTCTGCTTCCAGGCCCGGTCCCAGCTCAGGTCGACCTTGCCCGTGGCCGGGTTCCAGCTGAACTCGGCGCGGCGGGGGGTGCGGGTGATGGAGAGGTAGAACGAGGCGTAGGTCTCGATGCCGGTGGGCAGCGGGGCGACCTCGGAGAAGGCACCGCCGGCCTCCCAGTTGTCGATGCCGGCGGTGGGCATCGAGGACTGGAGCTGTCCGGTGGGGTCCCACATGTGGTTGGCGCGGCCGCACATGACGTTGCCGTTGTCGCCCCAGCCCTTGCCGATCTCGTCGTTGAGGGCGCCCAGGGCGCCGGTCGCCTTGAGCCGGGTGAGGAGCTTGCTGGTGCCGACGCTGCCGGCGGCGAAGAAGACCCGGTCGGCGCGGACGGTCTTGGTGACGAGGGTGGCGCCGGTGGTGTCGATCTGCTCGATGACGACGGTGTAGCCGCCGGCGGCGGCCGGGCTGACGGAGGTCACCCGGTGGAGCGGGGAGACGTTCACCCGGCCGGTGGCGGCGGCCTGGGCGAGGTAGGTCTTCTGGAGGCTCTTCTTGCCCGCGTTGTTGCCGTAGATGACCTCGCCGTCCAGGGCGGACTTCTGGACGGCCCCGGCGGCCTCCTGCTTCATGTAGTCCCAGTCGTAGACGTTGGGCACGAAGACGAAGGGGAAGCCGGAGCGCTCGGCGTGCTTGCGGCCCACGCGCGCGTACTGGTAGCAGTCCTGGTTCTCCCACCAGTTGACGTCCACCGAGGTGACGCCCAGGCCCGCGTTGGCGCGCGGGTAGTAGGTGGCGTACATCTCGGCCGGGTCGACGGTGGGGAGGATCGCCGGGAAGCGCTCCCGGAGCGGGGTGACGGCCATGCCGCCGTTGACGAGGGAGCCTCCGCCGACACCGCGCCCCTGGTAGACGGTGATGCCGGCGAAGTCCTCCGCGTCGAGAATGCCGGTGTGCACCGGCACGTCCTTGTCGAGGGGGAAGCCGAGGAACTGGCTCAGCGGCTGCTTGGTGCGGCTGCGCAGCCAGAAGGAGCGGTAGTCCGGCTTGGTGGTGTTGGCGAAGATCTTGCCGTCGGGGCCCGGGGTGTCCCAGGCCATGCCCATCTCGATCATGTGGACGTCGACGCCGGCACGGGCGAGCCGCAGGGCGGCCACGGAGCCGCCGTAGCCGGTGCCGATGACGAGGGCACGGACCTGGGAACCGTCGGGGATGGGGGTGCAGTTCAGGCCGGGCACTTCGGCGCGGGCGGGGGTGGTGATCGTACCGGCGAGGGCGGCGGCGCCGAGAACAGAACCTGTTCCGGCGAGAAAACTGCGGCGGCTGACTCTGTGGTTTCCCTGGGCGGACAGGGGGTGTTCACTCATGTGATCTTCCTCGGCTTCGCGAGTGAATGGGAACACGTTCTACGACTGCCCGCCGAGGAAGTCACGAGAAACTGCCGGGTAACTTATGGCCGGAGAGGCCCTCTTGATCCCCCTGCCCGCGCTCAGACGGCGGCCGGGCCCGGGGCTCCGGTGAGGCGCTCGGGGGTGAGGAGTTCGGCGAGTCGCTGGGCGGGCAGCAGGCCCTTCTCCACGGTGAGTTCGAGGACCCCGCGGCCGGTGGCGAGCGCCTCCTGGGCGATGGCGGTGGCGGCGGTGTAGCCGAGGTGCGGGTTGAGGGCCGTGGCGAGACCGATGGAGTTCTCCACGGCCGCCCGGAGCGCCTCGGCGTTGGCGGTGATGCCGTCGACGCAGCGCTCGGCGAGGGTGAGGCAGGCGGCGCGCAGCGAGAGCAGGCTCTTCGAGAGGGCGTGGAAGATCACCGGCTCGAAGGCGTTGAGCTGGAGCTGTCCCGCCTCGGCCGCCATGGTGATGGTGATGTCGTTGCCGATCACCTCGAAGGCGACCTGGTTGACGACCTCGGGGATCACCGGGTTGACCTTGCCGGGCATGATGCTCGAACCGGCCTGCACCGGCGGCAGGTTGATCTCGCCGAGGCCCGCGCGCGGCCCCGAGGAGAGGAGGCGCAGGTCGTTGCAGGTCTTGGAGAGCTTGACCGCGATCCGCTTGAGGACGCCGGAGAGCTGGACGAAGGCGCCGCAGTCCTGGGTGGCCTCGATGAGGTTGGCGGAGGTGACGAGCGGGAGCCCGGTCAGCTCGGCGAGGTGGCGGCGGGCGGTCTCGGCGTAGCCGGGGGCGGCGTTGAGGCCGGTGCCGATGGCGGTGGCGCCGAGGTTGATCTCGTGGATGAGCTCGATCGCCTCGGCGAGCCGGCCGCGGTCCTCCTCCAGCATCACGGCGTACGTGGAGAACTCCTGGCCCAGCGTCATGGGCACCGCGTCCTGGAGCTGCGTGCGGCCCATCTTCACGACCTCGCGGAACTCCAGGGCCTTGGCGGCGAAGGCGTCCTGGAGGACGGCCATGGCCTTGAGGAGCTCGCGGGCGGCGCCGATCGCCGCGATGCGGATCGCGGTCGGGTAGACGTCGTTGGTGGACTGGCCGAGGTTGACGTCCTCGTTGGGGTGGAGGTGGGTGTACTCGCCCTTGGCGTGGCCGAGGAGCTCCAGGGCCCGGTTGGCGACGACCTCGTTGGCGTTCATGTTGGTGGAGGTGCCGGCGCCGCCCTGGACGACGTCCACGACGAACTGGTCGTGGAGCCGTCCCGTACGGATCTCCCGGCAGGCGCCGGCGATGGCGGCGGCCTTGTCGGAGGGGAGCAGGCCGAGCTCCTCGTTGGCGCGGGCGGCGGCCTCCTTGACGGCGGCGAGCGCGTCGATGAGGAGCGGGTAGACCGAGATGGGCGTGCCCGTGATGGCGAAGTTCTCGGTGGCGCGCAGGGTGTGGACGCCCCAGTAGGCGTCGGCGGGGACGTCCCGGTCGCCGAGCAGATCGTGCTCGCGGCGGACAGGAGCGTCGTGCGGGGCCGGTGCGGGAACCGCGGGAACCATGAAGGGCCGTCCTTGGGGAGAGGAGGGGAGGGATACCGGGTGGTACGGAGGCGTGCGCGGGCGCGGGAGGCGCACGTGCGGCCGGGTGGCTGTGTCCGGGCACGGCGGAGCCGCCGGGTGACCCCGGCGGGCGCGGTGCGCCGGTGAGGGAGGTTGAAATCCGGCTCGCGGGCGGGCGGGGGGTGCACCGTCCGCGAGCCGGGGCTGTGGGGTGGCCTGTCCGGGCCCGAGCCGCCGGGCGGGGCAGGCCTGCGGGGCTCTCGGGCCTGAACCGCCGGGCGGGGCGGTCCGGTGGAGCTCTCGGGCCTGAACCGCCAGGCGGGGCGGTCCGGTGGAGCCGGAGCCGCCGGACAGGCCTTAGACGCGGGCGGCGACCGCCGAGGCCGAGCGGGAGTGGCCGGTGGCGAGGGCGGGCTCGTCGCGGACCGGTCCTTCGAGGAGGCGGCGCAGGAGGGCGGTGCTGCGGGCGGGGTCGCCCACGGCGGCAGCGCCTTCGGCGAGGAGCGTGGAGAGCAGGGCGATGCGGGCCTGGCCGGCCCGGAGGGTGCCGGTGAGCAGGGCGCCCGAGGCGACGAGGTCGACCGCGCCGCCGCCGGTGTATATCTCGGCCAGCGGCCCGGCGGGGACGCGGGTGGTCACGGCGACGAGGACGCCCTGGGCGACCGCGTCGGCCACGGCGTCGGCGATCTCGGGGGTGGCGTTGCCGGCGCCGGTGGCGACGAGGACGATGCCCCGGGCGCCGGCGGCGACGGCCGCGTTCAGCAGGAACGGGTCGCCGTCGGAGTGGTGCGTGACGATGTCGACGCGGGGCAGCGGGGTGGCGCCGGGGCCGGTGGCGCCGGGCGCCGCGGTCCGCGCGGCGGTCGGCAGGGGCAGCGGGGCGGGGCGCTCCGGCTGCCGCTCGATGTCGACGCGGGAGAACCCGACGCGGCCGAGGCGCTCGGCGGAGGGGTCGGAGAAGGCGTCGGCGGCGAGGGTCTGGGTCTTCACGGTGCCGCGTGCCGCGTGGACGCGTCCGTCGAAGACGATGAGGACGCCGAGGTCGCGGACGGAGGCGGCGACCTGGAGGGCGTCGTAGAGGTTGCCGGGGCCGTCGCCGTCGCCGGTGCCGAAGGGGCGCTGGGCGCCGGTGAGGACGACCGGGCGCGCGTCCGCGTGGTGGAGGTCCAGGAGGAAGGCCGTCTCCTCCAGGGTGTCGGTGCCGTGGGTGACGACGATGCCGTCGACGCCGGGGTCGGCCAAGGTCTCGTGGACGGTGCGCAGCAGCGCGAGCTGGTGGGCCGAGGTCATGCGGGAGCTGTTCACGTTGAACAGGTCGACGACCTCGACGGTGACGCCCTCGGGCAGGGGGGCGGTCGCCAGCACGTCGTCGCCGGAGGCGTCGGCCGCGTAGCCGGTGCCCTGCCAGCGGCTGGCGATCGTGCCGCCGGTGCTGATGACGACGATCCGGCGCGCCCCTCCGTCGTTCGTCCGCTTCATGCCTGCCGTCCTCACTCCGTACCCATTTCTCCTGCGATCGCAACGATAGGACAGGAAGCGCGCAAGGCGATTGCGAAATCAGCCCCCTCTCTGTTTCAGCGTGGTGGATAATTGCGCCATGGACCGGATTGATCTCCACATCTTGCGTGAGCTCCAGAACGACGGCCGGCTGAGCAACCAGGAGCTGGCCCAGCGGGTCGGGCTCAGCGCCTCCCCCTGTCTGCGCCGGGTGCGCCAGCTGGAGCAGGACGGGGTGATCCAGGGCTACCGGGCGATCATCGATCCGGAGGCGGTGGGGCGGGGCTTCGAGGTGCTCGTCTCGGTGGAGGTGAAGCGGGACCGGGAGACGGTGGAGGCCTTCGAGGAGGCACTCCAGGACGTGCCGGACGTGATCGAGGCGTACCGGCTGTTCGGGAGCCCCGGCTGTCTGCTGCGGATCGCGGTGGCGGACCTCGCGGCGTACGAGCGGCTGTGGATCGAGCGGCTGACGACGCTGACCGGGGTCACCGAGGTGAACTCGCAGATCATCATGAAGCGGATCAAGGAACCGAAGGGGATGCCGGTGGACGTCCGGGGCGTCTGAGCCTCCGGGCCTAGAGCCTGTCTCTCAGATCCGCCTGTGGCATCGTCATGCTCGTAATCGAGGCCTGGTTGGCTCGGCGATTTCTAGGGCCAGCACCGCCTGGCGCAGGGGGAAGGCATGGTTCACAGTCCATTCGACGTTTCTTTGGCGCACGGCCAGAGCATGCAATGGAAGCTCGGCGGGTCTGGGTGGGCCACCTGGTCATGGTCAGTGAACGCTGCGGAACAGAAGGTGCACGCCTCCTATGTAGGACCCGAGGTCCTGGCCGCGTTCATGAACGGTGTCCGGGATCTACTCCGTGGGTGCAGTGCGACCTTCGTGACGTTCTTCGACGAGCCAAGCGGGACGAGAGTCTTCTTCAACCAGACAGAGAAGGAGGTCTTCGTTCAGATCGTGGAGTTCGCGGACTTGAACGAGCCGTCGTCCTGGTGGTCGGACGCGAAACTGGTCTGGGCCGGTCGGCTACCAACAGAGGCATTTGTCGGCGCTTTCATGGCCATGACTGAGGAGCTTCTCTCCGAACACGGGACAGACGGGTACCTGAAGCGCTGGGGCTACGAGTTCCCCGCCCTGGAATGGGAGACGCTCCAGGCAGCGCACACCTCCCGCTGACCCGCACCTATGCTCGCGTCCAGATCAAGATGGCTGCGAGGTGGAGTGCGCCCTCGTAGGCGATCGCGAGCTTGTCGGTTCGCATGGCCAGGCCGCGCCATTGCTTGAGGCGGTTGATGCATCGCTCGACCGCGTTGCGCTGCTTGTACGTCTCGGCGTCGAAAGCGGGCGGTCGGCCGCCGGCCCTGCCGCGACGAAGGCGGTGACCGACCTGGTCGGCGGGCTGAGGGATGACGGCACGTATTCCGCGTCGGCGAAGGTGGTTCCTGATCGCGCGGGATGAATACGCGCGGTCGGCCAGGACGGCATCCGGTCGGCTCCTCGGTCTTCCAGGCCCACGTCGCGGAACGCGAATGTCGGCCATGACGGCCTCAAAGGCCGGCGCGTCACCTGCCTGACCCGCGGTGACGCGGACGGCCAGCGGCCGCGCATGGCTGTCGCTGGCCAGGTGGACTTTCGTGCTCAGTCCGCCTCGGGAGCGTCCCAGCGCGTGGTCCTCGGGTTCGGCCTGGTCTGGAGCCCCTTTTTCCTGGCTCCGGCAGCGTGCTGGTGGGCTCGGCAGACGGTGGAGTCCACCGACACGGTCCAGCCGATGTTGTCAACGGCGTCGGCCGCTGCCAGGAGCGCGGCAAGGATGCGTTTCCAGGTGCCGTCCGCAGCCCATCTGAGCAGCCGTTTGTGAGCGGTCTGGAACGAGCCGAGCTCGTCCGGCAGGTCACGCCAGGGTGAGCAGGTGCGGTACTTCCACGCGATGGCTTCAAGGGTTCGGCGGTGGTCGGCCCACCGCCGCCCACGGACCGGATCGGCCGGCATCAGCGGCTCGATCCGGTCCCACATCGCATCAGTGATCACCAACCGGACAGACATGTCCGATCAACTGACCAATCGACCAAAGAGACACGCCCTAGCCCCCTGGGCCGGTTTCGGTTGTGCCGGATGCGAGAACGTCACGGAACAGCCTCCTTCCCGTTACATGACAGGTACCTGACGTGTGCCACTCTCCCGATGACACCCAGTCAACACGCGTAGACAACGGCGGCGTTGAGCCACGCCCGCCGTCCCGCGCGTGCCGTCCCCGGGAAAGGGCCCCCCATGTCCGTTGTTCGGATCGGTGGATGGAAGGCGTGGGCTGCGGCCGTCGCCGCCACCCTCGTCGGCATCACGCTCCCCGCGGTCACCGCGACTCCCGCGAGCGCCACGACCACCGCGTACGACAGCACGTACTACAAGGACGCGATCGGCAAGACCGGCACGAGCCTCAAGTCCTCGCTGCACACCATCATCAGCAGTCAGAGCAAGATCTCGTACGACGCGGTCTGGAACGCGCTGAAGGCGACCGACCAGGACCCGAACAACACCAACAACGTGATCCTGCTCTACAGCGGCGTCTCGCGCAGCAAGTCCCTCAACGGGGGCACCGTGGGCGACTGGAACCGCGAGCACACCTGGGCCCAGTCCCACGGCAACTTCGGCACCACGGCCGGCCCCGGCACCGACCTCCACCACCTGCGCGCCTGCGACGTGCAGGTCAACAGCACCCGGGGCAACAAGGACTGGGACAACGGCGGCAGCGCGGTCAGCGGCGCGCCCGGCAGCTACACGGACAGCGACTCCTTCGAGCCGCGCGACGCCGACAAGGGCGACGTGGCCCGCATGATCCTCTACATGGCCGTCCGTTACGAGGGCGACGACGGCTTCCCGAACCTGGAGCCCAACGAGTCGTCCACGAACGGCAGCGTGCCCTTCCACGGCCGCCTCTCGGTCCTGAAGCAGTGGAACGAGCAGGATCCGCCGAGCGCCTTCGAGGAGCGCCGCAACGACGTCATCTACAACACCTACCAGCACAACCGGAACCCGTTCATCGACCACCCGGAGTGGATCGAGGCGATCTGGTAGCCCCCGCGCCGCGGAAGGGACACGGAGCCGGGGGGGGGGGGGGGGGGGGGGGGGGGGGGGGGCGGCGCCCCCCCCCCCCCCCCCCCCCCTCCCCGCTTCCCGCCCCTTCAAACGCGAAAACCCGGATCTTCTCACGCTCTTAAGAGATCGCATCCGACAAGCCGGAGGCGTTATTCATCCGTTATAAACGGTGACTCTGCCCACTTTTGATCGAAATTGCCGTGCGTCAGGGAGTGGATTCCCACCACGGAGACCGTCGACGCATCTATCACGCCACCGGCCATCCGAACAAGACCGCCGCCCCAGGAAGTTCCGCCGTCCGCTCGGTAGCTTCGGCGCCCATGACCACTGCCCCCCTGACATCCCCGGTCGGCGGCGTCTCCGTCGGCCCGGCCGAGATCGCGGACGGCGCCGAGCTCTGGCGGATCGCGCGCGGCTCGGGAGAACTCGACCTCAACTCGCCCTACAGCTACCTGCTGTGGTGCCGCGACTTCGCCGACACGACCGCCGTCGCCCGTGACGCCACCGGACGACCGGTCGGCTTCGTCACCGGATACCTGCGGCCCGACGCGCCGGGGACGCTCTTCGTCTGGCAGGTCGCCGTGGAGGGTTCGCACCGCGGAACCGGGGTAGCCGGGACCCTGCTCGACGCTCTGGCCGCCCGCGTGGCGGACGGGCACGGACTCGACCGGGTGGAGGCGACCGTCACACCGGGGAACCTGGCCTCCGACCGGCTGTTCCGGTCCTTCGCCCGCCGGCACGGCGCGGACCTCACCCGCGAGGTCCTCTTCCCGTCCGCCTCCTTCCCCGTGGCGGGACACAACGCCGAGGTGCTCTACCGCATCGGCCCTCTCGCACCCCCGGCGTCCTGAGCCGAGTCGCCCCACTCCCCCGCACCACACCCTGGAGAAGAGACTTCGTGACCCTGACCGACATCGCCGCCCCCTCCGTCTTCGAGACCGTCGAATCGGAGGTCCGCAGCTACTGCCGCGCCTGGCCCGTCGTCTTCGAACGCGCCAGCGGGAGCCGGCTGTACGACGAGGACGGCCGTCCGTACCTCGACTTCTTCGCCGGGGCGGGCTCGCTCAACTACGGCCACAACAACCCGGTGCTCAAGCGCGCCCTCCTCGACTACCTCGCCGACGACGGCATCACCCACGGCCTCGACATGTCGACGACCGCCAAACGCTCCTTCCTGGAGACCTTCCGCGCCACCGTCCTGGAGCCCCGCGCCCTGCCGTACAAGGTGATGTTCCCCGGACCCACCGGCACCAACGCGGTGGAGGCCGCCCTCAAGCTCGCCCGCAAGGCCACCGGACGGAAGACGGTCGTCTCCTTCACCAACGCCTTCCACGGGATGTCGCTCGGCTCGCTCGCCGTCACCGGCAACGCCGCCAAGCGCGCCGGCGCGGGCGTGCCCCTGCCCCATGCCACCCGGATGCCCTTCGACCGGTACCTCGGCGGCAGCACACCGGACTTCCTCTGGTTCGAGCGGCTCCTCGACGACCCCGGCTCCGGCCTCGACCACCCGGCCGCCGTCATCGTCGAGACCGTCCAGGGAGAGGGCGGCGTGAACGTCGCCCGGGCCGAGTGGCTGCGCGCACTCGCCGAACTCTGCCGCCGGCACGAGATGCTCCTCATCGTGGACGACGTCCAGATGGGCTGCGGACGCACCGGCGACTTCTTCTCCTTCGAGGAGGCGGGCATCACGCCCGACATCGTCACCCTGTCCAAGTCCATCAGCGGCTACGGCCTGCCCATGGCCCTCTGCCTCTTCCGCCCGGAGCTCGACCTGTGGGAGCCCGGCGAGCACAACGGCACCTTCCGCGGCAACAACCCCGCCTTCGTCACCGCCACGGCCGCCCTCGACACCTACTGGCGCGACGACGCACTCCGCGAGCGCACCCTGAGCCGGGCCGACCGCGTGGAGCGCGCCCTGCTCGACCTGTGCGGCGACGACGGGGCGACGGGGGTGGCGGTGCGCGGCCGCGGCCTCGTGTGGGGACTGGAGTTCGCCGACGGGGAGCGTGCCGAGGCCGTGTGCCGGCGGGCCTTCGAGACCGGTCTGCTCCTGGAGACCTCCGGGCCTCGCGGCGAGGTGGTCAAACTGCTGCCGCCGCTGACCGCCACGGACGACGAACTCGACGAGGGCCTCGGCGTCCTGGCCCGCTCCGTCCGCCACACCGCCGGCCGCCTCGCCGCCTGACCACCCCCGCACGAAAGGCCGACACCCCGTGATCGTCCGTACCTTCGACGAGCTGGAGAACACCGAGCGGCACGTCCGGGCCGCGTCCGGGACCTGGGAGAGCAAGCGCATCGTGCTGGCCCGCGAGCGGGTCGGCTTCTCCCTCCACGAGACCGTGCTGTACGCCGGGACCGAGACCTCCATGTGGTACGCCCACCACGTCGAGGCGGTCGTCTGCACCGCCGGCGAGGCCGAGCTCACCGACCACGAGACCGGGCGCACGTACACGATCCTGCCCGGAGCGATGTACCTGCTCGACGGGCACGAGCGCCACACCCTCAGGGTCAAGCGGGACTTCCGCTGCCTGTGCGTCTTCAACCCGCCGGTCACCGGGCGCGAGGACCACGACGAGAACGGCGTCTACCCGCTCCTGACCGAACCCGAGACCGGTCAGGCCTGAGCCCGCTCCCCCGTACGCGAAAGGAAGGCACCCCATGGCCTCCGCACCCACCCGTCCCGTCGACCTCTACCCCACCCGCGGCTCCCGCGAGGAGCTCATCGGCCGCAAGGACCCCGTCGTCTGGTCCGAGCCCGGCACACCGGGACCCTTCTGGGCCCGGGAGCTGGCAGGGTACGACCGGGACGGCTTCGTCACGGTGGACGAGATCGTCACCCCGGACGAGGTCGACGAGCTCCGCGCCGAGCTGGACCGGCTCGTCGCCGACCCCGCGCTCCGGGCGGACGAGCGGGCCGTCGTCGAGCCCCGCTCGCAGGAGATCCGCTCCGTGTTCGAGGTGCACCGGATCAGCCCGGTCTTCGCCCGGCTCGCCGAGGACCAGCGGATCGCCGGGCGCGCCCGGCAGATCCTCGGCTCCGACGTGTACGTCCACCAGTCGCGGGTCAACGTCAAGCCCGGCTTCGGCTCCAGCGGCTTCTACTGGCACTCCGACTTCGAGACCTGGCACGCCGAGGACGGACTGCCGCGGATGCGGACCGTCTCGGTCTCGATCGCGCTCACCCCGAACCACACCACCAACGGAAGCCTGATGATCATGCCGGGCTCGCACCGCACCTTCCTGGGCTGCGCGGGCGAGACGCCCGAGGACAACTACAAGCAGTCGCTGCGGATGCAGGACGCCGGGACCCCGTCCCAGGAGGCGCTCACCACCTTCGCCGACGCGTGCGGCATCCGGCACTTCACCGGCCCGGCGGGATCGGCCACCTGGTTCGACTGCAACGCCCTGCACGGTTCGGGCGACAACATCACCCCGTACCCGCGCAGCAATGTCTTCCTCGTCTTCAACAGCGTCGAGAACGCACCCGAGGCGCCCTTCGCCGCCCCCGTCCGTCGTCCCTCCTTCATCGCCGCCCGCCCGGGAGACCGCTCATGACGCTCGGCCGCCGCGGCTTCCTCACCGGAGCCTCGCTCCTCGGCGGTCTCGCCCTGACCGCGTGCACCCGCACCCAGGCCGGGACGGGCGCGCCGGAAGGCGACGGGCAGCTCCTCGCCCACCTGCGCGAACAGGGCTTCGTGCGGGTCGGGTTCGCCGGTGAGGCGCCGTACGGCTTCCAGGACGGCGGCGAGCTCGCCGGGGAGGCCCCGACGCTCCACCGCGAGATCTTCAGGGCGCTCGGCGTACGTGAACTGCGGCCCACGCTCACGGAGTTCGGCGCGCTGATCCCCGGGCTGCTCGCCGGCCGGTTCGACGTGGTGAGCGCGGGGATGGCGATCACTCCGGAGCGCTGCGCCAAGGTGATCTTCTCGGAGCCGGAGTTCGTCTCCCCCACCGCGCTCATGGTCCGCGAGGGCAACCCGAAGGGCGTGAGCGACCTGGAGTCCTGCGCGACGAAGGGCGCCACCGTCGGGGTGCTGACCGCGGCCGTCGAGGCGTCCTACGCCAAGGCGGCGGGCGTCCCGGACGGTGCCGTGAAGACGCTGGCCAAACAGCAGGACGGGCTCGACGCCCTGCTGGCCGGCCGGATCGACGCCTTCGCGCTGACCGCCATCTCCCTGCGCTGGCTCGCCCGGACGAACCGGGACGCGCCGGTGGAGGTGGGCGAGGCGTTCGTCCCGGTGGTCGGCGGCGCCCGGCAGCTCGGGGCGGGCGGGGCCGTGTTCCGGCCGGGGGCGGGCGGGCTGCGGGACGCCTTCGACCGTGAGCTCCTGAAGATCACCGGCTCCCCCGACCGGTTCGTCGGACTCGTCGGGAAGTACGGCTTCACCGCCCGCGAGGTACCGCCCCGCTCGCTGCGGACCGCCGACCTGTGCACCGGCTGAGGGGCACCCGGCGTGGCTGACTTCCTGCCCGAGCTCCGGCGCGCGCTCCCCCGGCTCGCGGAGGGGCTCCTGGTGACGGCGGAGGCCACGGTGCTCGGCGCGGCGCTCGCCCTGCTCCTCGCGTACGTCCTCGGGCTTTCGTCCCGGTCGGCGCGGCTCCCGGTGCGCGGTGCGGCGCGGTTCGTCGTGGAGTTCTTCCGGGGGACCTCGCTGTACGTGCAGCTGTTCTGGCTGTTCTTCGCGCTCCCGATGGTCGGCTTCCGGCTCGAACCGCTCGCCTGCGCCGTACTCGCGCTCGGCCTCAACTACGGGGCGTACGGCGCCGAGGTGGTGCGGGGCGCGGTCGCGGCGGTCCCCCGCGCGCAGACCGAGGCGGGGATCGCGCTCGGCATGGGTCCTGTGCTGCGCCTGCGGCGGGTCGTCCTGCCGCAGGCGCACGCCCTGATGGTCGCGCCGTTCAAGAACCTGCTCGTGCAGCTCCTGAAGGCGACGCCGCTGCTGTCCCTGGTGACCGTCCCCGATCTCACCTTCCAGATCGACCAGTTGCGCTCGTCGACGGGCGCGACGGCCGCCTCGTACCTGCTGCTCCTCGGGCTCTACTTCGCCCTGGCCGTGGGCCTGGGCCTCCTCATGAACGCCCTGGAGCGGGCGGCGAAGGCCCGGCTCGGGCAGGAAGGCGGTGCGTGATGTGGGACGGGGAGGCGGCCCGGGCCGCGCTGCCCGCCGTACTGGAGGGGTTCGGCGTCACGGTCCTGGCGACCGTGCCGGCGTTCGCCGTCGCCGCGGTCCTCGGGCTCGCGCTCGCCCTCGTCCAGCGGGCGGGCCCCGGGTGGCTGGCGCTTCCGGTGCGCGCGGCGGCCGCGTTCGTCCGCTCGACGCCGCTCCTGGTGCAGCTGTTCGCGGCCTGGGTCCTGGTGCCGGCGCTCGACGCGCCGGTGCTCGGCGTCCTGGTCCTCGGCGTGCACTACGCCACGTACCTCTCCGAGGTGTACCGGACGGGCATCGACGCCGTACCGCGCGGCCAGTGGGAGGCCTGCACGGCGCTCTCGCTGCCGCGCCGGCGGGTGTGGCGGGCGGTGGTGCTGCCGCAGGCCGTGCGGAACGTACTGCCGCCGCTCGGCAACTACGCCGTGTCCATGTTCAAGGAGACCCCCCTGCTCTCGGTGATCACGGTGCACGAGATGGTCCACGAGGCGAACACCTTCGGCAGTACGCACTTCGCCTATCTGGAGAGTTTCACCCTGGCCGCCGCGGTGTTCCTGCTCGCGAGCTGGCCGACGTCCGTCTTCGTACGACGACTGGAGGCACGCCTTGCCCACTGAGGACCGGAAGGATCCGGCGGCCCCCGCGGTCCGCTTCGACCGGGTCACCAAACGGTTCGGCGACCACACCGTGCTCGACGGCCTCGATCTGGAGGTGGGGCGCGGGGAGCGGGTGACGCTGATCGGTCCGAGCGGGTCGGGGAAGACCACGATCCTCCGGCTGCTCATGACGCTGGAGCGGGTCACCGACGGGCTGATCCTCGTGGACGGGCAGCCCTACTCGCACATGCCGCGAGGCGCGGGCGGGAAGCTGGTGCCGGCGGACGAACGCCATCTGGCGGTTCTCCGCCGCCGGATCGGCATGGTGTTCCAGCAGTTCAACCTGTTCCCGCACATGAGCGTCCTGGACAACGTCGTCGAGGCACCCTTCCACGTGCTCGGCGAGGGCCGGGAGGAGGCCCGTCGCAGGGCGCGGGACCTGCTCGATCTGGTCGGGCTCGGCGTCAAGGCCGCGGCGCGGCCGACCCGGCTCTCCGGCGGCCAGCAGCAGCGCGTGGCCATCGCCCGCGCGCTCGCGATGCGGCCGGAGATCCTGCTCCTCGACGAGGTGACGTCCGCGCTCGATCCGGAGCTGGTGGCGGAGGTGCTCGACGTGCTGCGGGACATCGCCCGCAGCACCGACATCACCCTGCTGTGCGTGACGCACGAGATGGGCTTCGCCCGGGACGTCTCCGACCGGATCCTGATGTTCGACCGGGGCCGGATCGTGGAGTCGGGCCCGGCGGGCGAACTCCTGGAGTCCCCCACGCACGCGCGCACGCGCGCGTTCCTCGGCTCGGTGCGCTGAGCCCACCGGCCGGGTGCCCGGGGCGCGATCCGCCCGTCAGTCACCGGTCGCCGCCCCCGCCATGCCCTGCCGCAGACGGTCCAGGCTGCGGGCCAGGAGGCGCGAGACGTGCATCTGGGACACACCCAGGCGTTCGCCGATCTGCGTCTGGGTCAGCTCCTCGACGAAGCGCAGGTGCAGCAGCAGCCGGTCGCGCTCGCCGAGGGCTTCCACGAGCGGGGCGAGGGTGTGGAACTCCTCGAAGAGCGCGAGCGCCGGATCCTCCTCGCCGATGAGGTCGGCGAGGGCCGCGTCGTCGTTCTCCTCGTCACCGCTGCCGAGCGCCGCGTCCAGGGAGGTCGACCGGTGGCCGTTCGCGGCCAGCTGCGCCTCGACCACCTGCTCCTCGGACAGGTCCATGACGGGCGCCAGTTCCGCGACCCGGGGTGCGCGGCCGAGCCGCGCGCTCAGTTCGTCGGTGGCCTTCGCCGGCTCCGACCGCGCCTCCCGGAGCCGGTGCGGGACATGGACGGCCCAGGAGGTGTCACGGAAGAACCGCTTGATCTCGCCCACGATGTACGGCACGGCGAAGGTGGTGAACTCCACCTCGCGGGACAGGTCGAAGCGGTCGATGGCCTTGATCAGGCCGATCATGCCGACCTGGACGATGTCCTCCCGCTCGTCGGCCCGCGCGGGGAACCGGCCCGCCGCGTACCGGACGAGCGTCATGTTCATCTCGATCAGGGTGTTCCGGACGTACTGGTGCCCGGCCGTGCCCTCCTCCCGTGCCGCGAGTTCACGGAGGAACACCCGCGACAGGGCGCGGGCGTCCCGGGGCGGCACCTCGCGGGGCGCCCGGAGAAGGGGGAGGTCGCCCGCCCGGAGACGGGGAAGGTCCCCCGCCGGAAAAAGGGGGAGGTCCCCCCTCGTACCGCTCGTCACGTCCGTCGTCGCCTTGGCCACCTCGGTCCGCACGGGGACGACCTCCTCCTGCTCTCTGTCCGTTCGGCGGTCCCGGTTCGCGTACCCGCTCCGCGCGGACGCACTCCTCGGCGGTCCGGGGCGTCCTCGGCGCGTCCGGGAGGCATCACTCCGGCATGTCCGGGCAGGCGTCTCCCATCACCCTTCGACGCATCGGGAAGTGAGGGACCCGCGATGAACAGCCGGAGCGAAGCCCGGACCCGTACGACCGCCGCGGCTTCTCCGGCCGCCGCCGGAAGGGCCGGACCGACGCCGCTCCTCACTCCGGCGCAGGCCCGCCGGCTGGTCAGCCGCACGCTGACGGCTCTCGGCCCGCTGCCGCCCTCCCAGGTCGACGACCTGTTGCTCGTCACTTCCGAGCTGGTCACGAACGCCCATCGCCACGGGGGCGGGGTCACCTCGTTCGGGATCGCCGTCGGCCGCGACCGGGTGACCGTCTCCGTGGCCGACGCCAGCGGGGAGCCGCCGCGCCACGAGCTCCACGGGGAGCTGCGGCCCGGCGGCTTCGGCTGGCCGATCGTGCTGCGGCTGTGCCGCGAGGTGTCCGTGGACACCCGGCCGGACGGAAAGACCGTCCACGCGGCGGTGACCGTCGACCGCTGACGCCGTGCCCTCAGGCGTCCGCGGGGCGGGCGGGGTGACGCTCCGGCGGGCCGTGGAGGTGTACGGAGGCGGGGCCGCCGCGCGTGCGGTGGCGGTCGGCCCAGGACTCCAGGGCGGCGCGGCAGGCGTGGTCGAGGTGGTGGAGCCCGGAGAGGTCCAGGACGACCGGGCGGTCGCGCGGCAGGGATTCGAGGGTGTCGAGGATCGTGGGCAGCCGCAGGAAGGTCACCGTGCCGGACAGGCCGACGCGGACCGGTCCTTCGCCTTCGTCGGTGTGGTCGACGCGGAGGTGGGAGGCGTCCCAGGCCGCCTTGGCGACGGAGACGACGAGTCCGATCAGGACGCCTTCGAGCATGTTCACGGAGACGATCGCCAGGGCCGTCACCACGAGGACGAGCGCCTCGCCGCGGTGGCCGCGCCACAGGGTGATCAGGCCCCTGAAGGGGATCAGCTTCCAGCCCGCGTGGACGAGGATGCCGGCGAGCGCGGCGAGCGGTACGTACTCCAGGGTGCCGGGCAGCAGGGCGGCGAAGACCAGGAGCCACAGCCCGTGGAGCACGCGGGAGGTCTTGGTCCGGGCGCCCGCCTGGACGTTGGCCGCGCTGCGGACGATGACGGCGGTCATGGGCAGGGCGCCGAGCAGCCCGCAGAGCGTGTTGCCGAAGCCCTGGGCGAGCAGCTCCTTGTCGTAGTCGGTGGACGGTCCGCCGTGTAGCCGGTCCACGGCCGCCGCGCTGAACAGGGACTCGGCGGAGGCGATCAGCGCGAAGGCGAGGACGGTGCCGAGCAGGGCGAGGTCGGTCAGGGCGGAGAGGCCGTCCGCTCCCGGCAGCCGCACGGCGTCGACGACTCCGTTCACCCGTACCGTCGCGACGGGCAGGTCGAGCAGGGCGGTCGCGAGCGCCGCGAGGAGGACGGCGACGAGTGCGCCGGGGACGGCCCGCACCCTGTGGGGAAGGTGCCGCCAGCCGGCGATCACGAGGACCGTGGCGGCGGCGAAGGCGAGCGGGACGAGGGTGGCGCCGTCGGTGACCGCGCGCCCCAGGGCGGCGGGCAGTCCGGCGAGCCGGGACGGCCCGGAGGCGGGAGCGCTGAGTCCGGCCGCCGCGTAGAGCTGGCCGGCCACGATGACGAGGCCGATCCCGGCGAGCATGCCCTCGACGACGGAGAGGGAGATGGCCCGGAACCAGCGGCCCCAGCGCAGCAGGCCCAGGGCGACCTGGAGCAGCCCCGCGAGGAGCACGATGACGCCGAGCGCGGCCGGGCCGAGGGTCCGGACCGCGTCGAGGACGAGGACGGTGAGGCCGGCGGCGGGGCCGGAGACCTGGATGCTGCTGCCCCGCATGAGGCCGGTGACGGCGCCGCCGACGATGCCGGTGACGAGCCCGAGTTCGGCGGGGACGCCGGAGGCGACGGCCACGCCGATGCAGAGCGGCAGCGCGACGAGGAAGACGACGAGGGAGGCGGCGAAGTCCTGCCGGAGGTACGGAAAGGAAGTTGCCATACAGGGGGTCATACGCCCTCGTCCCTGACGGTCCGACGTCCGCGGGCGGCTTCCGACCGGAACCGGCCGGAACGTGACCCGATCACCCCCGGGGAAGGCGCCCGGAGGTGCGGATCACCGGGGGCGCACCGGGCCTCAGGCGCCCGCACACGCGTTCAGCCGGAGGGCGTACGGTCGCCACGCCGGGGCGCAGGGGTGCGGAGGCTCCGGGACTCCGGGACTCCGGGACTCCGGGCTCCGGGGCTCCGGGCCTCACCACCAGTAGGCGGGGTACCTCGGGGCCGCGCGGCGGACGCGGGAGGCGGCGAACGCGGTCAGGACGAGCAGCACCGTCGCCCCGAACAGCAGGGGGACGAACCCGCCGGGCGCGGGGGCCTGGAGCACGATGACGACGGCGGTCGCGCAGGCCGGTGAGTGCGGGGTGCGGGCCAGCGTGGTCAGCGCGAGGGTGACTCCGGCGGCGACGGCCGCGGCCCAGGCGCTGCCGTGCGCGGCGACGGCCGCCACGGCGTATCCGGCGGCCGCGCCGAGGAGGTGGCCGACGATCACGCTGCGGGGCTGGGCGAGCGGCAGCGCGGGGGCGCAGTGGACGAGCGCGGCACTTGCGGCCAGCGGGGGTATCAGGACCGGCTCGTGGATGAGGGCGCCGATGGCGACGAGCCCGAGGAGGGCGGCGGTCGCGGCGCTGACGCTGTGGACGGCGGCGCCGGGCGCGGGGCGGGCCGGGGCACGGCCGGCGATCCATCCCGGGCGGGAAGCCGGTGGGGCGGAGGTGACGGTGTCGGGACGCGGTGCGGCGTCGATGCTCATGGGATGCGCGGTTTCCGGGACTGGGACGGGCAGGGGTGGTCGTACGGGTCCCTGTGGTCGACAGTCGGCCCGGTCTCACGCCTGAGCCTGGTGCGGCGGCGCGACCTCCCACCACTCTAACCAGCGGTTTCGCCACGGCGCGGGCGGGGTCGGAGGCAGGATCACTCCATGACCGACGCAGCCGGCACGACCTCCGACACCCCGCCCTCCTTCCGTCTCCTCCCCGGGGCCCCGGGCTCCCCGGTCCTCCTCCATGTGCCGCACTCCTCCCGCGAGATGCCCCCGGACGTACGCGACGGGATCCTGCTCGGCGACGAGGAGCTGGCCCGCGAGCTGGACCACATCACGGACTCCCACACGGCGGAGATCGCCGCCGTGGCCGCGGCGGCGGCGGGCGCGGCGCCCTGGCGGTTCGTCAACGGGCTGTCGCGGCTCGTCGTCGACCCCGAGCGGTTCCCGGACGCGCGCGAGGAGATGCTGTCGGTCGGGATGGGCGCGGTGTACACCCGCACCACCCACCGCGCGCCACTGCGGTCGGCCGGGTTCGATCCGGCGCCGCTGCTCGACCGGTACTTCGTCCCGTACGCCCGGGCGATGGCGGAGGCCGTGGCCGAGCGCCTGGCGGCAGCGGGGCGGGTGGTGATCGTCGACGTCCACTCGTATCCGACGGAGTCGCTGCCGTACGAGCTGCACGGCGACGGCCCGCGCCCGCCGGTCTGTCTGGGCACGGACGCCTTCCACACGCCGCCCGCGCTGCTGGACGCGGCGCGGGAGGCGTTCGGCGGGTTCGGCGGCGTCGGGACGGACAGCCCGTTCGCGGGGACGTACGTGCCGCTGGAGTACTACGGACGGGATCCGCGGGTGAGTGCCCTGATGGTGGAGATCCGCCGTGACCGGTACATGCGCGAGCCGGGCGGGCCGGCGGGCCCGGGTGTCGAGGCCCTCGGGAGGGCCCTGGCGGCCCTGGTCGACGCGGTGGCTCCGGCGGGTGAGCCTGTCCGATCGGCGTAAAATCAGCTAAATGAGCCCACTCCGATACGAGCTGGTGTTCTCCGACGGTACGGGATCGGCGCAGGACGTCGTGGTCGTGGAGCGCACGCCCCTCAAGGGGCCCGGAGGCCATCCCGTCTTCGTCGACGCCACCGGCATCATCCGGGCCGAGATCAGCGACCGGGACGAGGTGCGCATTCTCGCGAGCGGGGGCCATCAGGAGATCTCCGGGCAGGTGCTGGCCCGTGCGCTCCCGGACCCCGGTCCGAAGGATCCGCCCGCCTCGACGACCTGAGGCCCCCGGCCCTCATGGCCCAGCTCCACGAGCGCCCGGGGCGAAGGACTGGTGAGCTGTACTCGGAGATTTCCGGTGCCGTCACATCCGGACTCCCGGACCGTATCGAGGAGGAATCCGTGCCGGACTCGACGACGTCGTACGCCGACCTGCGCGCCCTGGTGATCAACTGCACCCTGAAACGTTCCCCGGAGCGCAGCCACACGCAGGGGCTGATCGACATCAGCACCGGGATCATGGAGCGCCAGGGCGTGCAGGTCGAGGTGCTCAGGGCGGTGGACATCGACATCGCGACCGGTGTGTGGCCGGACATGACGGAGCACGGGTGGGAGACGGACGAGTGGCCGGTCATCTACTCGCAGGTGATGGCCGCCGACATCCTGACCCTGGCGGGGCCCGTGTGGCTGGGAGATAACTCCTCCATCATGAAGAAGGTGATCGAGCGTCTGTACGCCTGCTCGTCGATCCTCAACGAGCACGGCCAGTACGCCTACTACGGTCGTGTGGGCGGCTGCCTGATCACCGGCAACGAGGACGGC
Source organism: Streptomyces sp. NPDC037410 (assembly GCF_055602235.1). Lineage (NCBI taxonomy): Bacteria > Bacillati > Actinomycetota > Actinomycetes > Kitasatosporales > Streptomycetaceae > Streptomyces > Streptomyces sp. NPDC037410. The sequence continues at coordinate 83,972 of NZ_JBVJWR010000020.1, read as the reverse complement.
GCCAAGCACTGCGCGATGAACGTCCTCTACAGCCTCCAGCACCTCGGATACGTCATCCCGCCGCAGGCGGACGCGGGCTGGGTCGGCGAGGCCGGCCCGGGCCCGTCGTACCTCGACCCCGGCTCCGGCGGGCCGGACAACGACTTCACGAACCGCAACACCACCTTCATGACCTGGAACCAGCTCCATCTGGCCAGGATGCTCAAGGACACCGGCGGCATCCCCGCCCACGGAAACCAGCGCTCCGAATGGGACGCCGGCTGCCGGTTCGACTTCGAGAACCCCGAGCACCGTTAGGGCGGGCCGGGCGCCGTAGAACAGCCGGGGATCAAGCAGTGGACACCGAGCGTGAGGGACATGGCTGCCCTGTCAGCGGGGTGGGGCCGGTCCCGCGCACGTGCCGCTGCGGGCGCCCGTCCTGTCCGGGGTCCGTGACGACCGTACGGCGGAGCCATGGCAAGCGCAGGTTCTGATGCGCCGACAACGGCCCCCATGATGGTGGAAGCCCTCCTCACCTGCTGGCCCACCGCCAAGCTTTCGGCGTACACCGTGGCCTCGTACACCACCCTCCGCGAGAAGGAGCGCAATGTCGCCGTCGGCCGCCGGGTCGTGGGGTCGTCCTGCCTGCACGTGCGGGGAGGGCGACCCCAGCCACGGGGCCGCCCTCCCTGTTTTCGGATGCTGATTACGGCTTGCGTCCGCACCACGCCACGAGGCGGTCGATGGCCGGCGCGTCCGCGTCCACGTCCACCGCGGCCCCGAACGGCGCACCGTCACGCGGCCCGGCGGGCAGCGCGCGCTTCATGGCGGCGTACGAGATCGCCACGAGTTCGGGGTCCCAGTCCGGGAGCTGGCCGGTCGCGGTGGCGATGTCCCAGGTGTGCACGGTGAATTCCGAGGTCCAGACGGCTGCGGCGGCCGCACCCGGGAGGCTGCCGAACGGCAGTGTCAGCGTCCGGCCCAGGATCGCGGGATCCGCCCACGCCGCCTCGACCTCACACACCGCGGCGTCCCACGCCTCTTGCCATTCGGTGTCCGCGAGGTCGTCGGCGACCGTGGGGAGACTCGTCACGTCGCCGCCGCGTCCGGCGAGGGCGATCCGGCGCAGGACGGCGACGAGGTGCCCGGCCAGCCGCCGGACGGTGAATTCGGTGCAGGGCGTGGGCCCGTCGAACTGTTCGGGCCGGACTGCGGCGACGGTGTGTCCGGCCAGCGCGACTGCCTTCAGCAGGCCCTGGCGAGGGTCGTCGGTGGGGTCAGAGGTGGCAGTAGAGCGTGGGGTGTTCTCGGTGTACGTCATGGCCCCATCCTGGAAGCTGAACAGGTCATCTCCTGGCCACTTTAGGGAAGAGAATGGTCGGTATGAGAGCCGATCGTCTGGTGGCGACCCTGCTGTTCCTCCAAACGCGTACCCGTGTGACCGTGGCCGAGGTCGCCGCCGAACTCGAAGTGTCGCCGCGGACCGCACGCCGCGACCTGGAGGCCCTGTCCACCGCAGGCATCCCCGTCTACTCGCAGCGTGGCCGCGGAGGCGGCTGGTCGCTGGTCGGCGGCGCCCGTACGGACCTCACCGGGCTGACCGCCGAGGAGATCCGGGCGCTGTTCCTGCTCGCAGGCCCTTCGTCATCCACGCCCGAACTCCGCACAGCATTGCGCAAGTTGGTGCGTGCGCTGCCCGCACCTCTGCGTGCGGGCGCCGAGGCCGCGTCGCGGGCCGGCCTGACCGACGGCACGACCTGGTCGCGTGCCGACGTCACGGCCGCCGGACCGCACCTCGACGCGCTCCGGCGGGCTGTGGTGGACGGGATCCAGGTGCGGCTCGGGTACGCCGGACCCGGCAAGCCCGTCGGCGTGCGAACCGTGCATCCACTCGGGCTCGTGGCCAAGGCGGGTCACGACTACCTCGTCGCCGAGACGGAACAGGGTTTGCGGACCTTCCGGCTCAGCCGGGTCGCCTCGGTCGAGGCAACCGGCGAGCCCGTCGTGCGGCCACCCGGCTTCGACCTTCCCACGGTCTGGCATTCGTTCGCCGCGCGCTTGGAGGAGCGGCTGTATGCCGCGACGGTTAGGGCCCGGGCCGAGCCGGGCACCATGGCGATCCTGGAGCGACTGTTCGACGGGCGCCTGCACGTCGGTCTGACGTTCCCCGACGGATGGATAGAGATACGGGTCGACGGGCCGACGCCGGAGGTCATCGCGACACAGCTGGCCGGGCTGGGGGCACGCATCACAGTGCTGGATCCGCCGGAGGCAAGGGAACGGCTCGCACGTCTGGCGGTTGAACTTGCCGGTGTGTACGGACCGCCAGGCTCCTTCTGAGCAACGAAGAAGAACATCGCCTATCTCAAAGCGCAGAACCGGCATGCGCACGCCGGGGACAATGTCCCGGCAGCGCAGCAGGCGCTCGACCGGGCCCGGGCCGACCAGGCGAAACTCCGCAACATGGCCGAGGCCAGTGGCTGAGGCGTGCGGTGTCGGGGCTGACGGTGGTGCCCGCGGCAGAGCTGCCGCAGCACCCGTCGTCGCTGGAGGCGTCCGTGTGACGGAGGTGTGCGGCCTTCCCCGGCCGGGGAGAGCGGACGACGAACGGGCGTGGGGGATCAGTCGGTGTCGATGCCGCGTGCGGCGAAGGCCTCCTCCGCGTCGGGCACGGCCAGGACACCGTCCTCGACGAAGGTGACCTCCCGCAGGTTGGGCAGCAAGTCGAGGTCGTCGAGCGAGCGGACGTCGAAGAGGTCGTCCTCGCCGTCCCAGGCGGGGGCGCAGTGCCGGAAGACGTCCGCCCCGGCGTCGAAGCACAGCTCCTCGACGCGGGCAAGCAGTTCGGCCGGGATCTCCAGGGCCTCGAAATGGTCCCGGGCCTCCGGCAGCACCTCCGTGTGGAGGCCGTTCTCCAGGACGTAGGACGCGGGGTCGCCGATGCCCCGTTCGGCCAGCTGCGCGGGCAGGTCGTAGACCGGGAGGAGCGGCTCGGGGCCGTACATGAGCTCCTCGATGACGAGCAGCTTGAGGTTGAAGTCGCGGAACTGGCTCATGGGGCATGAGTACCACGGAGGTACGACAAGGGTTCCGGCGCCCCGTCCCCGGCCGGGCGGCGGCGTGCGAGCTCGCGGACGCCACGGCCGGTCCCGGCTGGAGCGTCGCGGCGGCCGACGACGTCCTGGCCGCTGCCCTCGCCCAGACCGGCCCGAAAGTCCGTGAGGGCCTGGCCACGGTGACGGCCGTCTCGGCACGGCCCGTCGGCCCCGAGGTACATCCCGAGTCGCCGACGACCGTCCCGTCACTACGGCGACGTCCTTCGCGGCCGTCGACGAACTCGTGCCGGCGGTCCCGGAGCAGCGCCGGCGACAGCGGCGGGCGGCATGAGTCCCGTGCCCTGTCGCGGCCGGCTTCGTTAAGCACGGTATGACGATCTTCAGCCGCCGCGTCCTTGCCTCGGCCACTGTCGCCGCCACCGCCGTCCTCGCCTCGGCCGGGGTGGCGTCGGCCGACAGCGTCGGTAACAACCTTCCTGGGCTCGGACTCCTGTCCCAGAGCTTTGGAAACGGTGACCAGCAGGACAACACGGCCGACACCCTGCCCACGCACAACGCCTTCAACAATGTCACCCTCCCCTGATCGAAGTCGTCCCGGGCTGGACCGGGCCGTGTGATTCCCGGAGGCGCACACCGGGCGAGGGGTTCGGCGACGGGATGGTGCTTGCTGCCGCAGCCGCGCAGCTCGGCGATGAACGGCGGCGGCACGACGACACCGGTGGTCTCCCGGATGGTCACGGTCCGGGCCGGGCGCGGTCGCCGATCCGGGGGGCCTCGATCGACGAGTCGATGATGTTGGCGGCGGCGGCCGGGGGCTTCACCTCGACGCCGCAGCGCGGGCAGCAGTACACGTACCGCGGTCGTACTTCCCGGCGGCGTTGCCCTTCCTCCACGTCCGCCGGGCGTCGACCGGCCCGCACCCCGTGCAGACGGCCAGCGGTGACGTCCACCGCTCGATGTCGGGGCAGCGGGTGTCCTTCGGGGTAGGAGCCCTTGCGGACAGCTACGATCCGCAAGGGCGTTGACCTCAGGACGCGGGCAGGGTCGACACGACCTTGCCGGAGGCGTCGGCAGCGAGATAGCCGCTGGCGCTGTAGGCGTTGCTCAGGTAGAAGCGCAGGGTCGGACGGTCGTCGTTGAAGGTCCAGCGGTCGACGATCACGTAGCGCATCGTGGGGTCGTCCACCTTGAGGTCGCGTTCGCCGCGCTTCATCAGCGCGGGGAGGCTGTCCCAGGGCATCGTGGACACGTCGAAGGGCTGCTCGTCGGCGTCGTCGGCGCTGATGGTGCCGCCGGGGCCGGTCTTCCTGGCCACGCCGGCCCGGTACTCGTACGCGTCGTAGGTCTTCGCGCCGGGCCGGGTCGGGATGTTCGCCAGGGCGTACTCCTCATAGACCGTCAGATCCTTGATCGTCGTGGTGCCGCTCGCCCGGCGGAGCTCCGCGATGACGGCACGGACGTTGGCGGTGGTGAGGAGGCTGCCGCGGACCGCGGGCGCGGGCGCGGAGGCGGCCGGGACCGTGCCCGAGGTCTGGCCGGGGGTGCGTACGGCGCCGGTCGGCGAGACACCGCCCTTCGCCCCGGAGGTTCCGCCGCTGCCGTCGCCGCCGTCGGGGAACAGATTCACGACGCCGATCACCGCGGCGGCCGCCAGCGCGAGGCCGACGACGACGCCTGCGGCGCGCTTGCGCGGGCTCGAGGGCGCGCGGGTGGGCAGCGTCGGCGGGCCGAAGCCCGCGCCCGGCGCGGCGGGCGGGCCGTAGGCGGGGTGCGGGTACGGCACGGGCGCCGGCGCGTACGGGCCGGGGGCGGCAGGGACGGCGACGGGGGCAGAAGGAACAGCGGCGGAAGCAGGAGCCGCGGCAGCGCCGCCCTCCGCCTCCGCCAGCAGCCGGTCCAGGAGCGCCCCGTCCGGCCGCTGCGCCGGATCGCGGACGAGGAGCCGGGTCAGTACGGGACCCAGCGCGCCGGACCGCACCGGCGAGGGGATCGGGTCGTCGAGCACCGCGACCACGGTGGCGAGGCCGGTGGCGCGGCGCAGCGGGTGGTGGCCCTCGGCCGCCACGTACAGGAGCATGCCGAGCGACCACAAGTCGGAGGCCGGGTTGCCCTCCTCGCCGCGGACCCGCTCGGGGGCGATGAACTCCGGCGAGCCGATCAGGTCGCCGGTGGAAGTGAGCCGGGAGGTGGCGCCGTCGAACGCGGCGATGCCGAAGTCGGTGAGCACGGCCCCGCCTTCGTGGCGGAGCAGGACGTTGGCGGGTTTGACGTCGCGGTGCTGGATGCCGGCGGTGTGCGCGGCGCGCAGTGCGGAGAGGACCTGGCGGCCGAGGGCGAGCACCTCGGGGACGGGCATCGGGCCCGCAGCGAGCCGGTCGTACACGGAGCTGCCCTCGACGAGCTCCATCACGATCCACGGGTGCGAGCCGTCCCGTGGCTCGACGATGTGGTGGATCGTCACGACGTGCGGGTTCGACACCCGGGCCAGGGCGCGGGCTTCGCGGACGGCGCGTTCGCGCAGCTGCGCGGCGAATCCGGGGTTCGCGTCCTCGACGGCGGGGTCGGGCGGGCGGACCTCCTTGAGGGCGACGTCGCGGTCGAGGGCGATGTCGCGGGCGCGCCAGACCGTGCCCATGCCGCCGCTGCCGAGTCGGGAGATCAGTCGGAAGCGTCCGTCGACCAGGGGTCTTCGGTCGTCATTCGTGCTCATGGGCGGTCATCGTAGGCGGTATCGGGTGACAGGTCGGAGCGGGCCCGGCCCGTCACCCGGCGCGGGGTGCGGCAGGGCGGCGACCGGGCCATCTCGTACGCACCGGACAGCACCTCGACGAGCGGGGCGTGGAGAACCAGCGCGAAGAGCCGGCCGACGGCAAACAGCGGGTCCAGGTCGCGGCTCTGCTCGTCTCACCGCCGCCACAGACCATCTCCGTCGCGAGCCCGCGCGGCCCTGGTTGCCGAGCAGCCAGGGCCGGGCGGGCGGGAAGAGAGGGCGTCGGAGCCCGTTACTGGAAGCCGCCTCCTGTGAGTGGCAGTGCGGCGAGTGACAGCGCGCCTTCGGCGAGCTCGATCGAGGTCTCGGGTGCCGCGGGCGCGGCGGCGGTCACGGGGAACCGGTAGGCGGGGTCTTCCCTGAGGTCCTTCAGCAGGGCTCGGATCTTCTCCTTGTCGACGGAGGACATCAGGAAGACGTGCACGTACCGGCGTCGGGTCGTCGTGTCGTGCGGATCCATCAGCACGTCCTGCGAGGACAGGGACCACTTGGCCACCAGCTCGTCGCTGGGCCGGCGGAACCGCACCGTGACGGCACCTTCGGTGAGTGCCGGCCACAGCTCGATGTGCTCGTGCTGCTCCAGCTCCCGGAGCTGGTCGTACAGGTCGACCGCCAGGTCCTGGGCCTTCCTGATCAGGTCGACCTGGTCCTGGTAGGAGTGCTGGGCCAGGTGGTCCCAGAGCACCAGCGGCGAGAAGCCGTTGCGCGATCCGGCGAAGGTGGTGTCGGGCGCGCCGATGTACTGCGGCTGGGACGGCGGCGCGATCTGGTACTTGACCTTCGTCATGTAGATGCCGCACGGCCAGGGCGCGCCGGGCCACTTGTGACCACTCATGGAGATCGACGAGACCATGTCGACGTTGCCGTACTTCTTGCTGGGCACCCTCAGGCCGAAGTCGAACTCGGGCAGGTTCTTCCTGGGGGTCCAGCGCCACTGCGTCGGGTCCTTGTGGGCCATCCGCACGAACGGCGCGTAGCCGGCTCCCAGTGCGCCGTCCACGTGGATCCAGAACCCTCGGCGGCGGTCGACCAACGGCAGGCCGGTGCTCCTGTCCTTGCCGTACTCCACCTCTCGGTCCACCAGCCCGTACTGCTCGAAGACCGGCAACAGGCGATCGCAGACCGTGCGGACGTCGTCGTGCGCACCCTTGAAGGTGCTGCCCAGGTTGAGGTTGATGAAGACGGGGTGGCCCTTGGCGGCGAAGAACGTCACCAGTGTCACCAGGGCGTCGATGTCGATCTCGCCGGGACCGTCCGAGGAGTAGCCCGACGGCCCCTTCCTGGAGGGCACTTCGGTGGGCCACTCCGGGATGTCGGGCGTGGGCCCCACGAGCGGGCACTCCCCGGGGTACAGGGCTTCACCCACAGCGTGGAAGGTCTCGACGCCCAGCGCGCGGACGGCCTTGGCGAACGAGTAGTGGGTGTCCTCGGAGTAGAACGCCACCGGTCGATAGGCGTTCGTGTTCTTCGGGTTCGGGGCGGCCTGGACGTAGCGAAGGGCGCCGGACGGGTCGCGCTCGGTCTTGATCAGGGCCTTGCCGCCGAGGTAGTCCCGGGCGTTCCACAGCGCGTACATGTTGCCCTCGGTCGAGCCCATGGACAGCACGTACCCCCAGTACGACTCGCGGTCGTCGTCCCTGTGCGGCCACTTCGCGTTCCACAGGCAGGCGTAGTAGTCGAGGACCGCGCGCTCGACGACCTTCGTGTTCGGCTTGTAGCCACCGGCACGGAACGGATCACCGATGTTGTTGATGTGGTGCTTCATGAACCGGGCGAGGTCGACCTGGTAGCCGTTCATGTCCTGGGTGACCTGGTAGCCGAGCATGCGTCGGCGCGTCTTGTCCAGGTACTCGTCCATGATGTTCAGCGCCTTGAGCCGCTGGCCGGCGCTCAGACCGCGGTAGTCCAGTTCGAAGTCGCAGAGGTCCAGGTCGGCCTCGGCCGGATAGGTGACGCACGGGTCGGCCGTCGGTGAACTGATCGGGGCACCATGGCCGTTGAGAAGACCCTGCTCTTTGAGGATCTGTTCCCAGGGCTCACGGCTCGGGCCGAAGGCGAACTGCGGGACCGGTTCGGCGCGGAAGCTGACGTCCGTCATGGGTGGGACTCCCAGATGTGGATGCGGATGGGGATGTGCGGTGCTCGCGTACGAGTGGGCGCGGGACTGGCGCCGGTGCGTGCCTGCGGGCACTGAGGGACGGGAACGGCGAGGGCCTGTCACACACCGAGGATCACGGTGAGCCACCAGGCGTCACGTTGAGTATCGATCGGGCGGCCGCCGCCCGCGAGTCGGGCGCCCGAATGAACACCGCGCCGGCCCACCCGGGCCTGGCGGACTCCGCGGAAGGCGGGCGCCATCGACGCTTGGTGAAGATTCCGTGACTGCGGCGTGCACCACACGGGCTTGACGTGCACACGGATGGGAACTTAGCTTCGCCTTACCTAACCTATTCCGTCCATACGTCCGGAAGATCAACGCATGTCCAGAACCGCGCAGGAGCTCACCCCTTCCTGGCTCCTCACCGCCCTCGGGCTCGTCGCCACCGCCGGTATCGCGGCAGCCTGCTGGACCGCCGGACACGTCCACGCGGACGCCTCCCTGCTGACGGTCGCCCGCTTCTTCCACGTCGCCTTCCTCGTCGTGGGGCTCGGCTCGGTGCTCGCCGTGGACTGGCTGGCCGTGCTCTGGCTGACCGGCAAGCGGCCGCTCGCCGCCGTCCTCGACACGGCCGTCGCCCTCCAGACGCCGATCTGGACCGGCCTGGGCGGACTCGTCGTCTCCGGTCTCTTCCTCCGCCCCGACCTCCACTCCCCGCTGACGCTCACGAAGCTGGGGCTCGTCGTCGCCGTCACCCTCAACGGCCTCTGGGCGCACCGCCTCGGCCAGCTCCTGGAGGCCCACCGCTCCGGCTCCGTCCCGCGGGGGCTGCTCGTCCGCTCGGGCCTGGCTGCGACCGTCAGCCAGACCGGCTGGTGGGGCGCCTGTCTCATCGGCTTCCTCAACAGCCAGGGGTGACAGGAGCTACCCCGGTTTTGGTTTGTCGGACGATCATCAATACGATCCGGCGATGATCACGAGAAAACGGCTGGCGACCGGGGCCTGCGCACTGCTCGCCGCCCTGAGCGCCGTGCTCCTGCCGACGAGCGCGGCCGCCGACGAGCCGGCGGCGAAGGATTCCCCCAAGGTCGAGCTGGTCCTCGACGTCAGCGGCTCCATGCGGGCCAAGGACATCGACGGCAAGTCCCGTATGAGCGCCGCCAAGCAGGCCTTCAACGAGGTCCTGGACGCGGTGCCGGAGGAGGTCCGGCTCGGCATCCGCACGCTCGGCGCCGACTACCCGGGCAACGACCGCAAGCGCGGCTGCAAGGACACCCGCTCGCTCTACCCGGTCGGACCGCTCGACCGGACCGAGGCCAAGACCGCGGTGGCAACCCTGGCCCCGACCGGCTGGACGCCGATCGGCCCCGCGCTGCTCGGCGCGGCCGACGACCTCGGCGAGGACGGGGCGACCAAGCGGATCGTGCTCATCACGGACGGCGAGGACACCTGCGCCCCGCTCGACCCGTGCCAGGTGGCGCGCGAGATCGCGGCCAAGGGCATCCACCTCGTCATCGACACCCTGGGCCTGGTTCCGGACGCCAAGACCCGGCAGCAGCTCATGTGCATCGCGGAGGCGACCGGAGGCACGTACACCTCGGTCCACCGCACCGAGGAACTCTCCCACCGCGTCAAGCAGTTGGTCGACCGCGCGGCCGACCCGGTCGTCACCCCCGTGGCCACGGAGGGCGCGCTGCAGTGCGACAAGGCGCCGCAGCTGAAGCCCGGCCTCTACACGGACCGCGAGTCCTTCGGCGAGCACCGCTGGTACCGGGTGGACCTGCTGCCCGGCCAGGAACTGCGCGCCTCCGTCAGCGTGTCGGCCGACCGGGCCGTCAACAACGACTACGGGGTGCTGCTGCGCGCCGTCACGCTCCACGGCCGGGAGATCGTCCGCGGCTCCGAGGCGGGCGACGGGCGCACGGACGTCGTCTCCACCGGACTGCGCTACCCGAAGCCGGAGGCCGACGACGCTGCCGGGGACGCCAAGCCGGCGGCCGAGACGGTCTGCCTCCAGGTCAGCAACTCCTTCTCCGCTCCCCCCTCGGTCAAGACGACGCCGGGCATGCCGGTCGAGCTGACGGTGGACGTCGTCGACGGCCCGTCGAGCGCGTCGGACGTCGCCTCGTTCGGTCTCGGCCGCGGCTGGTGGCTGCTCGGGGTGCTGGTGCTCGCCGGCTTCCTGGCCGGTCTGCTCTGGGGCTGGCTGTCCCGCTGGCGCTTCGCTGTCTGGAGGACCAACTGATGCGTACCGTACGCATGCTCGCCACGGCCGCGCTCGCGGGCGCGGCCCTGCTCGGCCTCGCGGCCCCGGCTGCCCTGGCCGACTCGCCCAGCGCCTCGGCGTCCCCCTCCGACGAGGCCGGCCCCACGGAGGCGGGCACCACCTTCCGTACCGCCGCCCGGTTCCTGCCGGGACAGCAGGCCACGGCGCAGGCCGCCACGGGTGACTACCTGTACTGGGTGTTCCCGGCGGACACCGGGGAGCGGCCGACCGTGAAGGCCTCGGTCACCCTGCCCGACGCGGCGCTGCGGCACGGGCCCGCCACCTGGCGGATCGACGTGTACGACGGGCTGCGGCGCCGTCAGCCGTGCATGTACGGGATGCAGTCCCGTGCGGTGGCGAAGGACGCCGCGACCGTGGAGCTGGCCTGTGTGCTGCGCCCGGTCCGGGCCTCGGCCGACGCCTGGGCGAACGACCCGCTGCCCGGCAGCTACTACGTCCGGCTGACCCGCACCGGCGGCCCGGACGAGGACCTCGGTCAGCCGTTCACCGCGCGGATCGGGGCCGACGTCCTCGACAAGGGCGGGGCCTACGCCACCGACGGCTCGCTCGCCGCGCCGCTCGTCCCGGGCGCGACCACCGCCGACCAGGCGAAGGCCGACGAGGACGCCGGCCGGAAGACCGCCGTCGAGGCGGCGGCCCCGGAGGACGGCTGGTCCTCCGGCTGGTGGTCCGACCGCTGGATCTGGACCCTCGCGGGCGGCGTTCTGGCCGCGCTCGCGGGCATCGGCGGCTACGTCCTGACGCGCGGCTCGGGCCGCCCGTCGCGGGTGCCGCCGGGCGTCTGACCCTGCCCTGGATGTACGGAGGCCCTCCACCGCGCGCGGTGGGGGGCCTTCGTACATCCAGGGCTTTCGTCATCCGCGGGCCGGGAAGCCGTGGGCGCGGGCGCCGGTCACGACGGCGACCACCGGGACGAGCAGCAGGAGGACGCTCCAGGGCAGGGCTCCGGCGCCGAGCCCGCCCAGGAGGAGGCCGCCCGCGACGCCGCCCGCCGCCATGGCCGCGTTCCAGAGACTCACCAGCAACGTCTGCGCGGTGTCGGCGTCGTCCCCGCCCGCCTCGGCGACGGCCGTCTGCAGCAGGGTGGGCGCGCCGCCCCAGCCGAGGCCCCAGAGCGCGGCGGCCACGAGGACGAGGGCGGTGCTCGCCGCCGGGACGGCGAACACGGCCGCGGCGACGGCGAAGAGGATCGCTCCGGCGAGGGTCAGGGCCCGGAGCCCGCGGTCGATGTGACGGCCGGTGAACCAGATCCCGACGAGCGAGGCGGCGCCGAAGACCAGCAGGACGAGGCCGGTGGACCCGGCGAGGCCGAGGTGGTCGAGGTAGGCGGCGACGTAGGTGAAGAGGACGGTGTGGGCCAGGACGAGGGTGAAGGTGACGGCGAGGACGGGCAGGACGCCGGGGGTCTTCAGGGTGCGGGCGACCGGGGCGCGCCCGCCGCGCGGTTCGCCCGGCAGGTCGGGGACGGCGAGGGCGATCCAGCCGAGGAGGGCGACGGCGATCACGGTCATGGCGGTGAAGGCGGCGCGCCAGCCTACGGCGGCGCCGAGGAAGGTGCCGGCGGGGACGCCGAGGGAGAGCGCGAGCGGGATGCCGGTCATCGCGACGGCGACCGCGCGGCCCTGGAGGTGCGCCGGGGCGATGCGGCGGGCGTAGCCGGCGAGCAGGGCCCAGGCGACGCCTGCGGCGACCCCGGCGAGGAACCGGGCGCCCATGGTGAGGGCGTACGAGGAGGAGACGGCCGTGACCGTGTTGGCGGCGGCGAAGCCGGCCATCGAGGTGAGCAGCAGCCGCTTGCGACGCCAGCCGGCGGTGCGCGCGGCGAGGGGGACGGCGGTGAGGGCCGTCCCCAGGGCGTAGCCGGTGACCGACTGGCCCATGGCGGCCTCGCCGACGCCGAGGTCGGCGCTCATGCCGGGCAGGACTCCGGCCGGGAGGGTCTCGGTGAGGCTGGTGACGAAGACGGCGGTGGCGAGGGCGAGCAGCGCGGGGAGGGGCAGCCGGCCGGAGGCGGGACGGAGATCGGGGGAGGCGGGACGGGAATCGGGGGAAGCGGGCGCAGGGGAGGTGGCGGGACCGGCCGCCACTGTCGTGTCGTGGGTCATGTCCGTATGCTCGAACCCTCACATTGATGTGAAGGTCAAGCGATTCCCTGGAGGGGGCCTCCCATGCGGATCGGCGAGCTGTCCGAGCGCACCGGAACGCCGCGCAGACTCCTGCGCTACTACGAGGAGCAGGGCCTCCTCGTCGCGGACCGGCTGCCGAACGGCTACCGCGTCTACGACGACTCGAACGTCGACCGGGTGATGCAGATCCGGGGCTTGCTCGACGCCGGTCTGCCGACCCGGATCATCAAGCAGATCCTCCCGTGCCTGAACAAGCCGAGGATCATCCACTTCCCCGACGCGACCGCGGAGATGCTGGAGACCCTGGAGAACGAGCGGGACCGGATGACCGACCGGATCCGCTGCCTCACCCGGAACAGGGACGCGGTGGCGGAGTATCTCGACGTGGTGCGGGAGAAGTTGGCGGCGGGGGCGTAGCCCGTACGGGACCGCCGCACGCCGCGTACGCCCGGTTCACGGCCGACAGACGGCCTGCACGGAGGCGGCGCCGTTCCCCCGCGGGTCAGTCCATCCGGCGGGCGCCCTCCAGGACGGCCTGCCGGATGCGGTGGTAGGTGCCGCACCGGCAGATGTTGCGGATGGTGTCGAGGTCGGCCTCGGTGACCTCGCGTCCGGCCTCGCGCGCCTTGCGGACCGTGGCGACCGCCGCCATGATCTGGCCCGGCTGGCAGAAGCCGCACTGGGCGACGTCGAGGTCGAGCCAGGCCTCCTGCATCGGGTGGAGTTCGGCGCCGACGCTGTCCGGGAGGCCCTCGATGGTGGTGATCTCGTCGGTCGGGGCGACGTCGTCGACGCGTACGGCGCAGGGGGTGAACGCCTTGCCGTTGAGGTGGCTCGTGCAGGCCCGGCAGACGCCGACCCCGCAGCCGTACTTGGGGCCGGTGACGCCGAGGACGTCCCGGAGGACCCAGAGGAGCCGGACGTCGCCCTCGACGTCTGCGGTGACGGCCTTGCCGTTCAGGATGAAGGTGTGCTGCGGCACGGGGGCTCCAGGTCTCAGATGGTGCGGTCGCGGCCGTCGGTGGGCGAGGCCGGGACGGGCGGGACGGTCGGCAGGGGCGTGAAGGCGAGCGGCTCGCCGTGGTTGACGGGGAAGACCGTCGGCATCGTGCCGGTGGCCCGGCCGTAGGCGCAGGCGACGGCGGCCATGGCGCCGGCGACCGCCAGCTCCCCCGCGCCGCCGGGCTTGTCGCCGCTCGGCGGCATGACGATGATCTCCAGCTCGGGCGGGGTGTTCCACTGCCGGGTGTAGAAGTACTGGTCCCAGCTGCCTTCGAGGAAGTGCCCGTCGCTCAGGTGGAGTCCGGACGTCAGGGTGATGGCGATGCCGTCGGCGATGCCGCCCATCATCTGGGCCTCCAGGCCGCGCGGGTTGACCGCGAGGCCGACGTCCACGGCGCAGACCACCTTGGTCACGCGCGGCCCGGTGTAGGCGCCCGGGATCTTCCGTCCGGCGGTCTCGGGACGGCAGTCGATCTCGGCGAGGATCGCGACGGCGGAGTGGTACTCGGTGTGGACGGCGATGCCCTGGCCCGTGCCGGCCGGCATGCTCCGGCCCCACTGCCCCACCTCGGCGACCTTGTCGAGGACGGCGCGGGCCCGCGCGTCCTTGAGGAGGCGGCGCCGCATCCGGTACCTGTCCTGGCCCGTCCGCTCGGCCAGTTCGTCCAGGACGAGTTCCTGGGCGCAGCGGACGTTGGGCGAGTAGATGTTCCGCATGGAACCGGTGTTGAAGCCCTTGTCGGTCTCGGCGAGCAGCTGGGTGGTGACGCCGAGGTGGTACGGGCTGATCTGGGTGAGCTGGAACATCGTCTCGGAGAAGGTGGCGTCGGCGACGGGCAGCCGGGCCGCCTCCGCCGTGAGGACCTCGCCGACGCCGTGCCCGAAGTCGGTGGCCACGGAGGTGTGGCGCTGCTCGTACGTGAGGACCTCGCCGAGCGCGTACGTGGCCCGGACCCGGGAGGTGGACATCGGGTGCGTACGGCCCTGGCGGAAGTCGTCGGTACGGTGCCACATCAGCTTCACGGGCTTGCCGAGGGCCTTGGAGATCTCGACGGCCTCGTGGGCGGCGTCGGAGAACAGCTTGCGGCCGAAGGAGCCGCCGCCCTCGGTGACGTGGACGCGGACGGCGGTGGGCGGCAGGCCGAGCTTGAGGGCGATCTGCTCCTGGGCGACGATCGGCGCCTTGAGCGAGGCCCAGATCTCCGCCGAGTCCTTCCGCACGTCCGCGATCGCGCAGTTGGTCTCCAGGGCGGCGTTGCTGGCGAAGTGGAAGGTGAACCGGGCGTCGACGGCCTTGGTGAGGAGCGGCAGCGGCGGGACCACCAGCGGGAGTTCGGCCCGGCGGAGCTTCTCCAGGATCGTGGCGTCGGAGGCGCCCTCGGCCGTGCCGGGTCCCCAGTCGACGCGGAGGGCGCGGACGGCGTCGACGCACTGGCCGAAGGTGCGGCCGCGGACGGCGACGCCGGTGGAGACGGTGACGACGTCGGTGATGCCGGGCATGGCCCGGACCTCGTCGAGGTTGGCCACCGAGCGGACCGTGCCGTTGATCGTCGGCGGACGGCAGACCATGGTGGGCAGCGCGTCCGGGACCTGGAGGTCCATGGCGAACTTCTTGCGCCCGGTGACCGCTTCGAGGGCGTCCAGCCGGCGCTGCCCGGTGCCGATGACGCGGAAGTCGCCCGCGTCCTTGAGCGTGACCTCGACGGCCGCGTCGGTGACGGCGGCGGCCTTCACGGCCAGTTCGCCGTAGCCGAGGAGCGCGCCGGCCGGGGAGACGACGGCGCCGGCCTTCGTGGTGAGGGTCTCGACGGCCTGGCCGAGGACGAGGGAGGCGGCGTGGAGGAGCCGTCCCCGGGCGAGGGCGGCGGCGACCCGGATGGGGGTGTAGGTGGAGTAGGTGGTGTTGGAGCCGCCGGTGAGCTGGTTGAAGAGCAGCTCGGGGCGGGCGTCGGCGAGGGTGACCTTCACCTTGTCCAGGGGCAGGTCGAGTTCCTCCGCGACGATCATGGCGCTGGAGGTGGTGACGCCCTGGCCGACCTCGGCGCGGGGCAGGGCGAAGTGGGCGGTGCCGTCGCTGTCGACGCGGATGGTGACGAGGTTGCTGGTGGGCAGGGCCGCGAGCGTGAGCAGCTCGTTGAGGTCGAGGAGTTCGGCCGGCCCCGGCAGCGAGGGGATGAGCGCGGGCGTCGCCGCCGCGGCCTCACGCGGGGCGAGGGCCTCGGCGCCGAGCTGGGCGGCGACGGTGAGGGTGGGCGCGGCCAGGACGTAGCCGAGGAACCGCCGCCGACCGATGCCGGGCCCGTCGGCGGGCCCTCGGCCCCCGGTGCCGCTCGTGTGGTCGTCGTCCCGCGCGGGGTGCCGCCTCGCCATTCGGTGTGCCCTTTCGCCGTGAACCCGGCGTGCTACTCCCGGGTAATCCTCAGAGAGGACGATCATCGCTCATGTCCGGGGCCTCCGGGAGCCGTTCGGCGTGGACGTCTTGTGGGGACGTCCTGCCAGGACACCGTGGCGGAGGCGCCGCCCGAGGCGGGGTCCACGACCGCGCTCGGCCTGCCCGGCGCCCCGCGCCCGCAGCCTGGCTCCCGTCCGGAGCTGGGCGCGGGAGATCCGGGCGCGCTGGCCGCCGCCCGCGATCAGGGCGTTGACGGAGACCATCGGGTCCCCGCCGACCGACTTGGCGAAGAGTGCGCCGAGGACCAGCGGGCCGAGGGCCACCGCGAGGGCCGTGCCGGTGGCGGTGACGTGCTGGAGGCGGCGGGCGCGCCGGGCGTCGAAGGTCATGCCGCCAGTCCATCAGCGGGCGGCGGCCACCGCATCGGTCGGCGTACTCAGCCGCCCTCACCGCGCTACTCAGACGTGGCGCGGCGGCCTCGGGGGCGGCGGGAGAACCCCGGCGCGTACCGTACGAGCACACGCACGTGAACGAAGGAGCCCCGCCGCCATGGCCGACTACCGGATCGAGACCGTCCGCACCGGGTACCGGAACTGGACCGCCCGCAACGACCGGGGCGCGGAGGTCCGGATGGCCGCCGCCGACGACGCGGACGCGCAGCCCTCCTTCACCCCGGTCGAGTTGCTGCTCGCGGCGATGGGCGGCTGCGGCGGCCTCGTCATCGACCGGACGGCCCGCGCGGTGGACCACGACGACCTGCGGATCGTGGTGGAGTCGGTGTCAGGACCCGAGGACGGCGGACGGTTGGGCCGGATCCGGGTGAGCTACGAGTTCGACCTGCCGGACGAAAACCCGAAGGCGGCCGAGGTGTTCGCCCGTGGTGTGCGCCTGACGCACGAGAAGTTCTGCACGGTGAGCCGGACGGTGGAGCACGGCGCACACGTGGAGGCGCTCCTGCCGGACGGCACGGTCGGCTTCGAAGGCTGAGCGTCCCGGCCTATTCCTCGATCGCCCCGCCGATCCGGCGCAGATGGCGGCGGAAGGTGTACGAGGGGTCCTCGGCGCGGCCCGCGAGGTACTCGTCGAACCGGGTCTGTGCGCGCAAGGTCTCCCCCGCCCTGATCCGGCGGGCCTGTTCCCGTTCGGTGCGGAAGATGCTCCGGGCGGTCTCCAGGACGGCGTCCGCGCGGTCGGCCGCCACGAAGACCACGCCGTCGTCGTCGCCGAACACCACGTCGGCGGCGGTGACCTCGTGGTCGGCGAACCGCGCGGCGGTCAGCGCGTCGGGGTCGCGGTCGTCGAGGCGTACGGGGCCGGGGGCGTGGCGTCCGTACGAGAAGACGGGCAGTCCGATCTCGACCAGGTCCGGGGTGTCGCGGTGCAGTCCCCAGACGACGACCCCGGCGACGCCGGCCGCTTCCGCCTCCAGGACGGCGAGGTCGCCGACGCAGGCCTCGTCGCGGCGGCCGCCGTTGTCGATGACGAGGACGTCCCCGGGCGCGGCCTGCGTGAACGCCTCCAGGAAGACGTCGACGCTTCCGTAGTGGCGGGCGGGCAGCACCCGGCCGGCGACGCGCTGCCCGGTGACGACGGGCAGGATCCCGGCGGGCGCGGCCCGCAGGGGTTCTCCGAGCCGTACGCAGGCGTCGGCGACGAGCGGCGTGGAGAGGTCGGCGAAGTCCTTCAGCATCTGGCGGTCCGATCCGTCCGTGGGCGGGCGCGTGGGGCTGAGCCCGATGCTAGGGCCTGTCTGACGATTCGCGTCGGGTCCGGCCCGCCCGGCTCGCACGCTCGCCGCCCGGCCGCGTACAGGGGTGCCGGGGAGGTCGGTAATTGCCTCGACACCGGTCGCGGTGATCGGGGACGCTTCGCGCGATGACCAGAACAGACGACACACCGCCCGCGTGGGACGAGCGCACCCAGCTCACCACCTTCCTCGACTACGCCCGTGACACCGCTCGCGCCAAGTGCGAGGGCCTCTCCGAGGAGAACGCCCGCAAGGCGCTCCTGCCGGGTTCCCCGCTGATGACCATGAGCGGGCTGATCAACCATCTCCGCTGGGTCGAGTACTACTGGTTCCAGGCGGTCTTCCTCGGCGAGGAGGACCAGGGGCCCTGGACCGTGGAGGATCCCGACCGCGAGATGCGCATCGCGGTCGACTTCCCGCTCGCGCAGCTGCTCGACGAGTACGCCGGACAGAGCGCCCGCTACCGCGAACTGGTCGCCGGGAGAGACCTGGACGCCGGGGCGAAGCGCCCGGTCCGCGACGGCCTGCACGTCGACCTGCGCTGGATCCTCCTCCACCTCACCGAGGAGACGGCCCGCCACAACGGCCATCTGGACATCCTGCGCGAACTGCTCGACGGCACGACCGGGGACTAGTCGCTGTGGCCCGTCCGCCCGCCTCCGGCCGGACGGGCCCCGGTGCGTCCGGCCGGCTCAGCCGAGCCAGATGTCGCGGACCCGGCGCACCGGGTCCGGGGCGACCCGGGGTTCCGCGTCCCAGATCTTCGTGGCCCGTTCGGCGGCCGTGTAGCGCGGCCAGTCGGCGCCCGGGTCCTGGTCGGTGACGAAGCCGACCCAGGCCCGGTGCAGGGCGTCGGCGAGCGCGCGCGGCGGCTCGTCGCCGGCGACGGCCGCGACGCCCTCGGCATCGAGGAGGTCGAAGGCGAAGGGCAGGTCCAGGCAGTGGAACGCGAGCCCGAGACCCGGCGAGCGCCAGCGGAACTCGTAGAACCAGGTGGGCCGTTCCCGTGCGGCGCGGGCGTCCGCGACGGCGAGGTTCGGGGCGCGGAAGACCGTGTCGGTCAGCGCCTGGCCGAAGTACCGCTCCTCCCCGGCCTCCGCGTACGCCTCGGTGAAGGCGTCCGCCCTGGCCGCCTCCAGGCCGAGCCCGCCGAGGAGAACCGGCAGCGGCGGGGCGTCCGGACCGGGTCCGGGGATCATCGTGAACTCGTCCGCGGTGAAGCCGAGCATCAGCGGTACGTCCGCGCCGGCCCCGCCCGTCGTCAGGGCGTCCAGGACGGGTACGGGGATCAGCTCCCCGTCGGCGAAGGGGGCGAGGGCCAGCATCGGCGGCAGGCCCTCGCGGTCCGGGCCCGGTGCGGACAGCTGGTCCTGGAGGTCGAGGAGTTCGTCGTCGGTCAGGTCGCGCAGGGCGGCGGCGGCGGCGGGGACGCCGGTGCGCGAGGTGAACAGCCGGGCGGCGGCGCGGGCGACCTCGGGCCCGTCGGGCCGCATGACCGCGCCCGAGACGGAGAGCGCGCCCCGGAACAGGCCCTGCGCCGAGGGGACGGCGAGCAGCGTCTGCACGGCGCCGCCGCCCGCCGACTGGCCGGCGATCGTGACCTTCGCCGGGTCGCCGCCGAAGGCCGCGATGTTGTCCCGCACCCACTCCAGGGCCGCGATCCAGTCCCGTACGCCCCGGTTGTCCGGCGCGCCCTCCAGGTGCAGGAATCCCTCGATCCCGAGGCGGTAGCCGACCGAGACGAGCACGACGCCGTCCCGGTTGAAGGCGGCACCGTCGTACCAGGGGCTCGCCGCCGAGCCCGCCACGTAACCGCCGCCGTGGATCCAGACCAGCACCGGCAGACCGGCCTCCGGGTCCGCCGCCGGCGTGAACACGTTCAGGTTCAGCACCCCTGTGCCCGGGATCGACGGCTCCGGGATCGTCGTGACGTCCGCGAACGGCCGCTTCTGCGCGGTCGGCCCGTACGCCGTCGCGTCCAGCGGCTCCGACCAGGCCTCCGGCGGCACGGGGGCCGCGAAACGGAGGTCGCCGACGGGCGGCTGCGCGTACGGGATGCCCAGGAAACGCAGGGTCCCGTCCGCACGGCGCTCGCCGCGCACGGGTCCTCGGTCGGTGGTGACGGTGGTGCTCATGGGGTGCTGCTCCTTCTGCGCGGGCACACGGGGCCGGAGCACGAGCCTGTCACCGGCTACTTACACGTGTCAATCCTGCGCCCCGGGAGGCCGCCACCCGGGGGCGCCGAGCCGGGGAGGGGGCACCCGGGAGCGGCGCCCCCTTAGACTCGGAGGCTCGGGAAGGGCACGCGCGGGCAGGGGAAGGCGGCGGCGATGAAGTGGGACGCCGGTGCCGTGGGGTGGACGCTCTGGTTCCTGTCCGGCGCGGGCCTCATGGCCGCCGGGGTGATCTGGAAGGGCCGGGCCGTGCGGCCCTTCGCCGCCTCGCGGGCGCGGACCGTCGCCCAGCGGGAGTACGCCAGGGACCTCCAGCGGGCGGCCGACCACGTGATCGCGGAGGCCCGCCGGTCCGCCGGCGAGGGCGAGCCCGCGATCGTCACCGTCACGGCGGTGATGCGGACGGCCGAGGAGCGGTACGGCCACGCGGGAGTGGAGCGGCCGCATGCGGCGGCGGCGCTCCGGCGCAGGTTCGAGCACTGGCGCTGCGCCGCCGACTGCGTCACGGACGCCTACGGATAGGCCTCACGGGCCCGATCGACAGGCGAGCATGATTCCCGCCCGGCAGCACTCCCAGGCACTGCCCGTTCGCTGCCGGGCGAGGAGGCCGTCAGGAGGACTGCGGCACGGCGTAGTTCGTGAAGCCCAGCCAGTCGAGGGCCACGCAGGGCTCGTCGCCGAGGACCCAGGCGTCGTGTCCGGGCTTGACCTCCATGTAGTCGCCCGCCCCGAACTCCGTCGTCTCGCCGTCGTCCATGACGACCTTCATCCGGCCACTGATCACGTATCCGACGTGCGACGCCTGACAACTGTCGGTGCCTGCGATGGGCTTGACGTGCTTGGACCACTGCCAGCCCGGCTCGAAGACGGCCCGGCCCACCGAGCCACCGTCGCCGATGAGCAGGTCGAGCCTGCCCTTGCCGTCCTCGAAGGGACGCGTCTCGTCCGCTGAGTCGAAGCTCTTCCGTACGATGCCGGCCATCGTGCACTCCCGGGCGGTGGAAGTTCCGGTCCCCGAGTCCTTTTCCAGGCTACGCCGGGGCGGTCATGGCCACCGCGCGGGCCGCCGTACGCATACCGATGCGAAGAACGGTTCGACTTTGCGCTGAATTTTCCTTGACCGGAAATGACCTTTTGGCGGATCCCCGCACATCCACGGCTCCTTTTCTGTACACATCCCCACCGGACAGACCTACACATAAAGGCCAGATAAGAGCACAATGGAGCCGCGGTGCAATTGCCGCAGTGCGGCCAGACACGCAGGACGCCAGAAGGAGGCGAGTCACATGGCCGACGTCTCTCACCGTCCCGGTGATATCGCGGGACACCCCGATGCGTCGGAAATGCGGGACCGTTATGCCCGCATGCTCCAGACGAGAGGTGTCGCGGCCGTCGAGGAGCTCGTGATCCTCGCCGGTCTGTGGACCGCGATCTCCGCTTGGACGGTCCACTTCTCCGCCGCCCGGCCGGAGCTGGCCATCACCAACCTGATCGTCGGCATCGCCCTCGCGGGGCTCGGCCTGTGCATGTCGATGGTTCCCGAACGGTCGCAGGACCTGAACTTCGTCGTCCTGCTCCTGGGCGCATGGCTGATCGTCGCCCCGTGGGTGGTCTCGCGGCACCCCGACACGGGCACGGTGCTCAGCAACGTGATCACCGGCGCGTGCGTCTGCCTGTTCTCCCTCACGGCCGGCGGAATTCTCATGACCAAGAGGAGGACGTGACGTTCTGATCGTCCGGCTCCCGGACCTTCGTCGATCCTCTCCCCGGAACGGCGGCATCTCCTCTCCAGGAGGTGCCGCCGTTCACCGCGTCGACGCGCGTTCCGCGTGTGAACCGCGGACGTCCGAGAACCGATTGACCCCCGCGCTTTCCGCCGCATAGGTTCTTCGTCGGCTCGCTCCACAGGGCCGGCCTTCCGCTCGTACACCCAGTCCTCGGGGGACAATGTGAACTGGTATCTCGACGTGCTCAAGAAGTACGCGGTGTTCAGCGGCCGTGCGCGCCGCACGGAACACTGGATGTTCTTCCTGGTCAACGCTATCGCGGTCATCGTCGTCGTGGCGATCGACCTGGCGATCGGCACCTTCCCGCTCCTCTGGGCGATCTACTTCCTGGCCGTGCTCCTGCCGCACCTGGGCGTGATGGCCCGCCGTCTGCACGACACCGGCCGCTCCGCCTGGTGGCTCCTCATCGCCCTCGTTCCGCTGGTCGGCTGCATCGTCCTGATCGTCTTCCTCGCCACCGAGGGCGAGCAGCGGCAGAACGACTACGGCCCGGACCCGAAGCAGGCTCCGGCCCCTGCGTAGAGCCGCTGCATAGAGCCGGTACGGAGCGTTGGGACGCGCCGCCTTGTGCACGGCGGCGCAGGCCCCCGCCCCACCCCTCCGCCTAGCCTCGCCGCAACAGAGCGAACGAGGGGCGGTACCACCGGTGAACTGGCACATCCACGACTACCGCGAGAGCGATCTCGCGGCGGTCGTCCATCTGATCGACACCACCGCCGAACTCGGGCAGGAGTCCGTCTTCTCGCTCGCCGAGTGCCTCGGGGCCCTCACCACCCGCCAGCCGGCCGTGGTCGCCGTGCACCAGGGCGCCCCCATCGGGGCGGCGCTCGCCTGTGTCTCCGGCGAGCGGGCCTGGGTCATGCGGATCGCGATCTCCTCGGCGTGGCGGGGCCGCGGCCTCGCCAGTGCCCTGCTCGTGGAGCTGGAGCGGCGGCTCGTCGCGGCCCGCGTCGGGCGCATCGCGTACGTCCTGCCGGAGGAGGAGCTCCTCGGCGAGGGCCTGTTGAACGCCGGGTACACGCGCCAGCCCGCCGTCGCGTACTTCGAGAAGGTGGAGCCGCTGCACGGCCCCGCCGCCGGGCTCCTCGACGACCTGGGCGGCCGACTGCTCCCCGGGGACCTGTGGGCGAAGGTGGCCGGCATGGAGCGGGAGAAGGACCTGATCGAGCGCCGCGTGGTGCTGCCGCTCGCCGAACCGGAGCGCGCCAACCGGCACGGCGTACGGCCGCCGCGCGCGGTCTGCCTGTTCGGCCCGCCCGGCACCGGGAAGACCACGTTCGCGCGGGGCATCGCCTCCCGGCTCGGCTGGCCCTTCGTGGAGATCCTGCCCTCCCGCCTCGCCGACGAGGGGAACCTCGCCGCCGCGCTGCGGTCCGCGTTCGCGCGGATCGCCGAGCTGGAGCGGGTCCTCGTCTTCATCGACGAGGTCGAGGAGATCGCCCCGGTCCGCTCCGAGCCCGCCCAGCCGGGCGGGATGCACGGGGTGACGAACGAACTCCTGAAGCTGATACCGGGGTTCCGGGAGCGGGACGAGCGGCTGCTCGTCTGCGCGACCAACTCGATCCGCTCCCTCGACCCGGCGTTCCTGCGGCCCGGCCGCTTCGACTACCTCATCCCGATCGGTACGCCGGACAAGGCGGCGCGGGCGGCGATCTGGGCCCGCTACACCGACGGGCGGACCGACGTCGACATCGACGAACTGGTGCTCGCCAGCGAGCTGTTCACCCCCGCCGACATCGAGCACGCGGCGCGGATCGCCGCCCAGGCGTCCTTCGAGCGGGACCTGGTCGCGGTCGGCGGGCGCGGCGGGGACGCCCCGGCGCCCGGCGCGAGCACGGCCGACTACCTGGAGGCCATCGCCCAGTGCCGGCCGACGGTCACGCCGGAGATGGTCGAGCAGTTCGCCGCGGACATCACCTCACACGCCCGCACCTGACGGTGAACCGCTCCCCGGCCGCGTCCAGTTCGGCCCGGTCGGGGGGCTGGGCGCCGGCCCGGGAGACGGTGACGGCCGCCGCCGCGGTCGCCCTGCACAGCAGTCGCGCGAGGTACTCGGCACCGAGCCCGGCGAGGGTCTCCCGCCCGCGCCCGGCGAGGATGTCGAGGACGGCGGACATGAAGGAGTCGCCCGCGCCGACCGTGTCGACGACGGTGACCGGAGGTGCTTCCACCGTGACCGTCTCCCGCCCGGTGAAGGCGATCGAGCCGGCCGCGCCCCGGGTGACCAGGACGACGGCCGGGCCGAGGGCCCGCCAGCGGGCGGCGACCTCGTGCGGCTCCGCTCCGGGATACAGCCAGGCCAGGTCCTCGTCGCTCGCCTTGAC
This sequence comes from Streptomyces sp. NPDC037410, assembly GCF_055602235.1. Lineage (NCBI taxonomy): Bacteria > Bacillati > Actinomycetota > Actinomycetes > Kitasatosporales > Streptomycetaceae > Streptomyces > Streptomyces sp. NPDC037410. Next base: position 60,230 of record NZ_JBVJWR010000020.1, on the reverse strand, counting down.
CAAATCGCTGAGGGCGACACAGCGCTCGACGCGGGCGACGGCCTCGCCGTGCTCCCCCATCAGCGCGGGCCGCACGTTCGGGTCGTAGCTGACCGTGGCCCGGTCGCGCAGCCGCTCGACCTCGGCGAGGACGGTGGCCGCGCCGGGAGCGGTGACGGCGGCGATCGAGCCGATGTGCACGTGCGCCGGCGCCTCGGCGGGCGGCGCTCCGGTCTCCAGCGTCCAGGCGATGTCGAAGGTGTACGCGGCCCGGCCGTGCGCGTCGAGCCCGACGGCCGCCGACGGGGTCCGTACGGGAAGGCCGCCGACCTCCACCCGTACCCCCGCGCCCTTCAAGTGGTCCGCGATCAGCCGCCCGTCGGCGTCGTCGGCGAGCTGCGTGAGCAGCATGACGTCCCGGCCGAGGCGCGCGAGGCCGTAGGCGACGTTGGCGGGGCTGCCGCCGGGGTGGACACGGTCGGCGGCACCGGATCCCTCGGCGGCGCGGACGATGTCGGCGACGCACTCGCCGATCACCAGGAAGGACATGGGGCGGAACTCCTCGGGGACGACCTGGAAACGGTGTGACGGGTGCCCTGGGGGACGATCCGCAGATCGTACGTGCCACCGGCCGCCTATCGTGGCCCCAGGGACGTCCGGCGGTGACGGTGGGGAGGAAGGTGTCCGATGGAGACGGTCGAGGGGCTCTCGGTCAAGGCGTTCAGCGGCGGGGAGGAGCTGGAGGCCTGGCTGGACGAGCACCACGGGGACACCCCGGGCATCTGGCTGCTGCTCGCCCGCAAGGGCTCGGACCTCGCCTCGCCGAGCGCGGAGGAGATCCTCGACGGCACGCTCGCCTACGGCTGGATCACCGGCAAGCGCAGGGCGCGCGACGAGCGGAGCTACCTCCAGAAGATCACCCCGCGCCGGCCCCGCAGCCTCTGGTCCCAGGTCAACGTGCGCCAGGTCGAGGCGCTGACCGCCGCCGGCCGGATGCGGGAGCCGGGCCTCGCCGAGGTGCGGGCGGCGCGGGCGGACGGCCGGTGGGACGCCGCGTACCCCTCCCAGAAGGACGCGGCGGTGCCGGACGACCTGGCGGCGGCGCTGGCCGCGGAACCGGGGGCGGCGGAGGCCTTCGAGGCCCTGGGGAAGACCGACCGCTACCTGGTGATCCTCAGCCTCTGGCAGGCCCGCACCGCGAAGACCCGGGCGGCGCGGCTGGAACGGGCGGTGGCGGCGCTGGTCGCGGGCGGGTGTTCCTGACCGGGCCGGCCGGTCAGGCGCGCCGCCGGTAGAGCACCTGGCGGGCGTCCCACTCCACGAAGGACTCCGCGTGCTCGAAGCCGACGGCCTCCAGGAGACGCCGCGAGGGGTGGTTCGCCTCCTGCGTGAGCGCGACCACGCTCGCCGCGCCGTCCAGGACGCGGGTGACGACCGCGTCCACCGCCTCGCGCGCGTACCCCTGTCCCCAGTGCTCGGGCAGGAACTGGTACGAGACCTCCGTCTCCCCGTTCCGCGCGCCGTCCTCCACCGTCACCAGACCGACGAGGACACCGTCCTCGGCCCTGACGACCGCGTGGAACCCGGGCGCCCCCACGATCCGCCGCTGCCGGATCCGGACGACCGACTCGATGACGGGACCGCCGAGGTGCTGCCGCACCAGGGGGTCGGTCCAGAGCCGCGTCACGGCCGGCACGTCCCCGCTCCGGACCCGCCGCAGCACCAGCCGCGCGGTGACGAGCGGGCCGGCGGGGTGGGTGGCGGGGAGCGGGGAGACGATCACAACTCCCATCATCGCAGGCCCGGGCCGTGGCCGTACGGGCCCGGGCGGATTGCTGCCGTCCCTCGCCGCCCCTGTCCGGGCCGCTCAGCCCATGCGGCGGGTGAGCGCGGCCAGTGCGCCGGGGCGGCGGCCGGGGACGCGTCGGCGGAGGTCGACCAGGAGCGGCCCGAGGGCCCGGGCGCGGCCGGGATCCTCGATGTGCTCCCACTGGTGGTGGGCCCGGTCGACGGCCCCTTCGACGTCGGGGTCGTCCGGGCGCTGGCGCAGCCCGAGCCGGGCCTCGGCGGCGGCGAGCCAGAGTTCGCAGCTGCGGGCCGGTTCCCCGGCGAGGCGGGCGAGGTCGGCCCGTACCTCCGTCCAGTGCACGGCCTCCACCGACCGGGGTCCGTGACGGCGCAGGGCCTCGTGCTCCCAGGCCGCCGCCACCGCCGCCGCCTCCCCGTGCCGACCCGCCATGGCGGCGGCGAGGATCGCGGGGTGCGGGTCCACGGGGACCGCAGCGGGCCCGTGCGCACCGGCGGGCACGGGCGCCGGAGGGATCGCGGGCAGGGGCGCGGGCGCGAGCCGGATCACGGGAACGGGCGCGGGAGCCGAGGCCGGAGGCGACGCGGGTGCGGATGCTGTACGGGCCGGGTGGCCAGCCGCCGGGCCGGGCGCGGACGCGGTACGGGCTGGCGGTACGGCCACCGGACTCTGCGCGGAGTCGGGACGAGCCGCGGGTACGGCTACCGGATCCTGCGCGGAGTCGGGACGAGCCGCGGGTACGGCTACCGGATCCTGCGCGGAGTCGGGACGAGCCGCGGGTACGGCCACCGGATCCTGCGCGGGTGCCGTATGGGCCGGGCGCTCGGCTCCCAGGCTGGGCGCGGGTGCCATGACGGCCGGGTACACGGCCGGCCAACCCGGCGCCGCCGCCGTTCCGGCCGGGGGAACAGCCCCTGCACCAAGCCCCGGGCTCGTCGGCGCCCCGGCCTCGGGGGCCCCTTGCGGTGCCGGCCCTGGTGTCAGGAACACCGGTTCCGGTGCCGGTGCCACCGTCATCGCCCGCGCCGCCGCCTCCGCGTGCGTCGCGCTCGGCGTCAACCGGGCGCCGGAGCGCCAGAGTTCGGCCCAGGCCCGCAGGTACTCGGGGGTCGTGGGTTCGCCCCGGCGCGGGGCGGGCACCACGCGCCCGTAGAGAAGGGGGCCGGGCCCCAGGTGCAGGAGTCCCGGCGCGGTGGTGAGGCGCTGCCAGACGTCCGGGTCGGCCGCGAGGTCCGCGACGACGGTCGTGGTGCCGGGCTGCCGTACGCCGAGTTCGCCGGCGAGCCAGTGCCAGGGCAGCGCCGTGTAGCGGAGGGTCGCCTGCGTGGTGCGGGCGAGGGCGAGATGCGGCAGTTGCTGGCGGCGGTCGAGGTGGAGCTGGCCCGCGAGGCAGACGACCAGGGGGCCGGGGCTCGCGGCCGCGGCGCGCAGCCGGGTGAGGACGGTCTGCGGGTCGAGCGGGTCGGCGAGTTCGACGACCGTCGCGGCCGTGGTGCCGGTGAGGATCCCGGGCGGTACGGCGGCGAGCGCCGGCAGCACGGAGGCGGCGTCCATGGCGCGGCCCCGGCCGGCGGGCGCGGCGGCGAGCAGGACGGCGGTACCCACCGGGCTCGCGGCTGCCGGACTCACGGCCGACGGACTCGCGGCCACCGGGCTTGCGGCCGACGCGCTCGCGGCCACCGGGCTTGCGGCCACCGGGGCCGCGGCGACCAGGCCCGCGGCCGACACGCCCGCCGCCGACGGACTCGCGGCCGACGGACTCGACGCCGACGCGCCCGCGTCCGTACGCGCGTCCGGACGGCCCACAGTCGTGCCCGCCTCACCCGTCACGGCGCCGGGCGCAAGAGCCCCCGGCATTCCCGCACCCGCCCCCGTACGCACGTCCGAACCACCCGCGGACGCCCCGCCCGTGACCGTCGCACCCGCGCCCACCGTGCTGTTTGCGTCGTCGTTCACCACCCCAGCACCGTAACGGGTCGCGCCCTGTCCGATAATCGCCGGGCCTTTGGCATATGACGGAAGCACCACCGGATCGAGTGTTGCCAAATCCCTTACGGGCTGTCCCGGGCTGTGCGACAGTCGTCTACGGGCCACCTTCCACACCTGGCCGCGCCGCGCCTGTATCGGAGTACGACATGCCGTCCCATCTGTTCGCGGACCGCCCCGCCCAGCCGCCGGAGCCGGGCGCGGTGGACGCGCTGATCTCACAGACCCGCCGCCTGCGCGGGGAGTTGGACGCCGTCCGCCGGGATGCCGTGGCGGACGAGGACGACCTCCAGCAGCGGTGGCAGCGCGCCCTGTGCGACCTGGCGGTCCATCAACTCGACGACTTGGGCGCCCACTTGGGTCAGCTCCGGGCCGGAGTCCCGGCGAACGCCGACTTCGTGGACGCGGCCGAGGAGATCGACGTCCCCGTCGGCACCGCGCGCGCGTCCGCCCCCGGCACGGCGTACGGTGTGGCCGCCCCGCCCCGGACCGGCTCGCTGCTCTCCCGGGTCGGCAGCGCCGAGTGGAACCTGCTCACCGACGAGGTCAGCTGGTCCGAGGAGCTGTTCCAGATCTTCGGACGGCTCCGCGAGAGCGGCCCGATGTCGCTCGACGAGATGCCCACGATGGTGTTCGCCGAGGACCAGTCCGTCCTGCAGAGCATGGTGACGGACTGCCTGATCGACGGGAAGCCGTTCGACGGCGAGTTCCGGATCGTACGGACGGACGGCCGGGTGCGCACGGTCCACATGACCGGCGAGCCCGTCCTCGACACCGACGGCTGCACCGCCTCCATGTGGGCCGTCCTGCGCGACGTCAGCGAGCTGCGGCGCAGCGAGCGGGCCGTCCGCGAGAGCCGGGACAGCCTGGAGCGCAGCCGCCACATCGAGCTCACCGAGCGGCGGGTCGCCGTCGAGCTCCAGGAGGCGGTCCTCCCGCCGTGGCGCGGCTCGCTCCGCTTCGCCCACGACGGCCCCGCCCCGCTCGACGTGGCCGCGCACTACCTCCCGGCCGCGAGTACCGGTCTGATCGGCGGCGACTGGTACGACGCGCTCGCACTGCCCGACGGGGACGCGCTGCTCACCGTCGGCGACCTGACGGGCCACGGGGTCGCCGCGACCTCCTCCATGGCCATGCTCCTCGGCGCGCTGCGCGGCATGGCCGTCGCCGGCATCCGCCCCGCCGCGCTGATGGGCCACCTGAACCAGCTTCTGGAGACCTCCGTACAGCCCGCGCTCGGCAGCGCGATGTGCTGCCGCTACGACCCGGTGGCCCAGTCCCTGGCCTGGGCGCAGGCCGGACACCCCGCCCCGCTGCTGTTCCGCGACGGGACGGGGCACGTGCTGCGGCGGCCCGAGGGCGTCCTGCTCGGGGCGACGACCGGCGCCTTGTACGGCGAGGCCGAGACCCGGCTGCTCCCGGGCGACCTCCTCGTCCTGCACACCGACGGGCTGACCCGCGGCACCGGGGCGGACGACGACACGGGCACCCGACGGCTGCTCGCCCTCGGCCCCCGGCTCGCGGAGGCGCGCGACGCGCAGGACGGCGTGCGCGCGGTGGTGGAGGAGTTCGGCGAGGAGTCACGTGAGGACGACGCCTGCGTGATGGTGGTCCGGGTCGCCCGCCGAGCCTGAGCAGGCCGGCCACCCGACGAGCCCGAGGCAGCCGAACCGGAAGCCGCCGAGCCACCCCACGCGCGTGAAGCCACCGAGCCACCGCCGGCCCTGAATCCGCCGAGCCACCCGCCTGGCCCCGACCGAGCCCCGACCGAGCCTCCCGTCCCGCAGGACCGGGAGGCTCAGGCCCGCCCGGTCCTGGGGCGGTTGACGGGGGACCTCGGGAGGGCCAGCTCGATCTCCTCGCGCAGGTCCTCGATCCTCGAGTAGCCCGCGTACTGGCCGGTCAGCCGGTACATCTCCCGCAGCCGGTCCCAGGTCCGGTGGGACGAGGTGTCCCCCATGGACATCAGCGCGAGCCGGGCGTACCGGTCGGCCTGCTCCGGGTCGTCGGCGATGAAGCAGGCCGAGGCGAGGGAGATGTGGTCGAAGAGCTTCGACCGGTCGTGCCCGCCGTGCCGCAGTTCGATGGCCAGCTTGGCATGGCGCTGCGCGGGGATCGCGGCGGTCGGGTCGTGCTCGGCGAGGGTGCGGTAGGCGAGGGCCTGCATGCCGTGCATGTCGGCCTCGTCGAAGTTCTGCATCCAGCTCGGCTTCTCCTCGCCCGTGTCGGAGACGAAGAGGTCCTCGGCCTCGCCGAGGGTCCGCCGCATCGCCTGCCCCCGCCCCATGGAGGCCTGCGCCCAGGCCTCGATGGTGTGGAACATGGCCTGGGTCCTGGGCAGTACCCGTTCGCCCGAGCCCGCCTTGGCGAGCTTCATCAGGTCGAGTGCGTCGTCGGGCCGGCCCAGGTGCACCATCTGGCGGGCGGCCCGGGACAGCGCCTCGCCGGCCCGGGGCCGGTCGCCGCCCTCGCGGGCCGCGTGGGCGGCGATGACGAAGTACTTCTGCGCCGTAGGTTCGAGGCCGACGTCGTGGGACATCCAGCCCGCGAGGACGGCGAGGTTGGCGGCGACGCCCCACAGGCGCCGCTGGAGGTGGTCGGCGTGGCGGTAGGCGAGCATGCCGCCCACCTCGTTGAGCTGGCCCACGACCGCCTTGCGCTGCAGACCGCCGCCCCGGGAGGCGTCCCAGGCGCGGAAGACGATGACGGAGTGCTCCAGGGCCTCGATCTCCTCCGACCCGATGGGGGCGGCCTCGTAGCGGTCGAACCCAGCGGGGTCGGCGTGGAGGGGATCGGTGGCCCGCGGGGCGACGCCCGTGCGCGTGGGTTCGGTCTGCAGCCAGTCGTGCATGGCGTTGCTGAGTACGGAGCCGGCGGCAAGCGCGGCACCCGCGCCCACCAGGCCGCGTCGGTTGAGCATGAGGTCCATTCCCGTGAATTCGGTGAGGACCGCCGCCGCACGATCGGGGGGCCAGGGCAGCCCGTCAGGGTTGTCCGTCTTCCTGACGTCCTGCTTCTTTCCGGCACGCCCGTGTCGTACGAACCCGAGGTCCTCGATGGTCACGACACGGCCGAGTCGCTCGGTGAACAGTGCTGCCAGCACCCGGGGCACGGGATCGCGCGGGGTCTCGCCCCGGTCGATCCACCGCCGCACCCGCGAGGTGTCCGTCGCCAGCTGGGGGTGGCCCATGGCCGCCGCCTGCCGGTTGACGAGTCTCGCGAGTTCGCCCTTGGACCAGCCGGCCAGGCCGAACAGGTCTGCCAGGCGGGTGTTGGTTTGTCCGGTCACGTCTAAGCCCCCAGGTTCTCGGCTGAGTTGACAGTAGCCCGCTGTCATAGGCCTGGCGACAATTCGCCAGGCTTCGCCAGGGTGCGCGAGATGTTCCGCCACCCGCGCCCGGGTGTCAGGTAGGAACGCGCCACCCCGCCCCGCCGACCGGCCCTCATTCCCCAGGGTGCGGACCGGGGGCGGGCGGGGCGACGCACGCAATTCGTCGGCGCACGAAGGGATCTGTCACCTCCATGTACACAGCATCGTCCTCCGTGTCCGCCCCGCCCCGGCCGCAGCACCGCATCGTCCCGGCAGGCGCCGGACCGTACCTCGCCCCCGCGCCCCAGGCCGTCCGGCCGAGGCGCTGGGCTGGCGGCACCGGCACCCAGCCGGTCAGCGGGAGAATCGATCTGTCCGGCCCCCAGGGGGCGCAGTTGAAGATGGCGATCGCGTCGGTCCACCGGATCTGCCCGGAGTTCAACCCGGTGCAGGTGCTGCGGCGCAGCGGCCGTTCCGTACTGATCGTCGGGACGACCGGGCGGATGACGGCGGTCGCCAAGTGTTTACTGGACCACTCCCCCGCGTGGGTCGAGCGGTTCCGGCACGAGATAGCGTCCTATCGCTCCTTCGTCCGCCACCGTCCGCCGGTGCGGGCACCGCGGCTGATCGCAGCGGACCCGGAGAACGGCACGCTGGTGATCGAGCGGATGCCCGGGCGGGCGGCGGCGCTCTCGCGCCACCCCGTCGAGGCCCCGCCCCGGGCCGACGTGCGGGCCGCGCTCGGTGCGATCGCCCGGCTCAACGCCTGGCGGCCGCCGGCCGGGACCTTCGACGCCCCGCTGGACTACGGCGCCCGGATCGCCCGCTACCACGAGCTCGGGCTCTTCACGGACCGGGACCGGGACGACCTGCAGAAGCTGCTGCACGGTCTGGCGCACGCGGGCGGCCGACAGGGCATGGGCCAGTTCTGTCACGGTGACGCCCTGCTCTCCAACATCCTGCTCTCCCCGGCGGGACCGGTCCTCGTCGACTGGGAGCACGCGGGCTGGTACCTGCCCGGCTACGACCTGGCGACCCTGTGGGCGGTGCTCGGTGACGCGCCGCTGGCCCGGCGGCAGATCAGTCAGCTCGCCCAGCAGGCGGGCCCGGCCTCCCGGGACGCCTTCCTGGTGAACCTGATGATCGTGCTGACGCGGGAGATCCGTACCTACGAGACGGCGGTGCAGCGCACCATGAAGGAGGCTCCGCCGGCCGGTTCGGTGCCGGTGCCCTCGGGGGCGCTGGCGCCCGGCGAGGAACAGCGGCTGCTGCTGAGGCGGCTGCACGACGACTGCGCCATGGCACGGCGGGCCGTGCGCGCGGCGGTCGGGACGCGTTGAAGGGGCGGGTCCGGCCGACCACACGGGGGCGGTGCGCCGTGAGCCCGGTGCCGACACACCGGGACGCGGCGCACCGGCTTGTCCGCACCGTCCCCGCCACGAGAACCGCTCCATTGGTCCAGTCCGTTGACGCGTCCCAGGCCCGGGGCCCGTCTTCGCGAAACTCCGCCACACGGCCTCCATTCCCGCCCTGACGTGGGAACTTCCTTTTGTGCGGGTGTGATTGACGCAGCGTCCGGGAGCCGATACCCCTGTACGGGTTCGGCCCCGCACGCCCCCGTGTCACCCCCTGCCTCTGGAGGCTGCCTTGCTCCGTTCCGCCGCGCGCAGACGCCCTGAGCCGATCCGTGTACGAGGGAGGGCGGGCGCCCTGGCGTCCGCCGCCCTGCTGCTTCCCCTGCTGTCCGCCGCTCCGCCCGCCGGCGCCGAGGTGCCCGAGGCGGGTGTCCTGCAGGGGCAGTTCGCGCGGGCCGCCGAGCGTCAGGGCGTGCCCGAGAGCCTGCTGCTCGCCGTCTCGTACCTGCAGTCCCGGTGGGACACCCACGGCGGGGCGCCGAGCGTGACCGGGGGCTACGGTCCGATGCACCTGACGGACGCGGTGACGGCGCTGGCCGGGACCGCCCCGCACCACTCGGAGGGCGGGGAGGACGCCCGGGGCGACGACTCCCGCCCGGCCCGCGCCGGCGGGGACGTCCCGGTCCCCGCGCCGGAGGAGCTGCCCGAGCGGCTGCGGACCCTGGAGCGGGCGTCCGCGCTGTCCGGGATCCCGGCCGGGGAGCTGCGTACCGTACCGGCGGCGAACATCGAGGGCGGGGCGGCGCTGCTCGCCGCGGCGCAGCGCGAGGCCGGCCTTCCGGAGAGTGCGGACCCGGCCGACTGGTACGGGGCGGTGGCGCGCTACTCCGGTGCGGACGACGCGGCGACGGCGGCGACGTACGCGAACGACGTCTTCGACGTGATCCGGAGCGGGGAGACGCGGACGACGGACAGCGGGCAGGTGGTGACGCTCCCGGCCGCCCCGGCGGTGTCGCCCGCGACGGGTCAGGTGGCGGCCCTGGGGCTGCGCCGGCCGGCCGCCGGACCCGTGGAGTGTCCGGCGTCGGTGACCTGCGAGTGGGTCCCCGCGCCGTACGAGGAGTTCGGCGACGGCGACTACGGCAACCACGACAAGGCGAACCGGCCCGCGTCGCAGTCGATCGACTACATCGTGATCCACGACACCGAGGCCGACTGGAAGACCACCCTCAAGCTGGTGCAGGACCCGACGTACGTGTCCTGGCAGTACTCGCTGCGGTCCTCCGACGGGCACATCGCCCAGCACGTGCCGCTGAAGGACGTGGCCTGGCACGCGGGGAACTGGTTCGTGAACGCCAAGTCGGTGGGTCTGGAGCACGAGGGCTTCCTGACCTCGCCGGACTCCTGGTACACGGAGGCGATGTACCGGTCGTCGGCGCGCCTGGTGCGGTACATCGCCGCGCGGTACGCCATCCCGCTGGACCGGCAGCACGTCCTGGGTCACGACAACGTGCCGGGCACGGTGACGTCCACGATCAAGGGCATGCACACCGACCCGGGGCCGTACTGGGACTGGGCGCACTACTTCCAGCTGCTCGGCCGTCCGCTCACGCCGAGCACCGGTCCGCAGGCGGGCGTGGTGACGATCCGGCCCGACTACGACTCCCACCAGCCGGTCTACACGGGCTGTCTGACGGCGGGGCAGGCGTGCGTGCCGCACGGCAGCGGGGCGGTGCGCCTGCACACCGCGCCGAGCGCCGACGCGCCCCTGGTGAAGGACATCGGTCTGCGGCCGGGCGGGCAGGACTCCACCACCGGGGTCAACGACACGGGCGCGCGGGCCTCGACCGGGCAGAGCTTCGCGGTGGCGGAGCGCCGGGGGGACTGGACGGCGGTCTGGTACCTCGGGCAGAAGGCGTGGTTCGGCAACCCGGTGGCGGAGCCGACTGCGGTGAACGTGCGGGGGCAGGTCCTGACGCCCCGGGAGGGTCTGGCGGAGGTGCCGGTGTACGGGCGGGCGTATCCGGAGGCCTCGGCGTATCCGGCGGGTGTGCCGGTGCAGTCGGTGTCGCCGCTGCCGTACAAGCTGCTCGCGGGTCAGCGGTACGTGGTGGGGGGCCGTACCCCGGGCGAGTACTACTTCGCTCCGGTGTTCGATCCCAGCGGGCACACGGTCGTCCGGGGTCAGGAGGAGTACTACCAGATCCAGTTCGGCCATCGGGTCGCCTTCGTGAAGGCTGCCGACGTGCGGGTTTCCGCGGGCTGACGGAGGGCTGGCCGAAAGGAGCGGGGTGGTGCCGGCAGTGGGGTCCGGCACCACCCCTTCGGCGTTCATACGACTATTCAGGAGATCGCGTGCGGCCTCGGGGAGACGGGTAAGGCTGGGCCGAATAGCCGCAGCTCACCGGAAGGTCCCCCAGGAAATGCCTCAGCCCTTCGTCATGCCGGATTTCTATGTTCCGTATCCGGCCCGGCTCAATCCCCACCTGGAGGCCGCCCGCACGCACACGTGCGACTGGGCGCGCGAGATGGGGATGCTGGAGGGCTCGGGGGTCTGGGAGGAGGAGGACCTCCAGTCCCACGACTACGCGCTGCTCTGCTCGTACACGCACCCCGACTGCGACGAGCAGGCGCTGAACCTCGTCACCGACTGGTACACCTGGGTCTTCTTCTTCGACGACCACTTCCTGGAGGTCTTCAAGCGCACCCAGGACCGGGCGGGCAGCAAGGCCTATCTGGACCGGCTCCCGCTGTTCATGCCGGCGGACCCGGCGACCGGCATGCCCGAGCCGACCAACCCCGTCGAGGCGGGTCTCGCGGACCTCTGGCGGCGGACGGTCCCGTCGATGTCCGAGGGCTGGCGGGTGCGGTTCGCGGAGGCGACCGAGCACCTGCTCTACGAGTCCCTGTGGGAGCTCGACAACATCAACGACGGGCGGGTCGCCAACCCCCTGGAGTACATCGAGATGCGCCGCAAGGTGGGCGGCGCGCCCTGGTCGGCCGGTCTCGTCGAGTACGCGGCGGGGGCCGAGGTCCCCGCCCAGGTGGCGTACTCCCGGCCGCTGCGGGTGCTCAGGGACGCCTTCTCGGACGCCGTGCACCTGCGCAACGACCTCTTCTCGTACCAGCGGGAGGTGGAGGAGGAGGGCGAGAACAGCAACGGCGTCCTCGTCCTGGAGCGGTTCCTCGGCTGCACGACCCAGGAGGCGGCGAACGCCGTCAACGACCTGCTGACCTCGCGGGTCCAGCAGTTCGAGAACACCGCGCTCACCGAGGTGCCGCTGCTCGCCGCCGAGAAGGGGCTGAGCCCGGAGGAGTGCGCGGCCGTCGCGGCGTACGCGAAGGGGCTCCAGGACTGGCAGTCAGGCGGTCACGAGTGGCACATGCGCTCCAGCCGCTACATGAACGAGGGCATGGTCGGCGGGCCCTCGCACCGGGACGGGCTCATCGGGACCTCCGCCCTCGACATCCGCACCCTCTTCGGCCGGCCGGCGGCGGCGCGGCACCGGGCGTTCACGCATGCCCCACACCAGCACGTGGGTCCTTCGCTGCTGCCCGAGTTCGACCTGCCGTACCCGCTCACGGTCAACCCCCACCACGAGGCGGCGCGACGGCACACCGTGGACTGGGCGGAGCGGATGGGACTCCTCGACGACCTGTGGGACCGGCCGATGGCCGAGGGCTTCGACCTCGCGCTGTGCTCGGCGGGGCTCGACCCGGACGCGTCCCTGGAGGAGCTGGAGCTCAGCGCCGACTGGCTGACCTGGGGAACGTACGCGGACGACTACTACCCGGCCGTCTTCGGGCGGGCGGGCAGCCTGGCCGGCGCGAAGGAGCAGACCGACCGGCTCAAGGCGTGCATGCCGCTCGACGAGCCCGCGGCCGGCGCGGCGTGCGCGGTGAACCCGCTGGAGCGTTCGCTGGTCGACATCTGGGAGCGGACCGCCGCCCCGATGGCGCCGGAGGCGCGGGCGCAGCTGCGGACCGCGCTCGACGTGATGCTCGACAGCTGGATGTGGGAGATGCACAACGTGGTGCAGCACCGGGTGCCGGACCCGGTCGACTACATCGAGATGCGGCGCAGCACCTTCGGCTCCGAGCTGACCATGCTGCTGTGCCGGCTGCGGCAGGACGTGGCGCTGCCGCCGGAGCTGTTCCGGTCGGGCACGGTGCGCAGCCTGGAGAACTCGGTCATGGACTACGGGGCGCTCGTCAACGACCTCTTCTCGTACCAGAAGGAGATCGAGGTCGAGGGCGAGGTGCACAACGGCGTCCTGGTGCTCCAGAAGTTCTTCGACTGCGACTACCCGACCGCGGTGTCGATGGTCGACGACCTGATGCGGGGCCGGCTCCGCCAGTACGAGACCTTGAAGCAGCGTGAGATCCCGCTGCTGTTCGAGGACTTCGGGCTCGACGCGGCGGGCCGCGCGGCCTTCGGAGCGTATCTGCGGGAGCTGGAGGACTGGCTCGCGGGCGTCCTGAACTGGCATCAGAAGGTACGGCGTTACGGCGCGCAGGACGTGCACGCGGGCAGCGGCAGCCCGCTGCTGCTGCGGGGGCCGAGGGGGCTCGGCACCTCGGCGGCCCGGATCACGGACCTGCTCGGCGCGGGACGCCGCTGACGCGCGACATACGCCGAAGGCCTCCGGGAGGACTCCCGGAGGCCTTCGGGTCGGCGGATCAGGGGCGACGGCCACGCAGCCCGCGTCAGAAGCTACGGCGACGCGGCTCGCCTCAGGAACGACGGCCATGCAGCCCGCCTCAGGAACGACGGCGACGCGGCTCGTCTCAGAAGCGACGGCGACCCGGCTCGTCTCAGGGGCGCCTTCCGCGCAGGTCGTCGAGTTCGCGGCGCTCGCGCTTCGTGGGGCGGCCGGTGCCCCGGTCGCGCACGGCGGCGACGGCGACGTGTTCGCGGGGCGGCGGGGGCGGGCTGTTGTCCACGTACGCCTCGGCGGCGACCGGCGGGCCGACCCGCTTGGTGTGGAGCTCCTTGACCTCGACGATCCGCTCCCGGCCGCCGTGGTAGATCCGGACCTCGTCGCCGGGCTTCACGGCCTGCGCGGGCTTGACCCGCTCGCCGTTGACCTTGACGTGTCCGGCCCGGCAGGCGGCCGCGGCCTGCGAGCGGGTCTTGGTCAGGCGGACCGCCCAGATCCAGGCGTCGACGCGCGCGCTCATCGGCCCCCGCTCCCCCGTCAGCCCTGCTGGAACAGCTCGGCGGGCAGCGGCTTGAGCAGCGCGTACAGATCGTCGGTGATCGGCCGGTCCCAACTGGCGATCGTCACGAGGACGTTGTCGCTGCGGTCGAACTGGACGCAGGAGATGCGACTCTCGGAGAGCTTGAGGCGGCGCACGATGAGGAGGTTGTCGCCCTGCATGACGGGCATGTCCTCGGTGTCGAGGAGCTCGACCGGCTCGTCGTTCTCCAGGGCCACGAGGAGCTGGGCGACCTCGAAGGGGATCTGGCCGTCGACGAGCTCGCGCGCCGGGGAGCCCTCGGGGAGGTTGCCGATGATCATCGCGGGTCCCCGGCCGCCGAACAGGTCGTAGCGGAGGAACACGCCCTGGCAGGAGCCGTCGGGTGCGGGCAGCAGGCCGGCGCCGAGATTGCCGGGCCAGTCCCCCGGATCCATGGCCAGGACGTCGAAGTCCGGGCCCGCGGGTGTGGCGGCGCTGCGGCGGCGGAGGAAGGACATACGGCCATGGTACGTGCCTCCGCTCGTGGCGCGACGCGCCGGGCGGCCGCCTCCGGTCGGCGCCTCTCAGCGGGGCCCCAGTGCCTGCGCCAGGCCCGAGCGGTCGGTGCCGAGCTTGCGGTAGACGGACGACAGGAGCCTGCCGAGGGTGGTCGTGTCGACGCCGAGGGCGGCGGCCGCGTCCTCGTCGCGGACCGTGAGCTCGGCGGCCGCCCGCTCACGGGCGGTGAGCGCGTCCGTGCCCGCCGGGTGCAGGGCGCGGGGGCGCAGCCCGGCCGCGCCGAGCTCGGCCCGCGCCTGGTCGACGAGGCCGTCGGCGCCGCAGTCCTGGGCCGTCTCCAGACCCCGGTAGAGGTGGTCGGCGGCCTCCCCGGCCCGTTCGGTGCGGCGCAGGGCGGTGCCGAGGGCGACGAGGGAGCGGGCCAGCTCGTACGCGGCGGGTGACTGGTCGAGCCAGTCGACGGACTCCTCCAGGAGCTTCACCCGCGCGGAGGGCTCGGAGACCTCGGCGGTCACCCGGAGCGCCTGGCCGATCGCGGAGGGCGCACCGTACTGGCGGGCGCGGGCGACCGCGTCCTCGGCGGTGCGGCGGGCGCGGACCGGGGTGGTGGCGGCCTCGGCGAGGGCGAGGTGGAGCTGCCAGGGGCACCAGGCGGGGTTGCGCATGCCGCGCGGGTCGAGGCGGCGGCCGACGGCGGCGAGCTCGGCGGCGGCCTCCTCGGTGCGGCCCCGGGCGAGGAGCAGTTCGGCGTGGACGGTCTGGGAGTCGGGGAAGGTGACGGCGGCGGGGAAGGGTTCGCCGAATTCGTGGTCGAAGGCGATCCTGGCGGCCTCCTCCGTACGCCCCCGGGCCAGGAGGACCTCGATCAGGACGCCGACCGCGTACCACTGGGCGGGGGTGCGGGGTCCGATGCGTTCGGCGAGGCGCAGGCCGGAGCGGACGAAGTCCTCGGCCTCGACGAGCCGGCCGCGCCGGTGGCGGATGTACCCGAGGAGGGTGTACGCGAAGGAGAGGTGCGCCCCGCGCCAGCCCTGGCGCTCGAACTCGGCGGTGCCGGCGGCGAAGAGCTCCTCGGCGCGGCCGGGGCGGTCGGCGTAGAGGAAGGTGACGGCGGTGAGGACCGGGACCTCGAAGCCGCGGCTCTCGTCGGCCCAGCTGAGTCCTCCTTCGAGGGCGCGCTCGGCGTGGCGCAGGGCGGTGGCGGAGGGTTCGCCGCGGAGGGTGGCGTCCCAGGCGCGCAGGCCGATGACGTACCGCTCGGTGAGGTCGCGGCCGGTGAGCCGGTCGGCGAGGGCCGCGAGGCGGCGGGAGCGCGCGGGCGACTCGGGTTCGTCGGCGCGGAACGCGTCCCACATGAACTTCTCGGCCTGCATCCGCAGTCGGCTGCGGGCGTCGGTGGTGCGGCCCGCCTCGCGGCCGAGGAGCTCGGATGCCTCGACGAGCCGGTCGCTGTGGGCGAGGACCTGGGAGAGGCGGTAGACGATGCCGTGCCGGAGCGCCGGGTCGGCGACCGGCTCCTCCAGGGCCGCGCGGAGGTGGTTGACGGTGGTGGCGGGTTCGGTGAGGAGGGACGAGCAGCCGAGCTCGTAGAGGACGGCGGCCCGCTCGTCGGCGGCGGGCGGCTCGCGCAGCGCGCGGGCGAGGAAGCGGCGGGCCGCGTCGGGGGCTCCGGCGCGGAGGTTCTCCCCGGCGGCGGCGCGCAGCTGGTGGACGACCCAGGGGTCGCCCTCGGGGTGGGTCTCCAGGAGGTGCCGGGCGGCGGCGGTGGGGCCGAGTCCGGCGTCGACGACGCACCAGGCGGCCTGGCCGTGCAGGGCGACGCGGGTGGCGGCGGGGATGGAGTGGTAGACGGTGGTGGCGATGAGGGGGTGGACGAACTCCAGGGGTTCGTCGGGCCCTTCGGCCTCGGCGAGGACACGGGCCTCGCGCAGCCGGGCGGCGCTGTCGGCGACCGCCTCTCCGCCGAGTCCGGCGACGGCCCCGGCGAGCTGCGGGGAGATCTCGGTGCCGAGGACGGCGCAGGCCCAGGCGAGGCGGACGGTGGCGGCGCCGAGGCGTTCGAGGCGGGTGACGAGTCCGCTGCCCTTGAGGGCGGCGGCGAGGTCGCGCAGCTGGCGGGCGCCGTGGGCGGTGGGTTCGAGGCCGCGGTCGCGGACCTTGGCGGCGAGTTCGACGGCCTCGAAGGGGTTGCCCGAGGTGACGGTCCAGAAGTCGCGGCAGAAGGTGTCGTCGGCGTGGGCGCCGACGCGGTCGCGGACGAGGTGCGCGACGGCTGCGGAGGTGAGCGGGGCGAGCCCGTGGGGCCGCAGCCCGGACCGGTGTCCGGTGAACTCCTTCCCCTCGTCGGGGAGTTCGTCCGGCCGGTAGGCGGCGACGAGGAGCATGGGCAGCTCCTCGGCGCGCGGGGCGAAGGCCGCGAGCCAGCCGAGGGACTCGGGGTCGGCCCAGTGGACGTCGTCGAGGACGACGACGAGCGGGTCGCGGCGCACCGCGAGGTGGGTGAGGACCCAGTCGAGTCCGTCGCGCAGGCCCTGGGGGTCGGGCGGCGCGCCCTCGTCGGCGGCCCGGAGCCCGAGCGCGGGGCCGACGATGTCGTACCAGGAGCCGAGGCGTTCGCGCAGTTCGGCGTCGGAGGCGTGGGCCAGCTGCGGCTGGAGCAGCTGCCGGGCCACGTGGAAGGCGACCCGCTGTTCCTGGTCGCCGCCGCGCGCGGAGAGCACGGTGCAGCCGCGGGCGGCGGCGCGACGGCGGATCTCGGCGAGCAGGGTGGTCTTGCCGAGCCCGGCGGGAGCGGCGTAGGCGAGGACGCCGCCGCGCCGGGCGGCGGTGCGGGCACCGGCGGCGGGCGAGGTGGACCCGGAGGTCACCGTCTCCCCGTCCACGCGGGGGCGGGGCGCCCGCACGGTCATGGCTTCGCGGTCCGCACGCGCGTGAGGTCCCGGCGCTGTCACGGTTTCGCCGTCCACGCGCGCGTGGGGGCCGCTCGGGACCACCACGAGGTGCGGGCCGGTGGCCTCGCGAGGGGCGGGGATCCGCTCGGGCCGGGCCGACTCGTCGATGAGGGCCGCCGGCCCGGGCGGCCCCGCCGGATCCCTCTGTCCCGTCAGCGCTGCCAGTCCCGCCAGTCCTGTCAGTCCGGTCGGTCCTGTCAGTCCGGTCGGTCCCGTCAGCCCTGTCAGTCCCGGCGGTCCCGTCAGTCCCGTCAGGAGGTCGAGCGCGTCCTCGGCCGCGTCGAGCGCCGCTTCGCGTTCGAAGAGGCCGAATCCCTGCCGGGTCGGTCGGTCACCCTGTCGCGCCACGTTCCACCCCCACACCGAGGGCGCACGCCCGGCGCGTGTCCGGGAGGACCGGGCGACTGGCCCCGCGAAGGCCTCAGCGTACGCCCGGCGGGGCCGCTTGTGACGTCATTCGGCCAAGAGGGCCGCCCGCTCCGGGAGTCGGTTCACGACCTCCAACGTCTCACCTGCGCGGTCGTGTTCGACGACGAGGTGATCGCGAGGGAATCCGGCCACCACGTGGCAGCTCAGCCGGTGGGCGGGGTATCCCCCACGACCCACATGGAGAAGAACTGGGCGCCGCCCCCGTAGGCGTGGCCGAGGGCCCGACTGGCTCCGTCGACCTGGTGCTCGCCGGCGTCCCCCCGTACCTGGAGGGCGGCCTCGGCGAAGCGGATCATCCCGGAGGCTCCGATGGGGTTGGTGGAGAGGACCCCGCCCGAGGGGTTCACGGGCAGGTCGCCGCCGAGTTCGGTCACCCCGGCCTCGGTGAGCTTCCAGCCCTCGCCCTCCTCGGCGAAGCCCAGGTTCTCCAGCCACATGGGTTCGTACCAGGAGAACGGCACGTACATCTCGACGGCGTCGATCTCCCGCCGCGGGTCGGTGATGCCGGCCTGCCGGAAGACGTCGGCGGCGCAGTCCCGGCCGGCCCGCGGGGAGACGAAGTCCTTGCCCGCGAAGAGGGTGGGTTCACTGCGCATCGCCCCGCCGTGCACCCAGGCGGGGCGATGCGGCGCGCGGTCGGCGCCGGCACGGTCGGTGAGGATCATGGCGCAGGCGCCGTCCGATGAGGGGCAGGTCTCGGAGTAGCGGATCGGGTCCCAGAGCATCGGGGAGGCCTGGACCTTCTCCAGGGTGAGGTCGTGCTCGTGGAGGTGGGCGTACGGGTTCTTGAGAGCGTTGCGCCGGTCCTTGTACGCGACGAGGGAGCCGATCGTGTCGGGGGCGCCGGTGCGGCGCATGTACGCGCGCACGTGCGGGGCGAAGAAGCCGCCGGCGCCGGCGAGCAGGGGCTGCTGGAAGGGGACGGGCAGGGAGAGGCCCCACATGGCGTTGGACTCGGACTGCTTCTCGAAGGCGAGGGTGAGGACGGTCCGGTGCACGCGCGCGGAGACCAGGTTGGCGGCGACGAGGGCGGTGGAGCCGCCGACGGATCCGGCCGTGTGGACGCGGATCATGGGCTTGCCGACCGCGCCGAGGGCGTCGGCGAGGTAGAGCTCCGGCATCATGACGCCCTCGAAGAAGTCGGGGGCCTTGCCGATGACGACGGCGTCGATGTCCGCCCAGGTCAGCTCGGCGTCCGCCAGGGCGCGGAGGGCGGCCTCGCGGACGAGTCCGGCGATCGAGACGTCCCTTCGGGCGGCGACGTGCTTGGTCTGGCCGATGCCGACGACGGCGACGGGCTCTTTAGCCACGGCTGTCTCCTTCCAGGACGGCGACGAGGTTCTGCTGGAGGCAGGGGCCCGAGGTCGCGTGGGCGAGGGCGCGGTCGGACTCGCCGCGGTGGATACGGGCGGCGGCCTCGCCCAGCCGGATCAGTCCGGCGGCCATGACGGGGTTGGCGGCGAGGGCGCCGCCGGAGGGGTTGACGCGCACGCTCTCGTCGAGGTCGAGCGCCTTCCTCAGGACGACCTCCTGGGAGGTGAAGGGTGCGTGGAGTTCGGCGGTGTCGACGGGCCGTTCGAAGGCTCCGGCGCGTTCGGCGGCGAGGCGGGTGGAGGGCGAGTCGGTGAGGTCGCGGACGCCGAGGGAGTGGGCCTCGATCCGGTGGTCCATGCCCCGGATCCACGCGGGGCGCTCGCACAGCTCGCGGGCCCGGTCGCCGGTGGCGAGGATCACGGCGGCGGCGCCGTCGCCGATGGGCGGGCAGTCGCCCGTACGCAGGGGCTGGACGGCGTATCCACCCTGGGGGCGGGCGCCGGGCAGCTGGGCGTGGGGGTTCGTGCGGGCGTCCTCGCGGCTGCGGGCGGCGATCGCGGCGAGGGCGGGTTCGTCGGTGTCCCCGGCGTCGACGAGGGCTTGTGCCTGGAGGGCGGCGAGGGCGACGGAGTCGGGCCACAGCGGGGCGAGGTAGTACGGGTCGAGCTGGCGGGTGAGGACGTCGCGGACGGAGCCGGGCGAGGACTTGCCGTAGGAGTAGACGAGGGCGGTGTCGGCCTCTCCGGTGAGCAGCTTGACCCAGGCCTCGTAGAGGGCCCAGGCGCCGTCGGCCTCGACGTGGGACTCGGAGATCGGCGGCCAGGCGCCGACGCCGTCGAGGGTCATGGTGAAGGAGAAGGCGCGCCCGGCGAGGTAGTCGGAGGAGCCGGAGCAGGTGAAGCCGATGTCGGCGGCCTTCAGGCCGGTCTGCCGCTGCACCTCGTGCAGCACGGGCATCACCATCTCGACCTCGGAGAGGTCGTCGGTGTGCCGCCGGTGGTCGCTCTGGGCGAAGGCGACGATCGCCACGTCCCGGTCCCGGCTCATAGCAGCTCCTTGTACGTGTCGTAGTCGGCGTCGGGCTCGCCGGTGGGCCGGTAGTGGTCGGGGTAGCGGCCGTCGTCGCTCCACACGGGTTCGACGCGCAGGCCCATGCGGACCTCGTCGTAGGGGATGCCGGCGATACGGGCGTGGAGGGCGAGCCCGGCGCCGTCGAGGGCGATGTGGGCGTAGACGTAGGGCACGTCGATGGCCAGGTTCTTCGCTTTGATGTTGACGATGCAGAAGGTGGTGACGGTGCCGCGGGGGCCGACCTCGACCTGCTCGGCGGTGGCGACGCCGCAGGTGGGGCAGGCGCCGCGGGGCGGCACGTACACCTTGGCGCAGGAGGGGCAGCGTTCGCCGACGGTGCGGCGTTCGGCGAGCGCGTGCAGATAGCGGGTCTGGGCGCGGCCGGGGCTGTACGTGTAGTCGAGGCGGGCGGGGGTGACGATGCCGGTCACGGGCTCCTCGAACCGGCCGTCGTGCGCGGTGGTACTGCCCTGCGGGCTGCTCTCGTACGGCTCGAAGCAGGCGATGTCCGTGATGGCGCCGGCCCGTTCGGCGGCCCAGCGGATCCGCACCCGCAGGCCGGTGCGGACGGCCTCGGGGCCGGGGGCGTCGAGGGCGTGGAGGAGGGCGGTGTCGGCGCCGTCGAGACGGACGAGGACCCAGGCGAAGGGGGTCGCGAGGGGCTGCCCGGGGCGGGGCTCGGGGTTCCAGGCCCAGGTGGTGACGGTGCCGGTCGCGGCGACCTCGACGAGCTCGCGGAGCTCGGCGGCGGTCGCGGGGTCGTACTCGACGGGCGGGACGAGCACGCCACCGTCCTCGGTGCGCACACCGAGGACGGTGCGCTCGCGGAGTCCGGTGAGGAAGGCGGACTGGACGGGGCCGAGGGACCGGGTGAAGGGGAACTCGACGACGAGGGGGGCGTGGAGGGCGTCGGGTGGGGGTGCGGCGGTTGTCATGGGACGGCTCCTCTGGGGGGGGTGGGCGGGTGTGGGGTGCGGTGTGGTGCGGTGCGGTGCGGTGGGCCGCTGCGCGGGGCTTGTCCCCCACCCCGCCCCTTCCCGTAGCTGGGGCTCCGCCCCGGACCCCGTACGGCCTTCGGCCGCGCCCTCAAGCGCCGGGCGGGCTGAATTCCCGCCCGCTGGGAGGGAACCTCAGCCCCGCCGGCGCTTGAGGCGCGGGGTCGGGGGCGGAGCCCCGTTGAAGGGGGCGGGCGCAGCGCCCCCTTGACGGGGATCTGGGGCGAAGCCCGTTTGACGGGGGCGGGGGCGAAGCCCGTTGCCGGGGGCGGGGGCAGAGCCCCGTCCACCCCGGTCTGGAGCCGAGCCCCGTCCACCGGGGTCCGGGGGGCGGAGCCCCCGGTTTCAGGAAGGGGCGGGGTGGGGAAGGGCTCACTCCCTCCGGTACAGCGGCGGTCGTTTCTCCGCGAACGCCCGCGCCCCCTCCTTCGCGTCCGCCGTGTCGAAGATCGGCCACCCCCTCTTCAGCTCGGCCGCCAGCCCCTCCGTCTCACTCAGCTCGGCCGTCTCGTACACCGAGGCCTTGACCGCCTCGACGGCGAGCGGCCCACACGCGTTGATGCGCTCGGCGATGTCGAGCGCGGCGTCCAGGGCGGTGCCGTCGGGGACGACGCGGCCGACGAGGCCGATCGCGGCGGCTTCCTCCGCGCTGTACGGCCGACCGGTGAGGAGCATTTCGAGGGCGTGGGTCCGGGCGATCTGCCGGGGCAGCCGGACGGTGGAGCCGCCGATCGGGAAGAGACCCCGCCGAACCTCGAAGAGGCCGAACGTGGCGGAGGCGGCGGCGACCCGGATGTCGGTGCCCTGGAGGATCTCGGTGCCGCCGGCGACGCAGTACCCCTCGACGGCCGCGATGACGGGCTTGCGGGGGCGGTGGTGGCGGAGCATCGCCTTCCAGTGCAGGTCGGGGTCGGCCTTCATCCGGTCCCGGTACCGCTCGCCCTCCATTCCCTTTCCGGCCAGGGCCTTGAGGTCCATGCCGGCGCAGAAGGAACCGCCCGCACCGGTGAGGACGACCGAGCGGACGGTGTCGTCGGCGTCGGCCTCCAGCCAGCCGTCGTACAGGCCGACGAGCATCGGCAGCGAGAGGGCGTTCTTGGCCTCGGGCCTATTCAAGGTGAGGACGAGCGTGGCGCCTTCGCGCCGGACGCTGAGGTGTTCGGTGCCGCCCATGGGGGTCTCCCGTCTCCAGTTCTGGAACAGGTTGCAGGAGGTGCGGGTCCAGTTCAATAGTTTTCTGACACTCAGTCAGATTCTTCTGCGCACCCCCTTCCCCCGTTGGGCGGTCGGCGCTCTAATGACCGCCACGTCCATGTGAACCAGCGAACCGGGGTCAGGAGGAACGGTGGAGTACAACCTTGCCGACCTGTTCGAATCGGTCGTCGACGTGGTCCCCGACCGCGAGGCGCTGGTGTACGTCGACCATCCGGGCACCGGCGAGGAGCGGCGGCTCACCTACGCCGACCTTGACGCCGCCGCCAACCGGATCGCGCACCACCTGACCGACGCGGGCATCCGGCCCGGCGAGCACCTCGGCCTCCACCTGTACAACGGCGTCGAGTACCTCCAGACCGTCCTCGCCTGCCTCAAGGCGCGGATCGTGCCGGTCAACGTGAACTACCGGTACGTGGAGGAGGAGCTCGTCTACCTCTACCGGGACGCCGACCTGGCCGCGCTCGTCTTCGACGCCGAGTTCACCGACCGGGTCGCGGCGGCGCTGCCGCAGACGGAGAAGCTGCGGCACCGCGTGAGGGTGGGGACCCCTCCCGCGGACGCTCCGGCGCTCGACTGCGTGCCGTTCGCCGACGCGGAGGCCTCCGGTTCTCCGGAGCGCGGTTTCGGCCCCCGCTCGCCCGACGACCTGTTCATCATCTACACCGGCGGCACGACGGGCATGCCCAAGGGTGTCCTGTGGCGCCAGGAGGACCTGTTCTTCGCGGGGCTCTTCGGCGGCGACCCCGCGGGCGAGCCCGTGAAGCGCCCCGAAGAGCTGGCGGAACGGGTCGCGGCCGGCGGCGCCGGCATCACCTTCTTCCCCGCGCCGCCCCTCATGCACGGCACCTCCACGCTGACCGCGTTCATCGCCCTCAACTACGGGCAGCGGGTCGCCCTGCACCGCAAGTACGTGCCCGAGGAGGTGCTGCGCACCCTGGAGAAGGAGAAGGTGTCCAGCATCTCCCTGGTCGGGGACGCGATGCTGAGGCCGCTCGTGGACGCGCTGCGCGGACCGCTGCGGGGCACGGACCTCTCCGCCCTCTTCAGCCTCTCGTCCTCCGGGGCGATCATGTCCGAGACGGTGCGGGCCCAGCTCCAGGAGCTCATGCCGAACGTCACGCTGCTCAACAACTTCGGCTCCACCGAGTCGGGTTCCAACGGGCGGGCCACCGAGGACTCGGGCCCGGCCAAGGGCTTCCGGCTGCACGTCAACGAGCGCACCCAGGTCGTCGACCCGGCGACCCGCGTCCCCGTCGCGCCGGGCGAGACCGGCCGGCTCGCGCAGCGCGGGCACGTCCCGCTCGGCTACTACAACGACCCGGCGAAGACCGCCGAGACCTTCTTCGAGCGGGACGGGGTGCGGTGGGTCCTGCTCGGCGACATGGCGACGGTGGACGAGAGCGGGGTGGTCACCGTCCTGGGCCGTGGCTCGCAGTGCATCAACACCGGTGGCGAGAAGGTGTACCCCGAGGAGGTCGAGCAGGCGCTCAAGTCGCACCCCGACGTGTACGACGCGCTGGTCGCCGGTGTTCCGGACGCACGCTGGGGCAATCACGTCGCCGCGGTCGTCCAGCTCCGCCCGGACGCCCGTCCGTTGGACCTGGAGGCCCTCCAGACCCACTGCCGACAGCAGCTGGCCGGCTACAAGGTCCCCCGCCAGCTGGTCCTCACCGACCGCATCCAGCGCTCCCCCAGCGGCAAGGCGGACTACCGCTGGGCCCGCACGGTGGCGGTGGAGGCGGACGCGGGAGAAGGCGCCTAGAGCCCGAACTCCCGGATGGTCGCGAGGAATTCGGCCGGCCGGGCATGGTGGACGAGATGGCCGGTCTCGATCGTGACCAAGCGGGCGTCCGGGATGCGGTCGGCGAGCAGGGCCAGTTGCTCCTGAGGGGCGTGACTGGTCGGGCCGCCGGCCAGGACGAGGGTGGGGGCCGTGATCGCGGCGAGCCCCTCGCGCCAGGCCGGGTCGGGGGCGTTCAGCTGGGCGTCGGTGTCCGTGACGATGCCCCAGTCGAAGGCGAGGGGGCCCTCGGGCCGTTCGGCCACCGG
Organism: Streptomyces sp. NPDC037410; assembly: GCF_055602235.1. Taxonomy (NCBI): domain Bacteria; kingdom Bacillati; phylum Actinomycetota; class Actinomycetes; order Kitasatosporales; family Streptomycetaceae; genus Streptomyces; species Streptomyces sp. NPDC037410. The sequence goes on along the minus strand of NZ_JBVJWR010000020.1, from coordinate 36,069 downwards.
CCGCGGCGGGTCGAGGGGGACGAAGGCGGGTGCCTCCTCCAGGACGAGGCGGCCGATCAGGGCGGGTTCGCGCTGGGCGAGGAGGTAGGCGGCGGCGGCGCCCATCGAGTGGGCGACGACGGTGGCGCCGGCGAGGCCGAGGGCCTTGAGGAAGCCGCCGAGTTCGTCGCGGAAGTCCTCGAAGCCGTAGCGGCCGGGCCGGTCGCTCAGGCCGTGGCCGCGCAGGTCGGGCGCGTACACCCGGTGGTCGGCGGCCAGGTCCTCGGCGATCTCCGTCCAGGTCGTGCTGTCGTCGCCGCGGCCGTGGACGAGGACGACGGGCCGGGCGTCCTCGGGTCCCGCCACCCGGTAGGCGAGGCGCACGCCGTCCACGGTGACGGTACGGACGGCCGGGTCGAGGAAGGCGGCCACGGTGCGCGAGAAGGCGTCCGCGTCGTCGACCCAGGGGACGTGTCCGGCGCCCGGCTGGACGACGAGCTCCGCGTGCCGGAAGAGCGCTGCGCCCTCGGCCGCCTTGGCGGGCGTCGGGCCCGCGTCGTACTCGCCCGCCACGACCAGGACGGGCGCGGTGAGCGCGCCGAGCGCGCGGCGGGTCGCCTCGGGGTCGTAGGCGCCCTCGCCGTGGTAGGCGGGTGCGGCCTCCCAGTTCGTCTCCCGGCCGGTGGCCGCCGCGTGCTCCTGGGCGGCCGCGTCCCAGCGGCCGTACGCGAAGGGGGCGGTGATCTCGTACTCGCGCCGGAGCGGGGTGTCGGGTCCGATGCCGTCGAGGGCGGCCCTGGCCTCCGCGTACCAGTCCCGGTCGGCGAAGACCTCGACGGCCTTGTCCCACTCCTCGTCGGTGGTCCCGACGCCGAGGGCGCGTCCGAGGGAGGTGACGAGGACGAGGGAGCGGATCCGCTCGGGATGGGCGGCGGCGTACAGGACGGCGAGGTTGCCGGCGGCCGAGTGGCCGAGGAGGTCGATCCGGTCCAGGCCGAGGTGGGCGCGGAGGGCTTCGACGTCGCCGACCTGCCGGTCGCAGCGGTACGTGCCGGGGTCGGCGGGCGCGGCGCTCGCGCCGGTGCCGCGGGCGTCGAGCAGGACGAGGCTGCGGTGGGCGGCGAGTCCGCCGAGGTCCCCGAGGTAGCGGGCGTCGCGCATCGGCCCGCCCGCCAGGCAGACCAGCGGCTCCCCCTCCCCGTGGACGCGGTAGGCGAGCTCGGTCCCGTCATAGGTCGTGAACGTCGGCATGCCGTCGATCCTCACCGGCCGCGGTGGATCTTCGCAATCGGTTTCGCCGTGAGCGCCATGCCGGGAGCGGCGGGACGGCGGCGCGATACGGTGGAGGGCCGTCCCCGAACTGCGAAGGAACCGTTCCACCGTGCCCGACACCCGGGAATCCGCCCTGCGCGGCGACTGCGCGAACTGCTTCGGTCTGTGCTGTGTGGCGCTGCCCTTCGCCAAGTCGGCCGACTTCGCCGTGAACAAGTCGTCGGGCGAGCCCTGCCGGAACCTCCAGGAGGACTTCCGCTGCGGGATCCACACACGGCTGCGGCCGAGCGGTTTCCAGGGCTGCACGGTGTACGACTGCTTCGGCGCCGGCCAGCAGGTCTCCCAGGTGACCTTCGGCGGCGTGTCCTGGCGCGAGGCTCCGGAGACGGCCCGGCAGATGTACGAGGTGTTCCCGGTGGTGCGCCAGCTGCACGAGCTGCTGCGCTACCTCACGGAGGCCCTGGCGCTGCGGACGGCCCGCCCGCTCCACGCCGAGCTGCGGGCCGCGCTGGCCCGCGTCGAGGAGCTCACCGGGGGCACGCCGGACGGCCTGGAGAAGCTGGACGTGGGCGCCGTGCGCGCCGAGGTCAATCCGCTGCTCCTGCGGACGAGCGAGCTGGTCCGCGCCACGGCCGGCGGGCGGCCGAAGAGCCGGCGCGGGGCGGACCTGATCGGCAAGCGGCTGCGCGGGGCGAAGCTGCGGGGCACGGACCTGCGCGGGGCGCTGCTCATCGCCGCCGACCTGACGGGCGCGGACCTGTCGCTCGCGGACCTGATCGGCGCCGACCTGCGGGACGCCGATCTGTCGGACGCGGACCTGACGGGCGCGCTGTTCCTGACGCAGCCCCAGCTGAACTCGGCGCGCGGAAACGCCGCGACCCGCCTCCCGGAGGGCTTCGACCGCCCCGCGCACTGGACGGCCTGACCGGCCCTGATCCGCCTGACGGGCCCTAGTGGGGCACGGTCACGACGATCTTGCCGACCTGGTGGCCGGCCTCCATGGCGTGGTGCGCCGCGACGATCTCGTCGAGGGTGAAGGTGCGGTCCACAGCGGGTTCGAAGAAGCCGGTGCGCAGTCCGGACTCGACGAAGGCGCGGGCCCGGCGCAGTCGCTCCGGGTCCCTGGTCGTCTCCGGCATGGTGTAGGTCCGGAGGGAGACGGCGGGCATCCCGAGGTCGAAGCCGGGGTACGGGGTCGGCAGCCCGCTCACGGCTCCGTAGAGCAGCACGGTGCCGCCGGGGGCGACGGACCTGACGAGGCCGGTGAGGCCTGGTCCCGCGACGCCGTCGAAGGCGAGATCGGCGCCGCGCCCGTCCGTGAGGTCCCGCACCCGCTCGGCGACGTCCTCCTCCTCGGTGACGATCACCTCGGCCGCCCCCGCCTTGAGCAGGGCGTCCTTCTTGGCCCGGGTGCGGGTGGTGGCGAGGGGTGTGGCGCCGATCCGGTGCGCGGTCCTGATCGCGGCCAGGCCGACGCTGCTGGAGGCCCCGGTCAGGACGACGGTGTCGCCCGCGCGCATCCCGCCGACCTCGACGAGTCCGCCGTACGCGGTGACGTACGGCATCCACACGGCGGCGCCCTCGACGGGGCCGAGTCCCTCGGGGCGGGGCACGAGGGAGGAGGCCGGGACGACCGCGCGCTCGGCGTAGACGCCGTGGTCGTTCATGGAGAACGAGGGCACGACGCTCACCGCCTGCCCGACGGCGAGCCCGCCGACCCCCTCCCCGAGGGCCTCGACGACACCCGCCGCCTCCAGGCCGAGGCGGGCGGGGAAGCGTCGTGCCGGTTCGATGTAGTGCCCGCCGCGGAAGAGCGCCTCGGCGCGGTTGAGGCCGATGGCCTCCACGCGGAGGAGGACTTCGCCGGGGCCGGGCTCGCCCACTTCCACGTCCTCCAGCCGGAGCACCTCCGGACCGCCGTACTCGTGGAACCGCACTGTCCTGGCCTTGCTCATCGGGCTTCCCCTCCCCGCTCGGCGCCGGCGGCGCGCGGACCGCTCCGCCGCCCTGCCCCAGCCAAGCGCAAGGTTCGACCGCTGTCAAACTTCGACGCTCATGAAACTTCGACGCCTGTCGTACGATGCTCCCGGAGGCGACACGAGGATGAGAGCAGTGACAGGCACCGGCCGACGGGACCGCGTCCCGCCCCACCCCGACCTGCGCGAGATCGGCCTGCAGCAGGTCCTGGAGGCGCTGGTCGACCCGGTCAGGCGACGGATCGTCGCCGAGCTGTACGCGGCGGGCGAGGACCTGGCCTGCGGGACCATCGAGCTGCCGGTCAGCAAGTCCACGGCCACCCACCACTTCCACGTCCTGCGTGAGGCCGGCCTCATCCGCCAGCACTACGCGGGGACGTCCCGCCTGAACACGCTGCGCCGCGAGGAGTTCGAGGAGCGCTTCCCGGGCCTCCTGCAGGCCGTGGTGACCGCCCACGGCCAGGGGTAGGCGGCCTCAGACCTCGTACACGTACGGCGTCGTGGTCGTCAGCGCCAGGAAGCCGAGGCGCTGGAGGATCGGGCGGCTGGTGTCCGCCGCGTCGACCTGGACGTAGCGGTGGCCCCGTTCGGCGGCGATGCGGGCACGGTGGGAGACCAGGGCGCGGTAGAGGCCGCGGCCGCACCAGCCCTCGACGGTGCCGCCGCCCCAGAGGCCCGCGAAGTCCGTGCCGGGGTACAGCTCCATGCGGGCGGCGCTGACGGGTTCTCCCTCGGCGAGGGCGACGACGGCGGCGACCGTGCCGGGGTCGGCCGCGAGCTGGTCGAGGAGCGCGCGGCCGAGGCGGGAGCCGTCCCTGCCGAAGGCCTTCTCGTGCACCTCGACCAGCTGGCGGACCCCGGTCTCGTCGGTGACCGCGTGGAGTTCGACGCCCTCCGGGAGCGGAACCTCGCGGGGCAGGGAGGCGGCCTCGGCGACCATCACGGTCTCGGGGTCCTCGGAGGTGAGGCCCGCCGCGAGGAGCCGGTCGCCGAGGTCGGCGGGGGTGTCGTGCGCGTACAGCTTCCACTCGAAGGACAGGCCGGCGGCGCGGTAGTGCGCGATCTGCGCGGCGATCGCGGCGTCCGCGCCGGGCCCGTCGTGCGCGTCGAGCCCGGACCAGAGGACGCCGTTCCACACGTGTGCGGGACCGGTGTGGCGGACGACGGCGCCGACGCGCTCGACGCGGCAGCCGGGCCCGTCGGAGCGGGCCTCGCGGCGCAGTTGGAGGTCGTAGAGGTCGCGCAGGTGCTGGGGTTCCATGCGGGACACTCCAGCACCCGCGTCCGGCGCCGGGCAACGGGATTTGCCCCGCGCCCCGCCCGGCCGGCGGGTCAGGCGCGCGGACGCACCTCGACGTTCTCCAGGACGCCGACCGCGTCCGGGACGAGGATGGCGGCGGAGTAGTAGGCGGAGACGAGGTAGGAGATGATCGCCTTCTCGTCGATGCCCATGAAGCGGCAGTTGAGGCTGGGCTCGATCTCGTCGGGCAGGCCGGTCTGGTGGAGGCCGATGACGCCCTCGTTGTTCTCGCCGGTGCGGACGGCGATGATCGAGGAGCTCTGCCGGTCGGTGACCGGGATCTTCCCGCAGGGCAGGATGGGGACCCCGCGCCAGGCCGGGACCGGGCGTCCCTCGACGTCGACCGTGCCGAGCACGAGACCGCGCTTGTTGCACTCCTTGCCGAAGGCGGCGATCGCCTTGGGGTGGGCGAAGAGGTAGTCGGTGTCGCGGCGCATGCTGAGCAGGTCGTCTAGGTCGTCCGGGGTCGGCGGGCCCGAGTGGGTCTGGATGCGCTGGTCGAAGTCGGCGTTGTGGAGCAGACCGAACTCGGGGTTGTTGACGAGCTCGTGCTCCTGGCGCTCGCGGAGCTCCTCGATCGTCAGGCGGAGCTGCTGCTGCGTCTGGTTCATCGGCTGGTTGTAGAGGTCGGCGACGCGGGTGTGGACCTTCAGAACGGTCTGGGCGACGCTGAGTTCGTACTCGCGCGGCCGGAGCTCGTAGTCCGCGTACGCGTGGGGCAGCACGGCCTCGCCGATGTGGCCGGCGCTGAGCTCGATGGCCGCCTCGCCGAACAGGTTGGTGGCGCGCTGGTGGCCGTTGGCACCGCCGCCCTGGACGTGGTCGCGGAGGCTCGTGTACTGCTCGGCCACGGCCAGGTAGGCGGTGCGCGGCAGCGCGAGGAGGGTGACGGCGGTGACGGCCTTGGCGGTGAAGTCCCAGGTCGCGTCCCCGGCGAGCACCTGGCCGCCGAAGGTGTCGCCGTCGCCGAGCATGCCGAGGGCGGTCTCGTCGCCGTACTGTCCGGTGCCGAGCTTCTCGATCTTGCCGTGGGCGATGAGGTAGACGTGGTCGGCGCTCCCGCCGGCCTCCACGACGACCTGGCCCGGCTCGTACTCCTGCTGGACGAAGCGGTCGGCGAGCGCGCCGAGCGCGGTGGGGTCGTCGAAGCCGCGCAGCAGCGGGAGTTCGGCCAGCTCGGCGGGGATGACCTCGACCCGGGAGCCGCTCTTGACGAAGGTGACGCGGCCGTCGCCGACCACGTACGAGAGCCGCCGGTTGACCCGGTAGACGCCGCCGGGGGTGTGGACCCAGGGGAGGGTGCGGAGCAGCCAGCGGGAGCTGATGCCCTGCATCTGGGGTTCGGACTTGGTGGTGGTGGCGAGGTTGCGGGCGGCTGCGGTGCTGAGGCTGAGCTGGACCTGGCGGAGCTCGATGGCGGGCGGGGTGGCCGCGGGCTCGGTGTCGACCGACATGAATGACTCGCTTTCTGGGGCGTTCGCGGACTCGTACGTCACTCTCCGCGTCCAGGTGTAACGCACGGTGGTGTCCCTCATCCGGGTGCGGCGCGAACGGGTGGGAGCGCCGCGTGGCGGCGGCCGCCCCGCGAGCGCCGTGCGCGCTCCGCCGTCCGGGCGGTCGCACGGTCGGGAAAGGTTCGTCCACCCCCTTGCCAAACCCCCGGTACCTCCGGTTTTACTGGCCCGGAGCGGATCAACCGAATGATCGGTAGTCCGTTTTACGACAGGAGGAGTGGCGCATGACGGAACTGCTGGACAGCGGCGAACGGCTCGGGCGCGAGGAACTGGCGGCCCTCCAGCTGGAGCGGCTGCGCGCGACCCTGCGCCACGCGTACGAGAACGTGGACTTCTACCGGCGGTCCTTCGACGCGGCCGGGCTGACCCCGGACGACTGCCGTACGCTCGCGGACCTGGCCCGCTTCCCGTTCACCGCCAAGTCGGACCTGCGCGACCACTACCCCTTCGGCATGTTCGCCGTCGACCAGTCCCGCATCCGGCGCATCCACGCCTCCAGCGGCACCACCGGCCGGCCGACCGTCGTCGGCTACACCGACGGCGACCTCGACATGTGGGCCGACGTGGTGGCCCGCTCGCTGCGCGCGGCCGGGGCGCGCCCCGGGCACAAGGTCCACGTGGCGTACGGCTACGGCCTGTTCACCGGCGGTCTCGGCGCCCACTACGGCGCGGAGCGCCTCGGCTGCACGGTGATCCCGGCGTCCGGCGGCATGACCGCCCGCCAGGTGCAGCTCATCCAGGACTTCCGGCCCGACATCATCATGGTGACCCCCTCGTACATGCTGACGCTGCTCGACGAGTTCGAACGGCAGGGCGTGGACCCGCGGTCGACCTCGCTGAAGGTGGGCGTCTTCGGCGCGGAGCCGTGGACGCAGGAGATGCGCAAGGAGATCGAGGAGCGGTTCGCGATCGACGCGGTCGACATCTACGGCCTGTCGGAGGTCATCGGCCCCGGCGTGGCGCAGGAGTGCGTGGAGACCAAGGACGGCCTGCACATCTGGGAGGACCACTTCTACCCGGAGATCGTGGACCCGTTCACCGGTGAGGTGCTGCCCGACGGGGAGGAGGGCGAGCTGGTCTTCACCTCGCTCACCAAGGAGGCGATGCCGGTGATCCGCTACCGCACCCGCGACCTCACCCGTCTGCTGCCGGGGACCGCGCGGGTCTTCCGCCGGATGGAGAAGGTCACCGGACGCAGCGACGACATGATCATCCTGCGCGGGGTGAACCTCTTCCCCACCCAGATCGAGGAGATCGTGCTCCGCACCCCGGGCGTGGCGCCCCACTTCCAGCTGCGGCTGACCCGCGAGGGCCGGCTCGACGCCCTGACCGTGCGGGCCGAGGCCCGCCCGGACGCGACGCCGGAGGAGCACGCGGAGGCGGCGCGGGCGATCGCGGCGGCGGTGAAGGACGGGGTCGGGGTCTCGGTGGCCGTGGAGGTCGTCGCCCCGGAGACGCTGGAGCGCTCGGTGGGCAAGATCAAGCGGATCGTGGACCTCCGGGGCGCGTAGCCTGGAGGGAGGAGGTGGTTGCGATGCTGTCGGACTCCCCCATAGTCGCGATCATTCCGGTCAAGGACATGACCCGGGCCAAGCGGTACTACTCGGAGACCCTCGGACTTCCCCTCACGAAGGAGACGCCCGAGGACACCAGGTATGAGTTCGGAGGCACGGCCATCGGCCTCTACGAGACGCCCTACGGCGGCGAGGCCGGCCATACGCTGGCGAGCTGGAAGGTCGACGACCTCGACGGCGAGATGAAGCAGCTGCGCGACAAGGGCGTCACCTTCGAGGAGTACGACCTCCCCGAGATCAAGACGGTCGACGGCGTGGCCGAGACGGACACCCTGCGGGGCGCCTGGTTCAAGGACAGTGAGGGCAACATCCTCTGCGTGATGGAGGAGAAGGGTCAGAGCTGACCGCCGAAGCGGTCCCTCAGGTCCCTCTTCAGAATCTTGCCGCTGGCGTTGCGGGGAAGCGCGTCCACGAGGAAGACGCGCTTCGGCGCCTTGAAGTGGGCGAGCTTCTCCCGGGCGTGGCCGAGGAGTTCGGCCTCGGTGACGTCCCCGCGCGGGACGACGACGGCCGTGACCGCCTCGATCCACCGCTCGTCGGGGAGGCCGATCACGGCCACCTCCGCGACCCCGGGGTGGGTGTAGAGCGCGTCCTCGACCTGGCGTGAGGCGACGAGCACGCCACCGGAGTTGATGACGTCCTTCACCCGGTCGACGATCGTGAGGTAGCCCTCGGCGTCGCGGACCGCGAGGTCCCCGGAGTGGAACCAGCCGCCCCGGAAGGCCTCCTTGGTCTCGTCGGGCTTGCGCCAGTAGCCCTCGCACAGCTGCGGGGAGCGGTAGACGATCTCCCCCGGCGTGCCGTCGGGGACGTCCTCGCCGTCCTCGCCGACGACGCGGGCCTCGACGTGGCGCACGGGGCGGCCGCAGGAGTCCATCCTGCCCTCGTGCTCGTCGGGGCCGAGGACGGTGGCGAGCGGTCCGATCTCCGACTGGCCGAAGCAGTTGTAGAAGGCGAGCCCGGGCAGCCGGGCGCGCAGCCGCTCCAGGACGGGGACGGGCATGATCGAGGCCCCGTAGTAGGCCTTGCGGAGGGCCGAGAGGTCGCGGGCGGCGAAGTCAGGGTGGTTGACGAGGCCGATCCAGACGGTCGGCGGGGCGAAGAAGCTGTCGCAGCGGCCGGCTTCGATCAGGTCGAACAGGGCGGCCGCGTCGGGTGCGTCGACGATGGTGTTCTCGGCGCCGACGGCGAGGTAGGGCAGCAGGAAGACGTGCGTCTGCGCCGAGTGGTAGAGCGGCAGCGCGTGCACCGGCCGGTCGTCCTCGCTCAGGTCGAGGGCCTCGATCGCGCTCGCGTACTCGTGGGCGAGGGCGAGGTGGGTCATCATCGCGCCCTTGGGGAGTGCGGTGGTGCCCGAGGTGTAGAGCAGCTGGGCGAGGTCGCGGGCGTCGCGGTCGGTGAGGTACTCCTCCGGTTCCGCGAGGGCGTCGAGCAGTGAACCGGGCGCGTCCCGCAGCGTCTTGACCGCGAAGCCCCCGGGGATCCGGTCGGCGAGGGCGGGGTCGGCGAGCACGAGCGAGCTGTCCGACTGCTCCAGGACGTACGCGAGGTCCTCGCCGGTCAGATGGTGGTTGACCGGCACGTGGACCAGCCCGGACCGGGCACAGGCGAGGAACGCGATGAGGTACGCGTCCGAGTTGTGGCCGTACGTGGCGACCCGGGCGTACTCCGGCAGGGCGAGGCCGTGGTGCGGCTCCCGCAGCACGGCTGCGGCGGTGGTGACGGCCGCGTCCAGCTCCGCGTACGTCCAGGTCCGGTCGGCGTACCGGAGGGCGATCCGGTCGGGCACGCGCCGGGCGCTCGCGCGCAGGACACCGTCGACGGTACGGCTGAGGAGTCGATCCATGCGGTGATCCTCGGCGGGTGACGTACGGAAGGTCAAGTACCGTGCGGCGCGCCCCGCATGACCGGACCTCGGATACCGAACGGGATGTTGACACGGGGGCGGGCAGCTGCGTGCATGGTCCGATCCGCAGTGCCCGTCCGCCCGTTGGGAGGCATCTTGCACCTCCGCACCCGTCTGAAACACACAGCGCTCGCCGGCGCCGCCCTCGCCGTCGTCACGGCCCTGCTGCCCGGCGCGGCGGCCGCCGACTCCGGGGACCGGGGCGACCGCCCGTCCGACCGTGGCCTGTCGGCCGTCATCCGCTCCACCGAATACGGCATTCCCCACATCGTGGCCAGGGACTACGCGAACCTCGGTTTCGGCACGGGCTGGGCCCAGGCCGCCGACCAGGTCTGCGTCCTCGCCGACGGCTTCCTGACCGTGAACGGCGAACGTTCCCGGTACTTCGGCCCGGACGCGGCCCCCGACGGCTCGCTCTCCTCCGCCGGCACGAACCTCTCCAGCGACCTGTACTTCCGTGGCGTGAAGGACGCGGGCACGGTCGAGGAGCTGCTCGCCACCCCGGCACCGGCGGGGCCGAGCCGCGACCTGAAGGAGCTGATGCGCGGCTGGGCGGCCGGCTACAACGCCTGGCTGCGGAAGAACCGGATCACCGACCCGGCCTGCGCGGACGCCGACTGGGTCCGCCCGGTCACCGCGCTCGACGTGGCCCGGCGCGGCTTCGCCGTCTCGGTGCTCGGCGGGCAGGGCAGGGCCGTCGACGGCATCACCGCCGCCCGGCCGCCGGCCTCGGCCCCGGGCGTCGCGCGCGCGGGCCTCTCACCCGAAGAGCCCGACCCGACCCGTACGGCCGAGGCGGCGCGCGAGCTGTTCGCTCCCGAGAACGCCACGATGGGCTCCAACGCCGTCGCCTTCTCCGGCGCCGCGACGGCGAACGGGCGCGGGCTGCTCCTGGGGAACCCGCACTACCCGTGGCAGGGCGGCCGCCGGTTCTGGCAGTCGCAGCAGACCATCCCGGGCGAGCTGAACGTCTCCGGCGCCTCGCTCCTCGGCACGGCCGTCGTCAACATCGGCTTCAACGACAAGGTCGCCTGGAGCCACACCGTCGCCACCGGCGTCCCCCTCAGCCTGCACCAGCTGACGCTCGCGCCCGGCGACCCGACCGCCTATCTGGTGGACGGGAAGCCGGAGCGGATGACCCCGCGCGCGGTGACGGTGGCGGTGAAGGACGGCGCGCCCGTCACCCGTACCCAGTGGTGGACCCGGTACGGGCCGGTCGTCGGCGGCCTCGGGGCGCAGCTGCCCCTGCCGTGGACCGCGACCACGGCGTACGCGCTGAACGACCCCAACGCCGCCAACCTGCGCGGCTCCGACACCGCGCTCGGCTTCGGCAAGGCCCGGTCCACGCAGGACATCGTCGACACCCTGAAGCGCACGCAGGGCCTGCCCTGGGTCAACACGATCGCAGCTGACTCCGCCGGACACTCCCTCTTCACCCAGTCGCAGGTGCTCCCCCGGATCACCGACGAGCTCGCCGCGCGCTGCTCCACCCCGCTCGGACGGGCCACCTACCCGGCCTCGGGCGTCGCCGTGCTCGACGGCTCGCGGTCGGACTGCGCGCTCGGCTCCGACCCGGACGCGGTGCAGCCGGGCGTGTTCGGCCCGGCGCGGATGCCGGTCCTGCGGGACGCCCCGTACCTGGAGAACTCCAACGACAGCGCCTGGCTGGCCAACGCCGAGCGGCCGCTGACCGGTTACGAGCGGGTCTTCGGCACGGTCGCGACACCGCGCTCGCTGCGCACCCGGGGCGGGATCGAGGACGTGGCGGCGATGGCGGACCGGGGCCGGCTCACGGTGGCCGATCTCCAGCGCCAGCAGTTCGCCAACCGCGCCCCGGCCGGTGACATGGGGGCCGCCGACGCGGCGAAGGCCTGCGCGTCGGCGCTGCCGGAGGACCCGGAGGTCTGCCGGGTGATCGGGGCCTGGGACCGGACGGTGAACACCGACAGCCGGGGCGCGCTGCTCTTCGACCGGTTCTGGCGGAAGTTCACCGGCACGGTGAAGCCGGCCGACCAGTGGAAGGTGCCGTTCTCGGCGGCGGACCCGGTCCGCACCCCGAACACCCTGAACACCGGCCTCCCGGAGTTCGGCAAGGCCCTCGCGGACGCGGCGGCGGAGCTGCGGGCGGCGGGCATCGCGCTGGACGCGCCGCTCGGCGCCCACCAGTTCGTCGTACGGAACGGGGAGCGGATCCCGGTGAGCGGCGGGACCGAGTCACTGGGCGTCTGGAACAAGGCCGAGCCCGTGTGGAACGCGGCGGGCGGCGGCTATGTGGAGGTCGCGCACGGAACCAGCCACGTGCAGGCGGTGGGCTGGGACGGCGGCCGGTGCCCGGTGGCCCGCACCCTGCTCTCGTACTCCCAGTCGTCGAACCCGGCGTCCCCGCACTACAGCGACCAGACCCGGCTGTTCGCGGGCGAGCGCTGGGTGACCTCCCGGTTCTGCGAGAAGGACGTCCTGCGCTCGCCCGCGCTGAAGGTGGAGGTCGTCAGGGGCTGAACGACAGGAACACGAAGGCCGCGAAGATCGAGAGGTGGACGCTGCCCTGGAGGAGGGTGGCCCGTCCCGGCACCACCGTCAGGGCGCTCACCACGGCCGTGAGCACGAACAGCACCAGGTGGAGGGGCCCCAGGCCGAGGATCAGGGGCCCGTCCAGCCAGATCGAGGCCAGCGCGATCGAGGGGATCGTCAGGCCGATGCTGGCGATGGCCGAGCCGTACGCCAGGTTCATGCTGGTCTGCATGCGGTCCCGGCTCGCCGCGCGCACGGCGGCGAGCGTCTCGGGAAGCAGCACCATCAGGGCGATGACGACACCGACGACCGCCTTGGGCAGGCCCGCGTCCGCGACGGCGTCCTCGATGGTGGGCGAGACGAGCTTGGCGTTGCCGACGACGGCGACGAGGGCGACCACGAGCAGGCCGAGGCTGAACCAGGCGTCGCGGGCGGTGGGCGGCGCCGCGTGCTCGTCCGCCGACTCCGGGATCCCCCGGTCAGGCCGTGGCACGGGCAGGAAGTAGTCGCGGTGCCGGACCGTCTGGACGGTGACGAACACCCCGTAGAGGAGGAGCGAGGAGACGGCGGCGAAGGCGAGCTGGGCGGCGGAGAACTCGGGGCCCGGGTGGCTCGTCGTGAAGGTCGGCAGGACCAGCGTCATGGTCGCGAGGGTGCAGACGATCGCGAGCTCGCCGCCGGAGCCCTCCGCGTTGAAGACGGCGATCCGGTTGCGCAGCGCGCCGACGAGCAGGGAGAGGCCGACGATGCCGTTGCAGGTGATCATGACGGCGGCGAAGACCGTGTCCCGGGCGTAGCTCGTCGCCTTGTCGCCGCCTCCGATCATCAGCATGACGATCAGTCCGACCTCGATGACGGTGACGGCCACGGCGAGGACGAGCGAGCCGAAGGGTTCGCCGATGCGGTGGGCGATGACCTCGGCGTGATGGACGGCCGAGAGCACCCCGGCGAACAGACAGACGACGACGATCCCCACCGCGAAGCCCGGGAGCTCGCGCCCCCAGGCGAGGGCGAGCACAAGCGCCGCCACCACCGGCCCCCAGGTGGTCCACTGCCGTGCCCTTGCCGTAACCGTCGAACTCATGATCCGCATATTGCCACAAGAGGGCGTTTTCACCTCTTTCGGCCGGAGCCCTGCCGGCCGGCCGCACCGAGCACTCCGGGCCGGAAACCCGGCGCGCGAGATGAACGCCCGAACATCACATGCGCGTTGGCGCCGCGCAGTAAGATCACCTCATCCGAACGGACGTTCGGGCACCATTCACGGAGGGGACCCCCTTGAGCATCAGGCGCAAGCTCATCACCGCCGCGGGCACCATCGCCGCGACCGCCTCCCTGGCCTTCCTGGGCGCAGGACCCGCCTCCGCCGGCGGCAACGGCCAGCAGCTGAACTTCCACGACTCCCTCGGCACCGTCTACTCCATCAGCGCCTACGGCATCAACCAGAACGGGGACTACATCACCCACTGCTTCTACACGCCCGACGTGGACAATGCCCTCTCCGGCTGGTGGTGGAAGGGCAACGTGCACGTCAACTTCTGGACCAGCGGCAACTGCACCGGCAACTACGCCCGCCCCGGCCAGTACGTGTGGGTCGAGCCGAGCCAGGCCGACGACTGGGTCTACTTCAGCTCCTGACGAGCCCGTGAGCCCCGCGCCCGATCCTCCGGACGCGGGGCTCCCACGGTCACAGCGGGCGCTCGCGGCCCTCCCAGTACGGGTCGCGGAGGCGGCGTTTGTACAGCTTGCCGTTCGGGTCGCGCGGCATGGCCGTGACGAAGTCGACCGACTTCGGGCGTTTGAACCCGGCGAGGCGGTCTGCGCAGTGGGCCAGGATCTCGGCGGCGAGCGCGTCGCCCGGCTCGTGCCCCTCGGCCGCCTCGACGACCGCCTTGACCTCCTCACCCCAGTCGGCGTGCGGGATCCCGAAGGCGGCGGCGTCCGCGACGGCGGGGTGGGCGAGCAGGGCCGCCTCGATCTCGGCGGGGTAGATGTTGACCCCGCCGGAGATGATCATGTCGATCTTCCGGTCGCGGAGGAAGAGGTAGCCGTCCTCGTCGAGGACGCCGAGGTCGCCGACGGTGAAGAAGTCCCCGATGCGGTTCTTCGCGGTCTTCGCCTCGTCCTTGTGGTACTGGAAGCCGCCGGTGTTCATCTTGAGGTAGACGGTGCCGAGTTCGCCCGGCGGCAGCCGCTTCCCGTCGTCGTCGAAGACGGCGAGTTCGCTGATGGGCCACGCCCGGCCGACGGTCCCCGGCCGCTTGAGCCACTCCTCGGCGGTCGCGAAGGCGCCGCCGCCCTCGCTGGCCGCGTAGTACTCCTCGACGCAGCGGCCCCACCAGTCGATCATCGCCCGCTTGACGTGCTCGGGGCAGGGCGCTGCGCCGTGGAGGGCGTGCCGCATGGACGAGACGTCGTACCGCTCCCGTACCTCCACGGGGAGGGCGAGGAGGCGGTGGAACTGGGTGGGGACCATGTGGGTGTGGGTGCAGGAGTACCGGTCGATGAGCCGGAGCATCTCCTCGGGCGCCCACCGGTCCATGAGGACGAGCGGGTGGCCGATGTGCAGGGCGGCGGCGGCGAACTGGAGCACGGCCGTGTGGTAGAGCGGCGAGCAGACGAGATGGACGTTGCCTTCGGCGGGCCGGATGCCGAAGATGCCGAGGAAGCCGCCGAGATGGGTCTCCTCGGGGAGCTTCCCGGGCAGCGGGCGGCGGATGCCCCGGGGCCGGCCGGTGGTGCCGGAGGTGTAGTTCATGACCCAGCCGAGGGTGCGGTCCCCGGGCGCGGATCCGTCCTGTCCGTCGAGCAGTTCGGCGTACGGGCGGAAGCCGGGGATCGTGCCGACGGCGTACCGGTGGGTGGGCGCGAGGCCGGCCTCGTCGGCGGCGAGGGTCACGGCCTCGGTGAACCGCTCGTGCGCCACCAGGACCTTGGCGCCGGAGTCGGCGACGATCCAGGCGATCTCGGGGCCGACGAAGTGGTGGTTGACGGGCACGAGGTAGAACCCGGCCTGGGTGGCGGCGAGATGGGCGGTGAAGAACTCGGGGCCGTTGGGCAGGACGACGGCGAACGCGTCGCCGCGTTCGAGGCCGGCGGCGCGCAGCCCGTGGACGAGGCGGTTCGCCTCGGCGTGCAGCCGGCCGGCGCTCCACTCCTCGCCGTCGGCTGCGACGAGGACCGTACGGCCGGGGTCGGCGGCGGCCTGGGCCCAGAATCCGGTGGGACCTTGAGTCACGGGGTGCTCCGTCCGGCGATGCGGTTGATGCGGTCGACGGCCTTCTCGAAGCCGCGGGTGAGCTCGTCGACGACCTGCTGGACGCTGCGCTCGGAGTTCATCCGGCCGACGATCTGCCCGACCGGGGTGCCGAGGAGCGGTTCGACCTCGTACTTCTGGATACGGGAGACGGCCTCGGCGACCAGGAGTCCCTGGAGGGGCATGGGGAGCGGGCCGGGTCCCGCCGGGTCGTCCCAGGCGTCGGTCCACTCGGTACGGAGCTGCCGGGCGGGCTTGCCGGTCAGGGCGCGGGAGCGGACCGTGTCGCCGGAGCCGGCGGCGAGCAGCTTGGCGGTGAGGGCGCGGGAGTGCAGTTCGGCCTCGGTGGTGGTGAGCCAGATCGAACCGAGCCAGACGCCCTGGGCGCCGAGGGCGAGTCCGGCGGCGATCTGCTCCCCGCTGCCGATGCCGCCGGCGGCGAGGACGGGCAGCGGGGAGACGGCGTCGACGACCTCGGGGGTGAGGACCATGGAGGCGATCTCGCCGGTGTGGCCGCCCGCCTCGTACCCCTGGGCGACGACGACGTCGATCCCGGCGTCGGCGTGGTGGCGGGCGTGGCGGGCGCTGCCGGCCAGGGCGGCGACCAGGACGCCGTGGTCGTGGGCGCGGGCGACGACGTCGGGCGGCGGTGAGCCGAGGGCGTTGGCGAGGAGCTTGATGGGGTAGTCGAAGGCCACGTCGAGCTGGCTGCGCGCGACCTGCTCCATCCAGCCGGTGATCCGCCAGCCGGAGGCCTCGCCCTCGGCGAGTTCGGGGACGCCGTGCTTGGCGAGCGTGGCGCGGACGTACGCCCGGTGCTCCTCGGGGATCATGGCCTCGATCTCGGCCTCGGTCACCCCCTCGACCGCCTTCTTCGCGGGCATCACGACGTCGAGGCCGTAGGGCAGGCCGTCGGTGTGCTCCTGCATCCAGTCGAGGTCGCGGGCGAGGTCCTCGGGCGCGGTGTAGCGGACCGCGCCGAGGACGCCGAACCCGCCGGCTCTGGTGAGTGCGGCGGCCACCGCGGGGAAGGGCGTGAAGCCGAAGATGGCGTGCTCGATTCCCAGGGTGCGACTCAGCTCCGTCTCCATGGGCGGCAGGATGCCGCAGCGGCGCGGCGGAGGGAAGAGGTTTTCTGATGCATCGTCAGATTCTTTGGGTCCGGTGCGTCCGGTGCGTCTGTGTTTCGCCGGCGCTCCTCGTGGGAGAGGGTGGGCATGACGGAGGATGCGGTACGAGACGGAGGGCCGAGCCGCCGTGTGTTCGGCGGCGGGGTGCTGGCCTTCGGAGGTGCGCTGATGGTCGGTGCGGTACCGGGGGCGACGGCCTCGGCTTCAGCTGCGGCTTCGGCTTCCGCTTCGGCTGCGGCTGCGGCTGCGGCCGGACCTCGGCCGGGGCCGGGATCGGCCGCGCGGCGTACCACGCTGCGGCGGGGCTCGGCGGAGCGGGCCGGGCTGCTCGCGCCGCATCTGGACGGGCTCGTCGCGGAGGCCGAGCGCTTCCTCGGGCCGTCCCCCGCTCATCCCTGGTACGCGGGCGCCGTCCTGCTCGCCGGGCGGGGCGGGACCGTCGCCCTGCACCGGGCGATCGGCTCGGCCGTGCGGTACGCGGCGTACGACGAGAAGACCGACACGGGGATCGAGCTGCCGGAGGAACGGCGGATCCCGATGACCGAGGACACCGTCTTCGACCTGGCGTCGGTCTCCAAGCTGTTCACGTCGATCCTGGCGGTGCAGCAGATCGAGCGCGGGGCGCTGGAGTTGGAGGCGCGGGTCACCGCGTACCTGCCGCAGTTCGGCGGCGGCGGGAAGCAGGACGTCACCGTACGGCAGCTGCTCACGCACACCTCCGGGTTCCGGTCCTGGATCCCGCTCTACCGGGAGCCGACGCGGGAGGGGAAGCTGCGGCTGCTGTGGGCGGAGACCCCCGCGCACCCGCCGGGCTCCGCGTACCTCTACTCCGACCTCAACCTGATCTCCCTCCAGCTGATCCTGGAGGAGATCACCGGTCGCGGTCTGGACACCCTGCTCCACCACGAGATCACCGCTCCGCTCGGGATGCACCGCACTCGTTTCAATCCACCGCTCTCCTGGCGGCCGGAGATCGCCGCCACCGAGGACGCCCGGCCGCCCTGGTCCGGCCTCGACCGGGGCATGGTCCACGGCGAGGTCCACGACGAGAACGCCTACGCCCTCGGCGGCGTCGCCGGCCACGCCGGGATCTTCTCCCGCGCCTGGGACCTCGCGATCCTCGCCCGCACCCTGCTCAACGGCGGCGCGTACGGCCGGGCCCGCATCCTCTCCCCCGCCTCGGTGGAGCTGATGTTCACCGACTTCAACACCGCCTTCCCCGGCGACGAGCACGGGCTCGGCTTCGAGCTCTACCAGCACTGGTACATGGGCGCGATGGCCACCCCGCGCACGGCCGGGCACACCGGCTTCACCGGTACGAGCCTCGTCCTCGACCCCACGACCGACACGTTCCTGATCGTGCTCGGCAACTCCGTGCACCCGGTGCGCGGCTGGCGCTCCGGCTCCGCGCCGCGCGTCGCCACCGCGGACCGGCTGGCCAGGGCCGTGCCGGTGCGACCCGCCCGCGGCCGAACGTCCTGGTTCTCCGGCATGGACAGCGGCGCCGTCGGCACGCTCACCCTGCCCCCGGTGCCGGGCGCCGCCCGCTTCGCGTGCGCGCTGTGGTGGGACACCGAACCGGGCGCGGACACCGCCCTCCTGGAGGCCTCCCGGGACGGCGGGGCGACCTGGGAGCCGGTGCCGTTCGTCACCGTACGCCCCGGAGAGGAGCCACGGCCGCACCCGAACGGGGCGGTGAGCGGCTGGTCCGGCCGGGTCTGGCACCGGCTCACGGCCGAGGTCCCGGAGCCCGGAACCCTCCCCGTACGGCTGCGCTGGCGGTACGCGACGGACAAGCGGTACGTCGGACGCGGGGTGTACGTGGACGGGCTGCGGGTCCTCGACGCGGCCGGGTTCCCGCTCTTCGACGAGGCCCGGCCGGCGGACCGGGCGCGGGTGGAGGCGGTGGGGTGGACGGCGTCGGCGGACTGAGCCGCCCTCTATGCCCCCGGGCCAGTCAGTGCTCGGCGTCCGCCCGTTCCGGTGCCGCCGCCGTGCGGAGTTCCGTCAGGAGCGGGCTGATCAGGGGGTGCTCCTCTGCTCCGCGCCGTACCGCCGCGAAGACCCGGCGGGTGGGGGCGACCCCGTCCACGGGGCGGACCTCGACGCCGGAGAGGTCCATTCCGCGCAGCGCCGAGCGCGGCACGAGCGCCACTCCGGCGGCGGCCGAGGCGAGGGCGGCGACGGCCCGGAAGTCGTCGGAGACATGCGCGAAGTGCGGGGCGAACCCGGCGTACTCGCAGGCCAGGACGGTCACGTCGTGGCAGGGGTTGCCGGTGGACTGCCCGATCCAGGTGTCCCTGGCGAGGTCGGCGAGCGCGACCCGTCCGCCGGCCGCCAGGGGGTGGCCGGGCGGCAGGACCGCGTCGAACGGCTCGGCGTAGAGCGGGACGCGGGTGAGGCGGGCGTCGTCCTCGCCCGGTGCGCCCCGGTACTCGACGGCGACGGCCACGTCCACCTGCCGGTCCAGGACCATGAGCAGGCTCTCGTCGCCCTCCGCGTCCCGGACCCGGACCCGGATGCCGGGCGCGGTGCGGGCGAGGGCCGCGATGGCGGGGGCCACCACGAGCCCGATGCCGGTGGCGAACGCGGCGACCGTGACCGTACCGGCGTCGCCGGAGCCGTAGGCGGCGAGCTCGGCCTCGGCGCGCTCCAACTGGGCGAGCACGGCGTTGGCGTGGCTGAGCAGGATCTCGCCGGCCGGGGTGAGGCGCGCGCCCCGGGCGCTGCGGTCCACCAGGCGGTGGCCCGTCTCCTGCTCCAGGGCGGCGAGCTGCTGGGAGACGGCGGAAGGGGTGAGATAGAGCGCGGCGGCCGCCGCCGTGACCGTGCGGTGGTCGGCCACCGCACGGAGGATGTGCAACCGCCGCGCTTCGATCATGCCCCTAGTGTCTCAGCCTGCGGACGCTCCCCCCACAAGCCCGGCCTGCTCCGGAGGGAGGCCCTGGGGACTGTCCGGCGGATCAGAGTCGGATAGACCCTAGCCGCGCAGGGCTGCGCGGGCGTCGACGAAGGCGTCGACGGCCCGGTTCACGTCCTCCGTCGAGTGGGCGGCGGAGAGCTGGACGCGGATGCGGGCCTGGCCCTGCGGCACGACCGGGTACGAGAAGCCGATCACGTACACGCCGCGCTCCAGGAGCAGCTCGGCCATCCGGCCGGCCTCGGCGGCGTCGCCGATCATGACGGGGGCGATGGCGTGGTCGCCGGGGAGGATGTCGAAGCCCTCCTCGGTCATGCGGGAGCGGAACAGCGCCGTGTTGGCGTTGAGGTGCTCGCGCAGGTCGCCGGCGGACTCCAGGAGGTCGAGGACCTTGAGGGAGGCGGCGGCGATGACCGGGGCGAGGGTGTTCGAGAAGAGGTACGGGCGGGAGCGCTGGCGCAGCAGGGCGACGATCTCGGCGCGGGCGGCGACGTAGCCGCCGGAGGCGCCGCCGAGGGCCTTGCCGAGGGTGCCGGTGATGATGTCGACGCGGTCCATGACGCCGTGCAGCTCGGGGGTGCCGCGGCCGCCGGGGCCGACGAAGCCGACGGCGTGCGAGTCGTCGACCATCACCATGGCGTCGTAGCGCTCGGCCAGGTCGCAGATCTCGTCGAGCGGGGCGACGTAGCCGTCCATGGAGAAGACGCCGTCGGTGACGATCAGCTTGCGCCGGGCGCCGCCGTCCGTGGCCTCCTTGAGCTGCTGCTCCAGGTCGGCCATGTCGCGGTTGGCGTAGCGGAAGCGGCGGGCCTTGGAGAGGCGGATGCCGTCGATGATCGAGGCGTGGTTGAGGGCGTCGGAGATGACCGCGTCCTCGGCGCCGAGGATCGTCTCGAAGACGCCGCCGTTGGCGTCGAAGCAGGAGGAGTAGAGGATCGTGTCCTCCTGGCCGAGGAAGGCCGAGATGCGGGCCTCCAGCTCCTTGTGCACCTCCTGCGTGCCGCAGATGAAGCGGACCGAGGCCATGCCGTAGCCCCAGCGGTCCAGCGCCTCGTGGGCGGCGGCGATGATCTCGGGGTTGTCGGCGAGGCCCAGGTAGTTGTTGGCGCAGAAGTTGAGCACTTCGCCGGGGCGGCCTCCCGAGGTGACCTCGACGGTCGCGGACTGGGGGGTGCCGATGACCCGCTCGGGCTTGTGCAGTCCGGCCTGCTCGATCTCTTCGAGGGTGGCGCGGACGGAGTCGCGTACGGAATCGAACATGGGTCAGGCTCCCGTGGTCCAGTCGAGGATGATCTTGCCGCTCTTGCCGGAGGCCGCGTCGTCGAAGGCGGCCTCGAAGTCGGTGTGGTCGTAGCGGCCGGTGATGACCGGGCTGAGGTCCAGGCCGCCTTCCAGGAGCACCGACATCGCGTACCAGGTCTCGAACATCTCGCGGCCGTAGATGCCCTTGACCGTGATCATGGAGGTGACGATCTTCGCCCAGTCGACGGCGAAGTCCTCGGCGGGCAGGCCGAGCATGGCGATCTTGCCGCCGTGGGTCATGTTGGCGATCATGTCGCGCATCGCGTGCGGGTTGCCGGACATCTCCAGGCCGACGTCGAAGCCCTCCTTGAGCCCGAGGGTGCGCTGGCCGTCGGCGATGGTCTGCTCGGCGACGTTGAGCGCGAGCGAGACGCCCGCCTTGCGCGCCAGGGCCAGGCGCTCCTCGCTGACGTCGGTGATGACGACGTGGCGGGCGCCGGCGTGCTTGGCGACGGCGGCGGCCATGATGCCGATCGGGCCGGCGCCGGTGACGAGGACGTCCTCGCCGACGAGCGGGAAGGAGAGGGCCGTGTGCACGGCGTTGCCGAAGGGGTCGAAGATCGCGGCGACGTCGAGGTCGACGGGGACCCGGTGGACCCACACGTTGGAGGCGGGCAGCGCCACGTACTCGGCGAAGGCGCCGTCGCGCCCGACGCCGAGGCCGACGGTGGCGCGGCAGAGGTGGCGGCGGCCGGCCAGGCAGTTGCGGCACTTGCCGCAGACGAGGTGGCCCTCGCCGCTGACCAGGTCGCCGACGTTGATGTCGACGACGTCACGGCCGACCGAGGCGACCTCGCCGACGAACTCGTGGCCGATCGTCATCGGGGTGGCGATCGTCTTCTGCGCCCAGCCGTCCCAGGAGCGGATGTGCAGGTCGGTCCCGCAGATACCGGTCCGCTTGACCTTGATGAGGACGTCGCCGGGACCCGTCTCCGGCTCGGGCACGTCCGTGAGCCAGAGTCCCGGCTCCGCGTTCAGCTTGACCAGCGCCTTCAATGCAACGGCTCCCGACGTGCGTGTCCTGTGATGTGAGGGTGCGGGCACGACTGTGCGCCCAAGATCCCTGGAAGAGAATCTTCCGTACGCGAGGCCCCAGGTCCATCGAGGATTTCTTAACCGCCCTCGCAGATCAGCTTCACACCCCAGGCGGGGAGGGGGCGACGTCAACGGGGCCGAACGGAGAGACCACCGAAGGAGGCGGTCCCGCCGCGAGGCCCCGTCGGCGTCCGTTCAGCGCCCCAGCGCCGCCATCGCCGCGTTGTGGCCGGGGATGCCGCTCACTCCCCCGCCGCGGATCGCGCCCGCGCCGCACAGGAGGACGTTGGCGTACCGGGTCTCGACTCCCCAGCGGCCGGTGCCCTCGTCCCCGTACGGGAAGGAGAGGTCGCGGTGGAAGATGTGGCCGCCGGGCAGCCGCAGTTCGCGTTCGAGGTCCAGCGGTGTCTTCGCCTCGATGCAGGGGCGGCCCTCCGCGTCGAGGGCGAGGCAGTCGGCGATCGGCTCGTCCAGGTGGGCGTCGAGCTGGGCGAGGGTCGCCTTGAGGAGCTGCGCGCGCGTGCCGTCGTTGTCGGCGGCGAACAGCCGGGCGGGGGTGTGCAGGCCGAACAGGGTCAGCGTCTGGTGGCCCGAGGCGGCGAGTTCCGGGCCGAGGATCGTCGGGTCGGTGAGCGAGTGGCAGTAGATCTCGGACGGCGGGGCGGAGGGCAGGCGCCCGGCGGCGGCCTCGGCGTGGGCGGTGGCCAGCTGTCCGTACCCCTCGGCGATGTGGAAGGTGCCGGCGAAGGCCTCGCGCGGGTCGACGGAGCGGTCGCGGAGCCTCGGCAGCCGGGTGAGCAGCATGTTGACCTTGAGCTGGGCGCCCTCCGGGGCGGGCGGGGGCGCCTCGCCGACCAGGGCGGCGAGCTCCTGCGGCGAGGCGTTGACGAGGACCCGGCCGGCCTCGACGGTGCCCTCGCCGTCGGCGGTGCGGTAGGTGATCGCGGCGCGCTGCCCGTCGGTCTCGATCCGGGTGGCCTCGTGGCCGGTGAGGATGCGGGCCCCGGCGGCGCGGGCCGCGTCCGCGAGCGCGTCGGTGAGGGCGCCCATGCCGCCGACGGGCACGTCCCAGTCGCCGGTGCCGCCGCCGATGACGTGGTAAAGGAAGCAGCGGTTCTGCAGGAGGGTGGGGTCGTGGGCGTCGGCGAACGTGCCGATGAGCGCGTCGGTGAGGACCACGCCCCGGACGAGGTCGTCGGCGAAGCTCCGCTCGACGGCGACGCCGAGGGGTTCCTCGAAGAGCATCCGCCAGGTGTCGGCGTCGTCGACGCGGGCGCGCAGCCCCTCGCGGGTGGGGAGGGGTTCGGTGAGGGTGGGGAAGATCCGGCGGGCGGCCTCGCCGGTGCGGGCGTAGAAGGCCTGCCAGGCCTCGTACGCGCGGTCGGAGCCGGTGAGCGCGGCGAAGGAGGCCCGGGTGCGGTCGGGTCCGCCGCCGACGAGGAGGCCGCCGTCGCCCTTCGGGGTGTACGAGGAGACGGACCGCTTCCGCACGGCGAACCGCAGCCCCAGGTCCCGCACGATCTTGTCGGGCAGGAGCGAGACGAGGTACGAGTACCGGGAGAGGCGGGCGTCGACCCCGGCGAACGGGCGCGTCGACACGGCCGCCCCGCCGGTGGACCCGAGCCGCTCCAGGACGAGGACGGAGCGTCCGGCGCGGGCCAGATAGGCGGCGGCGACCAGCCCGTTGTGCCCGCCTCCGACGATGACGGCGTCGTACGAGCAGGCGGGGGCCGGGGCGTCGCGGAGTGGATCAGGGGCAGTCATGGCTCATGCTCACACGCACCCGCGGGCCGGGGGAACCCCGCCGTCGTGCGCCCTGAACCGTCATGATCATGCAGTGACTGGCGACGGGCGCGGCGGCGGCCCCGTACGGCCCGAAGGAACTCACGCGGCACGGCTGACCGCACCCGGGACCACCCGCCCCCGCCCGTCTTCCTGCGCCGCGCCCCACGGCCGAAGGCCGAGCACGCGACCGTCCCTCACGCCCCCGACTCCCCGTCACGCCCCCGGCGGGGTCGCCGCCTTCAGGAGGAGGGCGGCCGCTTCGGCGTCGCGGCCGAGGCGCTCCAGGCAGTGGGCCTCGTCGTCGAGGGCGGCGAGGGTGTCGGGGTGCGCGGGGCCGAGGAGCCGGGTGCGGGTGGCGGCGATCGCCCGGTGGCACTCCCGCGCCTCCTCCCAGCGGTCGAGCCGGCCGAGGGCGACGGCCGTCTCCCAGCGGCTGGTGAGCGTGTCCGGATGGTCGGCGCCGAGGACCCGCTCGCGGTCGGCGTGCACGGCCTGGGATTCGGCGAGCGCCTCCGTCCAGCGTTCGAGGCGGCCGAGGTTGACGGCGAGGGCCTGGCGGGCGCGCAGCGTCTCGGGACCGTCGGCGCCCTGGGCGCGGGTGCGGGCGGCGACGAGCTCGCGGCAGAGGTCGAGGGCGTCGGCGGCCTGGCCGAGCCGGCCGAGGCAGACGCCGGTCTCGTAGCGGGCCGCGAGGGTGTCCGGGTGGTCGGGGCCGAGGGCGCCGGCCCGCGCGTCGGCGACCGCGCGGTACTGGGCGAGCGCCTCCTGCCCGCGTCCGAGGCGGGTGAGGGTGTACGCCACCTCGTGGCGGGTCATGAGCGTGTCGGGGTGTGCCGCGCCGAGGAGCCTTGCGCGGGCCTCGGCGACCTCGTGGGCGGTGCGGTACGACTCCTCCAGGCGGCCGAGGCGGCCGAGGGTGAACGCCATGTTGTGGCGGCAGCGCAGGGTGTCGGGGTGGTCGGGGCCGACGGTGCGCTCGCGGGCGGCGAGCACCTCGCCGTACACCTCGTACGCCTCGGGGTGCCGTCCCAGGCGGCCCAGGGCGTAGGCCCGCTCCTGTCGCGCGGCGAGGGTGTCGGGGTGGTCGGCGCCGAGGACGCGGGCGCGGGCCTCGGCGACCTTGCCGAAGACGTGCAGCGCGTCGGCGGGGCGGTCGAGCCGGGCGAGCGCGAAGCCGACCTCGTAGTGGCTGGTCAGGGTTTCGGGATGGTCCTCGCCGAGGGTGCGGGCGCGGTCCCGGGCGACGGACCGGTGCACGGACTCGGCCTCGTCCCAGCGGCCGAGCCTGCCGAGGCCCATCCCGGCGCGGAACCGGCCGGCGAGCACCGCGACCAGCTCCGCCGGGGGCTCGGAGGCGGACTGCGGGGTGGTGTCGGGCGCGGCGGTGTCGGGCGCGGCGGTGGTCCACTCGGTGGTGAGGACGGCCGCGGCGGGGTCCTGGGCGGCCGGCCGCGGTCCGGTGACGGCTCCCGGGCGGTGCCCGCCGGTCATCCCCCGGACCCACGCGGGCGCCGGGGCCGGCTCCTCGGGGGGCGGGACGGGCATGGGGACGGTCAGCGGCAGGGCGGGGGGCGCGGGCGCCTCGGCCGGCGGCGGGAACGCGGCGGTGCCGAAGCGGCCCGATACGATCCGGCGGCGCAGGTCGCCCGCGTCGGACGGCCGCTCCTCGGGGACCTTGGCGAGCAGGTCGACGACGATGCGGTCGAAGTAGTCGGGCAGCTCGGCGCGGATCGCGCGCGGCGGGGTCGGCACCGTGTCCCGGTGGCCGATGAGGATGGCCCAGGAGTCGCCCAGGTCGAACGGCGGGGCGCCGGTGGACAGCTCGTACAGCACGCAGCCCAGTGAGTAGAGGTCGCTGCGGTGGTCGATCTCGCCGCCGCCCCCGATCTGCTCCGGGGACATGTAGTGGGGCGTCCCCATGGCGATGCCGGTCCCGGTGAGCTTGGAGGTGAAGCCCATGTCGGTGCCGAGTCGCGCTATCCCGAAGTCGCAGATCTTCACCGTGCCGTCGTGCAGCCGCATGATGTTCGCGGGCTTGAGGTCGCGGTGCACGATCCCCTGCCGGTGCGTGTACGCGAGGGCGTCGGCGACCTGGTCGGCGATCTCGACGACGTCCTGGACGGGCAGCGGCTGCTGGTCGTGGGAGACGAGGAGCTGGCTGAGGTTGCGTCCCTCCAGGAGCTCCATGACGAGGAACAGCACGCCCTCGTACTCGCCGAAGTCGTGCACGACGGTGATGCCCCGGTGCTGGAGCGCGGCCGCCACCCGGGCCTCGCGGCGGAAGCGCTCGCGCACCACGGCGAGGACCTGCGGGTCCTGCTGCGGACCGAGCGGTTTGAGGCACTTCACGGCGACGCCGCGCCCCAGCGCCTCGTCGGTGGCGCGCCACACCTCGCCCATGCCTCCGCGACCGATGACCTCGTGCAGGCGGTACCGGCCCTGGATCAGTCTGGAGTCCCCCATCGTGTGCTGCCGCCCCCGTCGATTCCGTACTGCCTCCTCGGCTCCTCCAGTATGGCCGCCGGGTCGGACAGTGAATACGGGGCGGGGTACGCGTACGGATCGGGGCGGGTCTCCGGGCCGAGCCGGTCCACGGCGCGCAGGATGTGCCGGGGCGGCAGCCGCCAGCGCAGACGGGCCGGGATGCGGCGCAGGAGGCCGGCGGTCGTGACGAGCCGGCGGGTGACGGTCTCCGGGGGCGGGGCGGGATGGCCGTAGAGGGCGTGGGTGTAGGGGGGCAGGGTGTCGTACGCGAGCGCGGTGACGCGCCGCCAGATCACCTCGCGCGCCGGTACCAGGGCGGGTTTGACCGGCGGGCGGCGGAGGAAGTCGGCGACGGTCCGGGCGTCGGGGCCTGCCTCAAGGCCGGGGCGCATCGCCTCGAAGTAGGCGGCGAGCCCGGCGGTGGACGCCGGGACGGTGTCGGGGTCGAGGCCGACGAGCCGGGCCGAGGTGCGGTGCTCGTCGACGTACCGGTCGGCGTCGGCATCGGTGAGCGGGATCCCGGAGCGGCGGGCGACGGAGAGGTACGAGTCGGTCTCGGCGCAGTGGACCCAGAGCAGCAGTTCGGGGTCGTCCACGCCGAGCAGTCGGTGGATCCGCCGGACGCGGGCGCCGGCCGCCTCGGCGGCCTCGGTGGTCCCGTAGCTGAGGGTCCCGACGAAGTTCGCGGTGCGCATCAGCCGGCCCCAGGGGTCCTCCCGGAAACTGCTGTTGATCATGATGCCGCGGACGGCGACGGGGTGCAGGGCCTGGAGCCAGAGGGCCCGGACGCCGGCGATCCACATCACCGGGTCGCTGTGCAGCTGCCAGGTCACGGAGCGGGGACCGAAGAGCCCGGGGTCGGCATCCTGCCTCATGGCGCTCAGGCTACGCCGGAACCGCCCCCGGGGAACCGGTCAGGACCGGTCCTCTTCGACGGTCAGAACGCGCGTCAGCGGCGCACCGGCGAGGGCCGGGGCCTGCGCGGGGCTGGTCCACACGCGCGTGCGGAGGAATCCGAGGAAGTCCTCGGCCCGGTCGGCGGTGGCGAAGGACAGGTCGACGACGACGTAGGCGGTCTGAGCGCGCGCGAGACGGAGCTGCTCGGCCACCTCGCGGAGGGGGCCGACAGCCGGGAGGTGGCCGGGGCGATGGCCCTGTCCGCGCACACGGTCCAGGACCACCTGAAGTCCGTCTTCGCGAAGACGTCCACGCACAGCCGGCGCGCCCTCCTGGCACGCGCGCTGGGTGCCTGACGCCGAGGCACCCTCCTCAGACGCACGCTGGGTGCCTGACGCGGGCGCGCCCTCCTCGCACGCACGCTGGGTGCCTGACGCGGGATCGGCCGTGGCCTCGGGCGTCCCGCCGGTCAGTCGACGCGGCGGCTGCGGCGCTCGACGAGGACCGTGTCGCGCCAGACGCCGTGATGCCGGCCGATGCGCTCGCGGGTGCCGATGACACGGAAGCCGGCGCGGGCGTGGACGGCGAGGCTGGCGGCGTTCTCGGGGAAGGTGCCGGACTGGATGGTCCAGATCCCGGCCGCCTCGGTGGACGCGACGAGCGCGTCGAGGAGCGCGGAGGCGACGCCCCGGCCGCGGGCGTCGGGGTGCACGTACACCGAGTGCTCGACGACACCGGCGTACGCGCTCCGCTCGGAGACCTTGCTGACGGCGACCCAGCCGAGGACTTGTCCCGTCCCGTCGACGGCGGCGAAGCGGTGCTCGGGCAGTCTGGCCGCGTCGAACCGCTCCCAGCCGGGGGCGGCGGTCTCGAAGGTGGCGTTCCCCTCGTCGACCCCGGCCTGGTAGATGGCGAGGACCGCATCGGCGTGCTCCACGCCGAGGGGCACCACCAGGGTCGGTCCGCAGGGTTCGAGACGCGCCTCGTTCGACATCCGGCCATGCTGGCACAGGCCGGGATCGGGCGGGCGGCCGCCGTCCCCGTGCAGGGCGGCGCCCGGCCGCGCATCCTCGAAGCATGGCCAGCAAGCTTCTCGGTCCGCCCGCGCGGACCTGCGCGGGGCGGACGGTGCCGGGATGACGTGGCTGCCCGTCCTCGCGGGAGCGGGGCTGATCCTGTTCATCCTGCGGGACGTCTTCCACACCATCTGGCACCCGACCCGGCACGGCGGCCTGAGCCGCCTGGTGATGCGGGGCGTCTGGCGGCTCTCGGCCCATCGCGGACCGGGGTGGCGGCCCGTGGGTCTGGCGGGGCCGGTGGGCATGATGACGGTCGTCACCGTCTGGGCGTTCGTCATCGCCGTCGGCTGGGGGCTCATCTACTGGCCCCACATGCCGGACGACTTCTCGTACGCCCCGGGGCTCACCCCCGGCGAGCACGCGGGCCCGGTCGACGCGCTGTACGTCTCGCTGGTCACTCTGGCCACCCTCGGGCTCGGTGACATCGCGCCGACCTCGGAGTGGCTGCGCATCCTCGCCCCGGTGGAGGCCCTGGTGGGCTTCGCCCTGCTGTCGGCGACCGTCGCCTGGGTCCTGGGCATCTATCCGGCCCTCGCCCGCCGCCGGGCGCTCGCACTGCGCCTGTCCCATCTGGGCCGCAGCCGGCTCACGGTCGAGGTCCTCGACTCCGACGGGGGTGCCGCGCTCCTGGACGGCCTGGCCTCCGCGTTCGCGACGGTCACCGTCGACTTCCTGCAGTACGCCGAGTCGTACTACTTCTACGACGGTCAGGAGAACATCTCCCTGGCAGCCCGGCTCCGCGACGCCGTGGGCCTGGCGGAGCGGGCCGAGCGGGCCCGCCATCCGGACGTCCGGCTCTCGGCGTCGGTCCTGCGCACGGCACTCGACGACCTGGCCACCGTCCTCGACGAGCGCTTCCTGCGCACGGGCGGGACGCCCGACGAGGTGTTCAGGGCGTACGCGGCGGACCACGGCCGCTCCTGGACGGGTCCACCTCGCGAGCCGTGACGCGCGCCTTGATCCCTCGACGTGACCACTCCCGGCGCCACATCCTGGCCCCATGGAATTCCTCTGCTACCACCGCGACCGGTCCGCGTCCATGCCTCTGCGGGAGGCCCTCCTGGAGGCGCACTGGGCGTACATGGACGGCTTCGCGAAGCAGCTGATCGCACGCGGGCCGACCTTCGACGCGGCGGGCCAGAAGTGCACCGGGAGCGTGCACATCGTCGACCTTCCCGACGCCGCCGCGGCCCGGGCGTTCGCCTTCGACGAGCCGAACTACCAGGCCGGTGTGTACCGGGACGTCCTGCTGCGGCGGTGGCGCAACACGCTGGGGCGGACGATGTGGGAGTTCCCCGGAGGGCGCGAGGGCGGCGACCGCTACCTGGTCCTGGGCCTCGGGGAGGGCGAGCCCGTCGACCTCACCCCGCCGGCTGCCCCGACGGACCGGGAGGACCTGATCGCGTACGGCCCCCTGCTGTCGGACGACGGCACCACCTGGGTGGGCACGGCGGCGCTGGTGCGCGCCGCGGACGCGGCGACGGCCGCGGCCGTCCTGCGGACGCCCGACCGGTACGCCGGCATCGAGGTCCACGACTGGTCCTTCGGCGGCCGCCCGACGACCTGACCGTCCGGGCGAACGGCTCCGTCCAGCACGTGAGATGAACCGGGCGGGCGACCGGGCGACCGCTCCCGCGCCGTTAAGGTTCCCCTACCCGTGGCCGGTACACGAGATGCCCCGGCCACCCCATCCGCCCCACTCACACGAGGACGCCCATGTTCACGGTCAACGAGTACTTCGACGGCACGGTCAAGTCGATCGCGTTCACCCAGGAGGAGGGCCCGGCGACCATCGGCGTGATGGCTCCCGGGGAGTACGAGTTCGGCACCGCGGCGCCGGAGGTCATGCACGTGGTCAGCGGCGCCCTGACGGTCAGGCTGCCCGGCGCCGACGCGTGGGAGACGTACGCCGCCGGGTCCCACTTCAAGGTGCCCGGCGAGAGCCGGTTCCAGCTCAAGGTGGCGGTGGACACCGCCTACCTCTGCGAGTACCGCTGAACACGAGGACGGTGACGAGGACTGTGACCACGGCAGAAGCCCGTATCGAGGACGCGAGCACCCTCCTGGTCGCGCCGTCGACGCTGAAGGACGACGGCCTGATCAAGGACTTCTTCGGGTCCGTGATCACGCCGGAGGACCTCGCCTCCGGTGTGCTCGGCCTGGCACGGAAGACCGTCTACCTGTGCGGCGACATCTCCGGGATCGACGGCCGCCGGCTCGACGCGGCCGCCCGGGTGTTCGTCATCCGGGAGCTGTCGCACGGCCACCACGAGGACCTCGACGCGTCCTGGACGCTCGTCGGCCTCGGCCGGGTCCCGCTCCGCGTCCACGGCGTCGGCGTGTACTACCGCCGGTTCTTCGGGCCCGGCGCCGATCACTTCGAACGGATCCGTGCGGAGCACGAGTTCCAGTCCCTGACGGAGTCCACCAAGCCCGGAACGGCGCATCGCAGCGGAATCTACCTGACGCCCGTCACGCGACACGGTGACGACCTGCACTTCCGCCTGCTCCGGTGCTCGACGAATCTCTCGGGGCCGACCGAGGGTTTCGGACCGACCGACACGCATATCGTCGACGCCCTGAACCGCGAGGCCGCCTCCGTCTTCCGGAACCAGGCGCCGCTCAATCACGTCCTCGCCCAGACGTACCACAACACCCTTGCCACGGCCGGGCGCAAGCAGTCCAAGGCCAAGATCTCGGCCCATGCGGACAAGACCAAGGACATGCCCGTCAACGGCATCATGGCCTTCTGCACCTTCTACGACCGGCTCGACGGTCTTGAGCCCCTGGCCGACGACGTCTTCGACTACGGCGTGAAGGGTGTCAGCGGGCTGACCCGACTGCGCTTCCACCTCAAGGACCCGACCGCAGAACACGACGGGGTGGCGCTCCCCGCGCAGTTCAGCGTGACTCTCCACCCCGGCTCCGTGTTCTTCATGCCGCTGTCCACCAACCGCCTGTACACGCACGAGGTCCGCCCCTCGACGCTGGACGCCGCGCTGCTTCCGACCCGCCTGGGATACGTGGTGCGCTGTTCGAGCACGGAAGCCGTTCACATGAACGGCGAGACGTTCCTCAAGAGGGCCGGGGATCTGGTGAAGCTGGAACCACCCACACCGGACGGCATGGACGAGCTGCGCAAGCTGTACGCCGAGGAGAACAGGACCACGTCCTTCATCGACTACGGCGACAGGTTCCTCTTCAGCATGAACACGGGAGACTACGTTGCCCCCCGAGCCTAGGATCTCGGACGAGATCCTCTCGTACGCTCTGCCGACCGAGGAGAACCTCTTCGCGGAGCTGTCCGCGTCCCTTCGCTGGGAAGACCTGGGCAAAGGCCGGCGAGGCGCGACGCTCACAAGGGTCGGCGAGGCGGGTGGCGCGCCTCTCGTCCGCACCACGACTCGATACGGCAACCCGACGCAGCGTTTCGGCGCGGTGCACGAACGTCTGGCGCACCAGATCCAAGAACGCGCGGCGCTCCCGGTCGGCTTCGACAACGCCCTCATCGAGAGCTACACGGACGCCTACAAAACCATGGGCAGCCATTCCGACCAGGCCCTCGACCTGGCCGACGACTCGTTCATCGCCGTCTTCTCCTGCTACGAGCATCCCGAAGCGAGCCCGACAAGAAAGCTCATCTTCGAATCGAAGGGGGCCGATCCCGAGAAGTTCGAGATCCCCCTCACCCACAACGGCGTCGTCGCGTTCTCCGTCGCCTCGAATCGGCGCCTCAAGCACAAAATCGTGTGGGCCGCGCCCGCCCGGACGGAGACGGCGGACAACCCCTGGCTGGGTGTCACGTTCCGAACGTCGAAGACCGTCGTCCGCTTTCGCGACGGACACGCATACCTCCCGCAGGGTGCGCGCCTCATGCCGGCCGACGACGAACAGAGGAGCGAGTTCTACCGACTGCGGCGCCGCGAGAACCACGAGACGGACTTCGCCTACCCCCCGCTGACCTACACCATCAGCGAAAGCGACCTGATCCCGCCCGTCTGAGCCGCGGTGTGACCAAGATTCCTACGTGGCACCAGGTGAAGTTCGTGACCTGCACTGATGCCAAGCAGCGTCAGCGACCGAAGGAGCAGAATCAGAGAGATAGTTGGCACTTGGGTACAGCGCAGGTCACCGGCCTCGGGAACATCGGTACAGCCGTTGGCGCTGAGAACGATCATGGTCCGGGCGGTGCAAGTGTGCTGACCCGGTTCTCGTACTCGCGGCGGGCCTTGCGCTGGGCCGGGACCGCGGGGGTGCCCTGGACGCCGTCGAGCGGCTGGCAGCGGCGAGAAGCCGGCGGTGCACGGCAGGGACGGCGCTGATGCGCAGGGTGCCCTGGCCGCGCCGTACGGTGACGCCCTGGTCGAGCGCGGCCCGCTCGGCGGGCTCCAGGTCGGCGGTGCGGAGGAAGTCGGCGACCTTGCCCGGCATGTCGAGGACGACCGGCAGCTCCGGGGCCGGGACTTCCGGCTCGCCGGCCGTGTGCTCGGGCAGGAGGTCGGCGACGGCGGTGCGGATCGCGCCGTGGCTGACGCCGTGGTCGCGTGCGAGGGCGGCGATGGACCGGCCCTCCAGGTACGCGGCGCGTACGTCGTCGGTCTTGTCGGCCGCCACGGCGGGACGGCGTCCGCCCTTGCTGCCCTTGGCTTCGGCGGCCCGCAGTCCGTCGTAGGTCAGTTCCCGCTGGAGGTCGCGCTGGAATTCGCCGGCGGCGGCGAGGGTCTGCACCATGAACTTCACAGTGGACAGCAGCTCGCCGGTGCGCGGGTGGCGGGCGGTGAGGTCCATCGCGGAGAACGCGCCGTCGTGAATGCGCAGGGCAACCTGGTCGCGATGGAGGACGTCGAGCACGTCGAAGATGTGGCCGGTGCCGCGGACGAGGCGGAACATCTCGGAGATGTGCACGGATGTCGCCCGGCCACGCGTAGTTCAGCAGCTCGCGGGAGACAGTCGAAGGCGATCTGCCCAGCCGTCTGGCCAGCTGCCGGGCAGACTCCCCGGCGGCGATGCCACGGGATATCTCTTCGCGCTCGCTGCCGCTCAGATGCCGCTCCGATCGCTGCTGCGGGGTGACGCGGACGCCACCGCTCTGATGCAGGAACCGGCGGGCGCTCTGCATCGGTGCCCCGAGTGCCCGCCCGATCAAGCTGAACGACTGCCCCTCGCGCCAGCGTCACCAGATCTCATCCTGCTGCGCCAGCGAAAACCCGTAGTCACGCACCTGTACCTCCATGATCACATGATCATCCGTGGGGTGGTGCGTTGATCACTTGAGGGTGCCATCGCTTGACGACAGGAAGGATGCCCGGGACTCGGCGGTGCGGCTATTCGGGCAGTGGTCTGTCCTGGACGACGTTCTTCATGACGAGGGTAGAGGTCAGGCGCTGGACCCCGGGGAGCCGGGCGAGCTGCTGGTCGTACAGCTCCTGGAACGAGGCCAGGTCCGCGGTCGCGACCCGCAGGAGGTAGTCGGGCTCGCCGAACAGGCGCTGCGCCTGGATGACGTGCGGGACGGCGGCCACGGCCTCCTCGAAAGCGGTGACGGTGTCGGGGGTCTCCCAGCGCAGGGTGGCGAAGACGAGGGCCTCGAAGTTCAGGCCAACGGCCGTCGGGTCGACGACGGCGTGGTAGCCGCGGATGGCGCCCTCGCGTTCGAGGTCGCGCAGCCGGCGGTGGCAGGGCGAGACGCTGAGCTGCACGCGGGCGGCCAGCTCGGTGACCGTCAGACGGCCGTCGAGCTGCAGCTCAGTAAGAATCTTCCGATCCAAGGCATCCATGGAGAAGATTCTCCCCCAGATTGCGCGATCATGGGGTAACAACGCAAACACCTTCGTGATTATCCGGCCTACCCTTCCCTCTAGAGCAAGGAATGCGAGAGGGAATGATCGATGGACACGACGACGCTGGCCGCCTTCTTGGCCGTGGACCTGCTGCTGGTGTTCACTCCGGGCGCGGACTGGGCCTACGCGATCTCCGCCGGACTGCGGGGGCGCTCGGTCGTCCCGGCTGTCACCGGGCTGATCGCCGGTCACTTGGCCTATGCGCTGGTGGCCGTGGCGGGCCTGGCGGTGATCGTGGCGAGCTCCCCGGCCGCGCTCACCGCCCTGACCGTGGCGGGTGCCGGTTACCTGCTGTGGCTGGGCTGGGGCGTCTTGCGCCAGCCGGCCGTTCCGGCGGTAGCAGGAGACAGCGCAGGCGCCTCCCGGCTGCAGGTCATGCTCAAGGGGGCCGGGATCAGCGGCCTGAACCCGAAGGCGCTGCTGCTGTACTTCTCGCTGTTCCCGCAGTTCATCGACCCGGCCACGGACTGGCCGGTGGCCGCGCAGACCGGGCTGCTCAGCACGGTGCACCTGACCGCGTGCACCGTCGTCTACCTCGCCGTCGGCGTCCTGGCCCGCACGGTCCTGAGCACCCGGCCCTCGGCCGCCCGGCTCGTCACCCGGATCAGCGGTGCCATGATGATCGCCATTGGCGCCTTCCTGCTGGTGGAACGCCTGGCCGGCTGAGGAACCCGCCCCGCTCCACCCGACACGCACCCGAAGGAGAGCACGCACGTGGAAGACCGGATGCAGCACGAACAGGCGAGCCCCGCGGTGCAGAAGCGCGTCCAGGACAGCTTCGACCTGCAGGGCCTGATGTCCCACCTCGGCGCGCGACTCACTCACATCGGGCCCGGCCGCGCGCACATCGTGCTCCCGGCCCGCCCCGAGGTGACCCAGCAGCACGGCTACATCCATGCCGGTGCCACCAGCGCCATCGCCGACAGTGCCGGCGGGTACGCGGCACTCACCCTGTTCGACGAGGACTCCGAGGTCCTCACCGTCGAGTACAAGATCAACCTGCTTGCGCCCGCCGCCGGCGATCACCTCGAAGCGATCGGAACCGTCCTCAAGGCCGGGCGCACCCTGACCGTCTGCCAGCTGGAGGTCTACGGCGTTCAGGCCGACGGCGCCCGAGAGCTTGTTGCCAACGGGCAGCAGACCCTCATCCGCGTGAACAGGACTGCCAAGTGAGCCCCCAGCCGTCCCCTCCGGCCCTGCCGTCCTGGCTCACGTGGTGGCAGCGCCCCTTCCCCGACGCCAACACCCTCCTGCTGCCCGGGCAGCGACCGGTCCTGGTCGACACCGGCTTCGTCGGCCACGCCGACGAGACCGCCGCCTGGGCCCGCGCGCACGCCGGGACCGTCGACCTGGTCGTCAACACCCACTGGCACTCCGACCACGTCGGCGGCAACACCCTCCTCCAGGCCCGGGGTGCCGCCATCGCCGCCGGCGCCCCGGAGGCCGAGGCGATCTCCCGCCGGGACCCCGGCTGCTGCGCCGCCGAGTACCTTGACCAGCCCGTCGCCCCGTACACCGTCGACCTTGCCCTTGACGACGGGCAGATCCTCCGTCTCGGGGACGCCGACTGGGAAGTCGTCCGCACCCCCGGGCACACCCCGGGCCACCTCGCCCTGTGGCAGCCGGAGGAGCGGCTCCTCGTCGTCGGTGACGCGTTGTCGGACTACGACGTCGGCTGGGTCAACCTCGCACTCGACGGCCTCGACGCGGCCACGACCGCGCTCGCCTCCCTCAAGCGGATGGCCGACCTCGGCCCCCGGGTGATCCTGCCCTCCCACGGCCCGATCCCCACCGACCCCGAAGCCGCGTTCGCCGTCTCCCTGCGCCGTGCCCAGCGGCTCGTCGACGACCCGGCCGGAGCGGTCTGGTACGGCGCGCGCCGCATCTTCGCCTTCGCCCTGATGATCCGTGGCGGCATCCCGGCCGACGAGGTCGAGCCGTACCTCCACGCCCGCGCCTGGCTGACCGACGCCGCCCGCCGCCTGGACATGGCCCCCGCGGCCCTCGCTGCCGAACTGGTCACGACCATGCTCGACAGCGGGGCCATAGTCCTGCGCGACGGCCGCCTCCACGCCGCAGCCGACCACACCTCCGTGGAGCGCGAGACGCTGCGCGTGCCCTACCCCCGAGCCTGGCCGGCAGCCGAGCCGCGCTGATACCTACTGGAAGGAGGGGCGGGGGGGGGGGGGGGGGGGGGGGGGGGGGGGGGGGGGGGCGGGGTGGGGGGGGGGGGGGGGGGGGGGGGGCGGCCCCGGCTGTTCGCTCACTCTCTTCTCCGGAGGGGTCCTCTCTCTCGTCCCGTAGACGCC
>NZ_JBVJWR010000019.1:49720-171745 GCF_055602235.1 Streptomyces sp. NPDC037410 | reverse complement strand
ACGCCCGGTTACATTCCGAACCCGGAAGCTAAGCCTTTCAGCGCCGATGGTACTGCAGGGGGGACCCTGTGGGAGAGTAGGACGCCGCCGAACAACCCGCCCTTTTAGCTCAGTCGGTAGAGCGTCTCCATGGTAAGGAGAAGGTCAACGGTTCGATTCCGTTAAAGGGCTCCGAAAAGGAAAAGGCCCCCGCCACTTGGCGGGGGCCTTTTCGTGTTTCCAGGACATCTTTCGGCGGGCCGGCGCCTCCCCTTTCAAGGAGGCGCCGGGCTTCGTCAGCTGGGGTCCGGTTCGCGGAGGCGCATCGCCAGGATGGCCATGTCGTCGGAGGCGGGGGCCTGGGCGAAGCGTTCGACCGCGCGGAGGACACGGGAGGCGACCGCGCCGGCCGTCAGGCCGGTACAGGTCCTGAGGACCTCGGCCAGGCCGTCGTCGCCCAGCATGCGGGTGCCCTCGCGGCGTTCCGTCACGCCGTCCGTGACGCACAGGAGGACGTCGCCCGGGTCGAGCGTGATCGTCTGCTCGTACAGCTCCAGGTCCTCCATGACGCCCAGGAGCGGCTGCGGTTCGGCCGCGGGCTCGACCGTGCCGTCCGGGCGGAGGCGCAGCGGCAGGGGGTGGCCGGCGCAGACGACCTTGAGGATCGCCGAGCCGTCACCCTGCGGGCGCATCTCGCCGTAGAGGAGGGTCAGGAAGCGGCTGCGGGCGCCCTCGTCGAGGATCGCCGCGTTCAGCCGCTCCAGGACGGCGGGGCCGCCGAAGCCCTCGCGGGCCAGCAGGCGCAGGGCGTGCCGGGCCAGGCCGGTGACGGCGGCCGCCTCCGGGCCCGTGCCGCAGACGTCGCCGATGGCGAATCCGTACGCGCCGTCCCGGATCGGGAAGAGGTCGTAGAAGTCGCCTCCGACCTCGTTGCCCTCGCCGGCCGCGCGGTAGATCACGTCCACCTCGACGCCCGGGATGGTGGGCAGGCCGGGCGGGAGGAGGCTGCGCTGGAGGGACTGGCTGATCGCCACGCGCTCCGAGTACAGGCGGGCGTTGTCGAGGGCCAGGGCGGCCCGGCGCGAGAGGTCCTCGGCGAGCTCCAGGATCTCCTGGCGGAAGTGGTCCTCCGAGGGGCGGCCGAGGGTCAGCATGCCGATGACCCGGTTGCGGGCGACCAGCGGCAGGACGACCGTCTCGCCGGCGACCGCGCTCGCGGTGGCCAGGGTGGTGTCGATGCCGGAGGACAGCGGGCTCGCGGGGTGGTCGAGGGCGCGGACCGAGGCGGTCAGCGCGGCGCGGTGCGCGGCTTCGCCCGGGGCGGACCAGACGCGGGCGCCGGGGGTCGGCACCGGGTCGGGCGGGGCGATGGAGGAGAGCAGGGCCTTGAGGCCGTCGATGCGGTCCTCGTCCTCGTGGAGCACGTACGAGAGGTACGGGTCGGAGGCCTGGTCGGCGATCGTGTAGACCGCGCACCAGGTGGCGAGGGTGGGGACCGTCATCTGGGCCATGAGGGCCAGGGTCTGGTCGCGGTCGAGCGTGCCGGCCAGGAGGTCGGAGGCCTCGACGAGGAAGCTGAGGGAGCCGCGGCGCAGTCGCTCCAGCTCGCCGAGGCGGGCGGACTCGACGGCCAGGGCGATGCGGTCGGCTGCGAACTGGAGGCGCAGGGCCTCCTCGTTGGAGTAGCGGTTCGCGGACTCGGCGGCCACGCCGAGGGAGCCGGTGAGGCGGCCCTCGACCTTCAGAGGGACCGTCACCACCGAGCGCATGCCGGTGCCTTCGAGGAGGGGGACGGCGCCGGGGACGGCGGCCAGGTCCTCGTGGACGGCGGGCATGCGGGCGGAGCCGTAGCGGCTGGCGCCGGTCTCGACGGGGACGCGGGCGAAGCGCTGGCGGGCGGCCGGGAGTCCGGTGGTGGCCCGTACCTCCAGTTCCGTCTCGTCGTCGGTGGCGAGGAGGAGGAAGGCGGCGTCGCCGTCGAGCATGTCGCGGGCGCGCTCGACCGTGCGCTGGAGGAGGCCGTCGAGGTCGTCGGGGGCGGGGGAGCCGATGAAGACCTCGAAGGGGTCGGTGGCGGCGCGGCTCTCGCTGCCCGGTTCGACGGCGGGGCGCTGCGGGGTCTGGAGGACGGCGCGCTCGTGCTCCCGTACGAGGAGGCAGACCGTGGAGGGTTCGCCCTGGGTGTCGCGGACGCGCAGGTGCGAGGCGTACACGGGGATGACGCGGCCGTCGGCGCAGCGGATGCCGTAGCTGCCCTCCCAGCGGGAGAGGCGGAGGGCCTCGGCGAGGCCGGTGCCGATGCCGGGGGTGTGGGGCCAGGCGGCGAGGTCGCCGAGGGGTTTGCCGATGACCAGCTCGGCGTCGTAGCCGAAGAGTTCCTCGGCGTCCTCGTTCCAGGCGGTGATCGTGCCGCCCCGGTCGATCTGGACGACGGCGACGCGGACGCGGCTCTCGGCGACCGGCAGGAGGGCGTCGGGGAGGACGGGGCCTGCGGAGCGGGTGCCGACGGGGCGCTGGGCGAGGTCGAGGTGGAACCAGACGTGCTTGCGGGTGGGGGAGTAGTCGACGCCCCAGCGGTGGGCGAGGGCCGCGCAGAGGAGGAGGCCGCGGCCGTTCTCGCGGTCCGGGCTGCCGAGGGTGTGGCCGTTCTGGACGGGGATCTCGCGCTCGGGGTAGCGGTCGGCGACCTCGACGCGGATGCTGTCGTCGGAGCGGAGGCAGAGGACTTCGGCGGAGGTGCCCGCGTGGATGACGGCGTTGGTGACGAGCTCGCTGGTGAGGACGACGGCGTCGTCGACGAGTTCGGGGTGTCCCCAGCCCTGGAGGGTGTCCCGGACGAACGCGCGGGCGGCCGCGACGGACCGCCCGACGGGCTCGAAGGTGGCAGTCGCCCGCGCGGTGATCACAGCTCTCCTCGTACGCGTCTCGACGCCCGGCTCTGCCATGCTCGGTCTGTCCCTCCCGCTGCCCGGTGGTCGTGCGTACGCCACGCCGCCCCCGCCGGGCGGACCGGGGCGGTTGGACAGCCGGATGCCAGGTTACTTACCTTCGCTGTCCGAGCGGATGCCGGTCACCGTTGATTCCGTCCCTCGGGGTAGGGACGCTGTGTGAAGCTGCCGAACTGTTATCGCCTGGTTCGGTCACGGTGAAACACTGGGCAGGCTGACGGCGAGAGCCGGAGCGGTACGGTCGACCCCTTTCGGGAGGGACACGGTGGAGTCTGGCACGGCGGCGCGGCGCGGCGGAGGCAGTGGCACGCGCGCGAGGGGCGGACGTTCCCGTGGGGGGACGGTCCAGGTGGACGCGGCGGCGCTGGAGCGGTTGCTGGCCGCGCTGGTGTCGATGCGGGACGGGAACTTCCGCAGGCGTCTCACGGTGTCCGGTGACGGGGTCATGGCGGAGATCACCGCCGTGTTCAACGAGGTCGCGGACCGGCAGATGCATCTGACGGGGGAGCTGTCGCGGGTGCGGCGGGTGGTCGGCCGTGAGGGCAAGCTGTCCGAGCGTCTGGAGGCGGGGGCCAGCGAGGGGGCGTGGGCGGCGGCGATCGAGGCCGCGAACGCGCTCGTCGACGAGCTGGCCCGGCCGGTGTCCGAGGTGGGGCGGGTCCTGTCGGCGGTGGCCGAGGGTGATCTGGACCAGCGGATGGACCTGCGTTCGGAGGGTGCGGACGGGACCGTGCGGCCGCTGCGCGGGGAGTTCCTGAAGGTCGCCCGTACCGCCAACAATCTCGTCGACCAGTTGTCGGTGTTCGCGTCCGAGGTGACGAGGGTCGCCGTCGAGGTGGGTACGGACGGCAAGCTGGGCGGGCAGGCGCAGGTGCGCGGGGTGTCCGGTTCGTGGAAGGACCTCACGGACTCGGTCAACACCATGGCGAACCGGCTGACGGCCCAGGTGCGGGACATCGCGCTCGTGACGACGGCGGTCGCGGACGGCGATCTGTCGCAGAAGGTCACGGCGAACGTCGCCGGCGAGATGCTGGAGCTGAAGAACACCGTCAACCGGATGGTGGACCAGCTGTCGTCGTTCTCCTCCGAGGTGACGCGTGTCGCGCGCGAGGTGGGTACGGAGGGTGAGCTCGGCGGTCAGGCCGAGGTGGCCGGGGTCGCCGGCGTGTGGAAGGACCTGACCGATTCCGTCAACACGATGGCGGGCAATCTCACCAATCAGGTGAGAGGCATCGCCGAGGTGACGACGGCGGTCGCGAACGGCGACCTGTCGCAGAAGGTACGGGTCTCGGCGCGCGGTGAGATCGCCCAACTCGCCGACACCATCAACCAGATGACGGAGACGCTGCGGACGTTCGCCGACGAGGTGACCCGGGTGTCGGGCGAGGTCGGTGCGCAGGGTCTGCTCGGCGGTCAGGCGCAGGTGCCGGGCGCGGCGGGCACGTGGAAGGACCTGACGGACTCCGTCAACACGGTCTTCCGGAACATCACCACGCAGGTGCGGGACATCGCGCAGGTGACGACGGCGGTCGCCAACGGTGATCTGTCGCAGAAGGTCACGGTGGACGTGGCCGGCGAGATGCTGGAGCTGAAGAACACCGTCAACACGATGGTGGACCAGCTCTCCGCCTTCGGTTCCGAGGTGACCCGGGTGGCCCGGGAGGTCGGCGTCGAGGGTCTGCTCGGCGGGCAGGCCGAGGTGCCGGGCGCGGCGGGCACGTGGAAGGACCTCACCGACTCGGTGAACACGGCCTTCCGCAACCTGACCGGTCAGGTGCGGGACATCGCGCAGGTGACGACGGCGGTCGCCAACGGTGATCTGTCGCAGAAGGTCACGGTCGACGTGGCCGGCGAGATGCTGGAGTTGAAGAACACCGTCAACACGATGGTGTCGCAGCTGTCGTCCTTCGCGGACCAGGTGACCCGGATGGCCCGGGACGTGGGCACCGAGGGCCGGCTCGGCGGTCAGGCGCGGGTGGACGGCGTGTCCGGGCGCTGGCGGGAGCTCACGGACTCCGTGAACTTCATGGCCGGCAACCTGACCTCGCAGGTGCGGCAGATCGCGCAGGTGACGACGGCCGTGGCGCGCGGTGACCTGTCGCAGAAGATCGACGTGGACGCGCGGGGCGAGATCCTGGAGCTCAAGAACACCATCAACACGATGGTCGACCAGCTCTCCGCCTTCGCGGACCAGGTGACCCGGGTGGCCCGTGAGGTGGGCACGGACGGACGGCTCGGCGGTCAGGCGCAGGTGCCGGGCGTGGCCGGTGTGTGGCGTGACCTGACCGACTCGGTGAACGGCATGGCCGGCAACCTCACCACCCAGGTCCGCAACATCGCGCAGGTCGCCACCGCGGTGGCGCGCGGTGACCTGTCGCAGAAGATCGACGTGGACGCGCGGGGCGAGATCCTGGAGCTGAAGAACACCCTCAACACGATGGTGGACCAGCTCTCGAACTTCGCGGAGCAGGTGACCCGGGTGGCCCGTGAGGTGGGCACCGAGGGCCGGCTGGGCGGTCAGGCCGAGGTGCAGGGGGTCTCCGGCACCTGGAAGGACCTCACCCAGTCGGTGAACTTCATGGCGAACAACCTGACCTTCCAGGTCCGGAACATCGCCGAGGTCACGACGGCGGTGGCCATGGGCGACCTGTCGAAGAAGATCACCGTCGATGCCCGGGGCGAGATCCTGGAGCTGGTCACGACCGTCAACACCATGGTCGACCAGCTGTCGAACTTCGCCGACGAGGTGACGAGGGTGGCCCGCGAGGTGGGCACCGAGGGCATCCTCGGCGGCCAGGCCCGGGTGCGCG
Organism: Streptomyces sp. NPDC037410; assembly: GCF_055602235.1. NCBI lineage: Bacteria > Bacillati > Actinomycetota > Actinomycetes > Kitasatosporales > Streptomycetaceae > Streptomyces > Streptomyces sp. NPDC037410. Next base: position 166,008 of record NZ_JBVJWR010000019.1, on the reverse strand, counting down.
GGGTGACCGGCATCTGGAAGGACCTGAGCGACAACGTCAACCTGATGGCCAACAACCTGACCAATCAGGTGCGGAACATCTCCCGGGTCTCCGCGGCCGTCGCCAACGGCGACCTGACGAAGAAGGTGACGGTCGAGGCGCGCGGCGAGGTCGCCGAGCTCGCCGACACCGTCAACACGATGGTGACGACGCTCTCCTCGTTCGCCGACGAGGTGACCCGGGTGGCCCGTGAGGTGGGCACGGAGGGCGAACTGGGCGGCCAGGCACGGGTTCCCGGTGTGTCGGGCACCTGGAAGGACCTGACCGAGTCGGTGAACTCGATGGCCGACAACCTGACCGGTCAGGTGCGCCAGATCGCCGCCGTCACCACCGCCATCGCCAAGGGCGACCTCACCAAGAAGATCGACATCGACGCCCGGGGCGAGATCCAGCAGCTCAAGAGCACCATCAACACGATGGTCGACCAGCTGTCGAACTTCGCCGAGGAGGTCACGCGCGTGGCCCGCGAGGTGGGCACCGACGGTCAGCTCGGCGGCCAGGCCCGGGTCCGGGACGTGGAGGGCACCTGGTGGGACCTGACGGAGTCGGTGAACGAGATGGCCGGGAACCTGACCCGGCAGGTGCGGGCGATCGCGGCCGTCGCCACGGCGGTGACCCGCGGCGACCTCAACGTCAAGATCGACGGTGTCGACGCGGCCGGTGAGATCCAGGCCCTCCAGGACAACATCAACACGATGATCTCCAACCTGCGCGACACCACCCTCGCCAATGACGAGCAGGACTGGCTCAAGGGCAACCTGGCCCGTATCTCCGGCCTCATGCAGGGCCGGCGGGACCTGGACGACGTGGCCTCGCTCATCATGAGCGAGCTGACCCCGGTCGTCTCGGCCCAGCACGGCGCCTTCTTCGTGGCCATGCCGACGGGCTCCGCGCACAGCGACGCCGAACTCGTGGGCGAGGGCAACGGCTCGTACGAGCTGCGGATGCGCGGGAGTTACGGCTACTCCGCCGGGTCCATGCCGACCTCCTTCCGGCCCGGGGAGACCCTCATCGGGACGGCGGCGGAGGAGAAGCGGACCATCCAGGTCAACGTGCCGCCGGGCTATCTGAAGATCTCCTCGGGTCTCGGCGAGGCCGCGCCCGCGCATGTGATCGTGCTGCCGGTCCTCTTCGAGGGGAAGGTCCTCGGTGTGATCGAGCTGGCGTCCTTCCAGCCGTTCACGCAGATCCAGCGGGACTTCCTGAACCAGCTCGCCGAGCTCATCGCGACCACGGTCAACACCATCAGCGTCAACACCAAGACCGAGGTGCTGCTCCAGCAGTCGCAGGAGCTCACCGAGCAGCTCAAGGAGCGGTCGGCCGAGCTGGAGCACCGGCAGAAGGAGCTCCAGGGCTCCAACCTGGAGCTGGAGGAGAAGGCCGAACTGCTCGCCCGGCAGAACCGCGACATCGAGGTGAAGAACACCGAGATCGAGGAGGCCCGGCAGGTCCTGGAGGAGCGGGCGGAACAGCTCGCCGTCTCCATGCGGTACAAGTCGGAGTTCCTCGCCAACATGTCGCACGAGCTGCGCACCCCGCTCAACTCGCTGCTGATCCTCGCCAAGCTGCTCGCCGACAACGCCGAGACCAACCTGACGCCGAAGCAGGTCGAGTTCGCCGAGACCATCCACGGCGCGGGCTCGGACCTGCTCCAGCTGATCAACGACATCCTCGACCTGTCGAAGGTCGAGGCGGGCAAGATGGACGTCTCGCCGACCCGTATCGCGCTCGTCCAGCTCGTCGACTACGTGGAGGCGACGTTCCGCCCGCTGACGGCGGAGAAGGGGCTCGACTTCTCGGTGCGGGTCTCGCCCGAGCTGCCGGCCACGCTCCACACCGACGAGCAGCGGCTGCTCCAGGTCCTGCGCAACCTGCTGTCCAACGCGGTGAAGTTCACCGACACGGGCGCGGTGGAGCTGGTGATCCGGCCGGCCGGCGCGGACGTGCCGCAGTCGATCCGCGAGCAGCTCCTGGAGGCCGGTTCGCTGCGCGATCCGGAGGCCGACCTGATCGCCTTCTCGGTCACCGACACCGGGATCGGGATCGCGGCGAGCAAGATGCGGGTCATCTTCGAGGCGTTCAAGCAGGCCGACGGCACGACCAGCCGGAAGTACGGCGGTACGGGTCTGGGGCTCTCGATCAGCCGGGAGATCGCGCGGCTGCTCGGCGGCGAGATCTTCGCCGCGAGCGAGCCCGGCCGCGGTTCGACGTTCACGCTCTATCTGCCGCTGAGCCCGACGGAGCTGCCGTCGAGCGGATACGGGCAGGGCGCGCAGGACGCCGACGACCTGCAGCACGGGGCCGAGGAGGGGACGGCCGGCGCCGTCCACCCGTTCCCGCACTTCCCGCCGCCGCCCGTACGGACGGAGGCGCGGTCCGGGGCCGGGGCGCTGTTCCGGCACCGGCGGAAGGCCGCGGCGGAGGCGACCGGGGCGCGGGGCACGGTCCCCGGGCAGTCCGGCCAGCCCGCGGCGGACCGGGAGGAGCCGGAGGCCGAGCCGCGCCGTACCTTCGACTTCTCCGGCGAGAAGGTGCTCATCGTCGACGACGACATCCGCAACGTCTTCGCGCTCACCAGCGTCCTGGAGCAGCACGGGCTCGCGGTGCTCTACGCCGAGAACGGGCGGGAGGGCATCGAGGTCCTGGAGCAGCACGACGACGTGACGGTCGTGCTGATGGACATCATGATGCCGGAGATGGACGGGTACGCGACGACGACCGCGATCCGGCGCATGCCGCAGTTCGCGGGGCTGCCGATCATCGCGCTGACGGCGAAGGCGATGAAGGGCGACCGGGAGAAGGCGATCGAGTCCGGTGCCTCGGACTACGTGACGAAGCCGGTCGACCCCGATCACCTGCTGACCGTCATGGAGCAGTGGATGCGGGGGGAGTGACTCCGGGGCCCGGGCGGGGGCGGAGCTCCGGGCTCCGCCCCCGACCGTCGGCGGACTGTCGCCGAAGGCGTGTGAGAGGGCGGTATTCGGGGAACCTTCTGGTCTCCCACCGCGTTTCTCGTCTGTGCACAGTGACATCGCGGTGACAGGGTGTGGCGACGGGCGGGGTGCGGCTACGATGACCGGCACAAGGACGGACGGCGCTAGGGAGTCGTCTTCTGGGGCGGCGCCCGGTGCTTCCCCCGGTTCGGGGGACCGGGGAGAGCCGTTGCCGGGACGAGGAGGACGGGGCATGGTGCAGAAGGCCAAGATCCTCCTGGTCGATGACAGGCCGGAGAATCTGCTGGCGCTGGAGGCCATTCTCTCCGCGCTCGATCAGACGCTGGTGCGGGCATCGTCCGGGGAGGAAGCGCTCAAGGCGCTGTTGACGGACGACTTCGCGGTCATCCTGCTCGACGTCCAGATGCCGGGCATGGACGGTTTCGAGACCGCCGCCCACATCAAGCGGCGCGAGCGGACCCGGGACATCCCGATCATCTTCCTCACCGCCATCAACCACGGCCCCCACCACACCTTCCGGGGGTACGCGGCCGGGGCGGTCGACTACATCTCCAAGCCCTTCGACCCGTGGGTGCTGCGCGCCAAGGTCTCCGTCTTCGTCGAGCTCTACATGAAGAACTGCAAGCTGCGCGAGCAGGCCGCCCTGCTGCGGCTGCAGTTGGAGGGCGGCGGCGAGGGCGGTCACGGCAAGGAGTCCGCGGGACTGCTCGCCGAGCTCTCCGCCCGGCTCGCGGCCGTCGAGGAGCAGGCCGAGGCCCTGTCCAAGCAGCTCGACGACGACTCCGCCGACGCGGCGGCCGTCGCCACCGCCGCGCACCTGGAGCGCAAGCTCACCGGGCTGCGCAGGGCGCTCGACGCCCTGGAGCCGGGTACGGGCGCCACGCCGACCCTGCCCGCCCAGAGCTGACACACCGTCATCGCGCCTCCGTCGTGGCGGGAATCGCCGTGATGCGGCGTCAGCATCGCGCCATGGCCGGGACGACACGAACGGGTGAGGCGGACAGGCGCTCCCCACACCCCTGTCCACACCGGTAACCTCGGCGTCATGGCTTCACGTACGTCCGGCAAGGGTTCCCAGGGCACGGCGGGCACCGCAAAACCGCGCGCCGGCCGGACGACGGGCGCCGCGAAGAAAGCGGCGCCCGCGAAGTCCCCCGCCAAGCCGCCCGCGAAGAAGGCACCGGCCAAGAAGGCCGCACCCGCCAAGCGCGCGCCCGCGCGGAAGACCGCCGCGAAGAAGGCCCCGCCCCGCCCCGCGCCGTCCCCGACCGGGGGCGTCTACCGGCTCGCGCGCGGCGCCTGGCTCGGCCTCGCCCACGGCATCGGGGCGATGTTCCGGGGGATAGGGCGCGGCGCCAAGGGGCTCGACCCCGCCCACCGCAAGGACGGGCTCGCGCTGCTCCTCCTCGGCCTCGCGCTGATCGTCGCCGCCGGCACCTGGTCCAACCTGCGCGGCCCGGTCGGCGACCTCGTCGAGATGCTCGTGACCGGATCCTTCGGCCGGCTCGACCTGCTCGTCCCGCTGCTCCTCGGCGGGATCGGCATCCGGCTCATCCTCTACCCGGAGAAGCCCGAGGCCAACGGCCGGATCAGCATCGGCCTCTCCGCGCTCGTCATCGGCGTCCTCGGCCAGGTGCACATCGCCTGCGGTTCCCCGGGGCGCGGCGACGGCAGCGCGGCCATGCAGGACGCCGGCGGGCTCATCGGCTGGGCCGCGTCCCAGCCGCTCGTCTTCATGATGGGCGAGGTCCTCGCCGTCCCGATGCTGGTGCTGCTCACCGTCTTCGGGCTGCTCGTGGTCACCGCCACCCCGGTCAACGCGATCCCGCAGCGGCTGCGGCTGCTCGGCGCGAAGCTGGGCATCGTCGAGCTCCCGTACGACCCGGCGGAGGCCGAGGAGTACGGGGGGCACCCGGGCCACGAGGGGTACGACGAGGAGTGGCGGGACGCGGCACCGCGACCCGCGCGGCCGGTCCGGCGCCGCCCGGCCGGGCCCTCGGAGCCGTACGACGTGGACCGCGCCGAGGCGGAGATCCTGGAGCGGCGCGGCCGTTCGGCCCGCCGGAGCCCCGGGCGGGTCGACTTCGACTCCGGCCTCGACCCGGTGGACGTGGCCGCGGCGGCCGCCGCCGCGCTCGACGGCGCCGTGCTGAACGGGATGCCGCCCTCGCCGATCGTCGCCGACCTGACCAAGGACGTCACGGCCGAGCGGAACGCGGCCCTGGCGGCGTCGGTTCCCGAAGTTCCCGAGAAGGCCGCGCCCGTGCCGCCGGCCCGCGGCGGAGGCCGCCCCGGCGGGGCCGTACCCGATCTGACGAAGCCGGCGCCCGAGCCGACCGACCTGCCGCCCCGGGCCGAGCAGCTCCAGCTCGCGGGCGACATCACGTACTCCCTGCCCTCGCTCGACCACCTGGAGCGCGGCGGTCCCGGCAAGACCCGCAGTGCGGTCAACGACGCCGTCGCGGCGGCGCTGACGAACGTCTTCACCGAGTTCAAGGTGGACGCCGACGTCACGGGCTTCACCCGCGGCCCGACGGTCACGCGGTACGAGGTCGAGCTCGGGCCCGCCGTGAAGGTCGAGAAGATCACGGCACTGGCCAAGAACATCGCCTACGCCGTGGCCTCGCCCGACGTGCGGATCATCTCGCCGATCCCCGGCAAGTCCGCGGTCGGCATCGAGATCCCGAACAGCGACCGCGAGATGGTCAACCTCGGCGACGTGCTGCGGCTCGCGGACGGCGACGACGACCATCCGATGCTGGTCGCGCTCGGCAAGGACGTCGAGGGCGGCTACGTGATGGCCAACCTGGCGAAGATGCCGCACATCCTGGTCGCCGGTGCCACCGGCTCCGGAAAGTCCTCGTGCATCAACTGCCTCATCACCTCGGTGATGATAAGAGCGACCCCCGAGGACGTCCGGATGGTGCTCGTCGACCCCAAGCGGGTCGAGCTCACCGCCTACGAGGGCATCCCGCACCTGATCACCCCGATCATCACCAACCCCAAGAAGGCCGCCGAGGCCCTCCAGTGGGTGGTGCGCGAGATGGACCTGCGCTACGACGACCTGGCGGCCTTCGGCTTCCGGCACATCGACGACTTCAACCAGGCCATCCGGGACGGCAAGATCAAACTGCCCGCGGGCAGCGAGCGGGAGCTCAACCCGTACCCGTACCTCCTGGTGATCGTCGACGAGCTCGCCGACCTGATGATGGTCGCCCCGCGCGACGTCGAGGACTCGATCGTCCGCATCACCCAGTTGGCCCGCGCCGCCGGCATCCACCTCGTGCTCGCCACCCAGCGGCCGTCCGTGGACGTCGTGACCGGTCTGATCAAGGCGAACGTGCCCTCGCGGCTCGCCTTCGCCACCTCCTCGCTCGCCGACAGCCGGGTCATCCTCGACCAGCCCGGCGCCGAGAAACTCATCGGCAAGGGCGACGGCCTCTTCCTGCCGATGGGCGCGAACAAGCCCATCCGCATGCAGGGCGCGTTCGTCACCGAGGCCGAGGTCGCGTCCGTCGTGCAGCACTGCAAGGACCAGATGACGCCGGTCTTCCGGGACGACGTCACCGTCGGCGCCAAGCAGAAGAAGGAGATCGACGAGGACATCGGCGACGACCTCGACCTGCTGTGCCAGGCCGCCGAACTGGTCGTCTCCACCCAGTTCGGCTCCACCTCGATGCTCCAGCGCAAGCTCCGCGTGGGCTTCGCCAAGGCCGGCCGGCTGATGGACCTGATGGAGTCGCGGAACATCGTCGGACCGAGCGAGGGGTCGAAGGCGCGGGACGTGCTCGTGAAGCCGGACGAGCTGGACGGGGTGCTCGCCGTGATCCGGGGGGAGTCGGGGGAGTAGCGAGGACGGGTCCGGGTACCCGGTCAGGACCGGGTCGGGTACCCGGTCGAGACAGGGCCGGGTGCCCGGTCGACCGGCGCGGGTGCCGGTCCGGGGCAGGGCCGGGTGCCGGTTCGAGACCTGGCCGAGACTCACTCGTAAGGGAACGGTGGGCAACCGTTTCCCCTGGCCGTACGTCAAGTTGGAGGGAGGGACAGAAGGATGTCCCAGCCTCATGGCGTACAAACAGCACCCGCCCGGTTGCCCCACCCTTTCGTACCACCCATAGACTGAACGTCCAGCAGGTGGCTACACGCTCGAAAGGCGCTCTCGTGTCCATCGGCAACTCCCCCGAAGACGACCGGACCTTCCCGGCAGACGACCGGGACTCGATCGGTCGCGCTCTCCAGCAGGCCCGAATCGCCGCCGGTCTCACCGTCGAAGAGGTCAGTGCCTCCACCCGTGTCCGGATTCCGATCGTGCACGCGATCGAGGAGGACGACTTCTCGCGCTGTGGCGGCGACGTCTACGCCCGCGGCCACATCCGTACCCTCGCGCGCGCCGTCGGCCTCGATCCGGCCGCGCTGATCGAGCAGTACGACGCCGAGCACGGTGGCCGTCCCGCGCCCACCCCCGCCGCCCCGCTCTTCGAGGCGGAACGCATCCGCCCCGAGCCGCGCCGGCCCAACTGGACCGCCGCGATGGTCGCGGCCATCGTCGCCGTCGTCGGTTTCGTCGGCTTCACGATGTTCAACGGGAACGACGCCACGAACGGGACCACCGTGGCCGACGGCGGCCCGGCCCCCGCCCCGGAGAAGGCGACGTCCGCGGTCAAGCCGAAGCCGGCCAAGCCCGCCGCGCCCAAGCCCACCGAGAGCGCGATCGCCGCGGTCCCGCAGGACAAGGTCACGGTCAAGCTCTCCGCGATCGACGACAAGAGCTGGATCTCGGCCAAGGCGCACGACGGCAAGCTCCTCTTCGACGGGCTCCTCCTCAAGGGCGAGTCCAAGACCTTCCAGGACGACGAGCGCGTGGACCTGGTCCTCGGCAACGCCGGCGCGATCGAGCTCTACGTGAACGGCAAGAAGCTCGCCGACAAGTTCGAATCCGGCCAGGTCGAGCGGCTCAGCTACACCAAGGGCGACCCCGAGGCCGGCTGAGGCCCGCCGTCCGGCGATCTCCCGGCCGTGATGTGACCTCTGTCGCGCAGGTGAACCCTGCGCGACGGGGGAACGGCCGGGACGAAGTAGTCTTGAGTCCATGCCCGAACGCCGTACCGTCGCCCTTGTCACTCTTGGCTGCGCCCGTAACGAGGTGGACTCGGAGGAGCTCGCAGGCCGCTTGGCAGCGGACGGCTGGGAGCTCGTCGAGAACGCCGAGGACGCGGATGTCGCCGTCGTCAACACCTGTGGATTCGTCGAGGCCGCCAAGAAGGACTCCGTCGACGCCCTCCTCGAAGCCAATGATCTGAAGGACCACGGCAAGACCCAGGCCGTCGTCGCCGTCGGCTGCATGGCCGAGCGCTACGGCAAGGAGCTCGCCGAGGCCCTCCCGGAGGCCGACGGCGTCCTCGGCTTCGACGACTACGCCGACATCTCCAACCGCCTCCAGACCATCCTCAGCGGTGGCAGTGTCGAGGCCCACACCCCGCGTGACCGGCGCAAGCTGCTGCCGCTGTCGCCCGTGGAGCGCCAGGAGGCCGCCGCGGCCGTGGCCCTCCCGGGACACGGCGACACCGCCGAGGCCCCCGCCGACCTCCCCGAGGGGATCGCACCGGCCTCCGGCCCCCGCGCCCCCCTGCGGCGCCGTCTGGACACCAGCCCCGTCGCCTCCGTGAAGCTGGCCTCCGGCTGCGACCGCCGCTGCTCCTTCTGCGCCATCCCCTCCTTCCGCGGCTCCTTCGTCTCCCGCCGTCCCTCGGACGTGCTGAACGAGACGCGCTGGCTCGCCGAGCAGGGCGTGAAGGAGATCATGCTGGTCTCCGAGAACAACACCTCCTACGGCAAGGACCTCGGCGACATCCGGCTCCTGGAGGGCCTGCTGCCCGAGCTGGCCTCCGTCGACGGCATCGAGCGCGTCCGCGTCAGCTACCTCCAGCCCGCCGAGATGCGCCCCGGCCTGATCGACGTCCTCACGTCGACCGAGAAGGTCGTGCCCTACTTCGACCTGTCCTTCCAGCACAGCGCCCCGGACGTGCTGCGGGCCATGCGCCGCTTCGGCGACACCGACCGCTTCCTGGAGCTCCTGGAGACCATCCGCTCCAAGGCCCCCACGGCCGGTGCCCGGTCCAACTTCATCGTCGGCTTCCCCGGCGAGACCGAGGCGGACTTCGCCGAGCTGGAACGCTTCATCACCCACGCGCGCCTCGACGCCATCGGCGTCTTCGGCTACTCCGACGAGGACGGCACCGAGGCCGCCACGTACGAGCACAAGCTCGACCAGGACGTCGTCGACGAGCGGCTCGCCCACCTCTCCCGGCTCGCCGAGGAGCTCACCGCGCAGCGCGCGGAGGAGCGCATCGGAGAGACCCTGGACGTACTCGTCGAGTCCTTCGACGAGGAGGACGGCTGGATCGGCCGTGCCGCCCACCAGGCGCCCGAGACCGACGGGCAGGTGGTCCTCACCACGTCCGACGGTACGAGCCCCGACCTGGCCCCGGGCCGTATGGTCAGTGCCAAGGTCGTCGGCACGGAGGGCGTCGACCTGGTGGCCGAGTGTCTTTTCGAGGAGGCGGGCAGATGACCGGAGTCCCGGCATCCGCGACGGGCGGGACCGGAAGGCCGGCGCCCCGCGGCAAGCTGGGCGCGGCGGCCGTCAACCAGGCCAGCCTGTGGAACATCGCCAACATCCTCACCATGATCCGGCTCGTCCTCGTGCCGGGCTTCGTGATCCTGCTGTTCCAGGACGGCGGGCACGACCCGGCGTGGCGGGCCTGGGCCTGGGCGGCGTTCGCGGTGGCCATGATCACGGACGTCTTCGACGGGCACCTCGCCCGGTCGTACAACCTGGTCACCGACTTCGGGAAGATCGCCGACCCGATCGCCGACAAGGCGATCATGGCCGCCGGGCTCATCTCGCTGTCCCTGCTCGGGGACCTGCCCTGGTGGGTGACCGGGGTCATCCTGGCCCGTGAGCTCGGCATCACCTTGATGCGGTTCTGGGTCATCCGGCACGGGGTGATCCCCGCCAGCCGCGGCGGCAAGATCAAGACGCTCGCCCAGGGCACCGCCGTGGGCATGTACGTCCTGATGCTGACCGGGGCGCTTGCCACCCTCCGCTTCTGGGTGATGGCGGTGGCCGTCGTGCTGACGGTCGTCACCGGTCTGGACTACGTACGCCAGGCGATCGTCCTGCGGCGCAAGGGGCTCGCGGCGGAGCGGGCGGCGGGGTCGGAGACGGCGACGCGATGACCCAGGCCGCCCGGGTGCTGGCGCTGCTCGCGGAGCGTGATCAGACGCTGGCCGCCGCGGAGTCCCTCACGGGCGGTCTCGTGGCCGCCGAGATCACCGGAACGCCCGGTTCCTCGGTGTCCTTCCTGGGGTCGGTCACCGCCTACGCGACGACTCTCAAGCACGAGCTCCTGGGCGTCGACGCGGGACTGCTCGCGGAGCGGGGAGCGGTCGACCCCGAGGTCGCGCTGCAGATGGCGGCGGGTGTACGGGACCGGCTCGGCGCCGACTGGGGGATCTCGACGACCGGGGTCGCGGGGCCCTCGGAGCAGGACGGGCAGCCCGTCGGCACCGTCTACGTGGCGGTCGCGGGGCCGGTCGCGACGAGCGCCCGCGCCGGGAAAGTGGTGTCGTTGAGGTTGAACGGCGACCGCGGGGAAATCCGTAGAGAGAGCGTACGGAGCGTGCTGGAACTGCTCCATGAGGAACTCTCGGGAAATGCGCGGGCACAGGATACGGAACACAACGGGGGGAATTGATGTTTGCAGCCCTGAGTGAACACGACATCGCTCCCCGCACGGCCGCAGCGCGAGGCGGTACGGTGGGGCGTGAAGGATGCGGCTACGCGGTCCGAGGAGGGAGCCACCGATGATTCTGCTCCGTCGCCTGCTGGGTGACGTGCTGCGTCGGCAGCGCCAGCGCCAGGGCCGTACTCTGCGCGAAGTCTCCTCGTCCGCCCGAGTCTCGCTCGGCTATCTCTCCGAGGTGGAGCGGGGGCAGAAGGAGGCTTCCTCCGAGCTGCTCTCCGCGATCTGCGACGCGTTGGACGTACGGATGTCCGAGCTCATGCGCGAAGTGAGCGACGAACTGTCGCTCGCCGAACTGGCTGCGTCGGCAGCGGCGAGCGAACCGGTGCCGACACCGGTACGCCCGATGCTCAATTCGGTGTCGGTGACGTCGGTGGCCGGTGTGACCACCGAGCGCGTGACCATCAAGGCGCCCGCGGAAGCGGTGGACGTCGTCGCTGCCTGAACCGAAGTGGGGCGAAGCCCCGGTCGGTGCCCTGTTCGCGGGGCGCTGACCGGGGCTTTTCTCGTTTCCGGTGGGCTTTGGCCGATTCCTCGGTGCTTCTCTGAGATGCCGGGTTCCGGGGTGGCGTGCCATGGTGGGAGGGACGTCCGACTGGGCCGTGTGCGCCGGTTCTGCCACCGGTGCGCCCTCCCGCAGGGTGATCCTGCCGGTCTAGCGTCGACCGCAGGAGGCGGCCATGGTACGGCGACGGGTTCCGCTGGTGACGCTCGCGCTGCTGGCGTGCGGCCTCGCGGCCGGAGGGCTCTGGTGGTGGGCGGTGCTGCGCCTGCTGCTGCTGCCGGGCGAGACCGGGCCGGTCGAGGGGGCAGTGGCCGCGGGCGGCTGGGGACTGAGCCTGCTTCCGGTGCACGTGGCGGCGTCGTCGGGGCGGCGGGAGCCTTCTCGGCCGGGGGTCGCCGCGGTGTCTGCGGGGCGGCGGGAGCCTTCTCGGTCGGGGGCCGCTCCGGTGTCTGCGGGGCGGCGGGATTCGGCGGACTCTTCGGCGTCCGTAGGGCGGGCCGGGGTGCTCGACGGCCGGGCGGTCACCAGGGCATCGCGACGCCGCCGTTGGGGCGGAGGATCTGGCCGGTCGTGAACGCGGAGGCGTCGGAGGCCAGATGCAGGACCGCGTGCGCGATGTCCTCGGCCTCGCCGACCCGCCCCAGCGGAGAGTGACGGACCATCGCGGCCTCGGCCTGCAGTTGGGCGGCCGGCTCGTGGCGGTCCGTCATCGGAGTGCGGATCCAGCCCGGGGCGACCGCGTTGACCCGGATGCCGTGCGGGCCCGCCTCCGTCGCCAGGGTCTTCGTCAACTGGACGACGGCCGCCTTGGTGACGCTGTAGCAGAGCAGGCCCGGGCTCGCGGTGTCCATCGCGCCCGAGGCCATCGTCACGATCGAGCCGGGAACGCCGGAGGCGATCATCGAACGGGCCGCCTCCTGGCACGCGTACAGCACGCCCTTGAAGTTGACGGCGAGGACGCGGTCGAGGTCCTCGTCACGGGTGTCGAGGACGGTGCTCGTGTGCATGATCCCGGCGATCGCGGCCATGACGTGGAGCGGGCCGGCCGCGTGGACGGCCGCGGCGAGGGTGGGGCGGTCGGTGACGTCCAGGGGGTGGGTGTGCGCGGTGCCGCCCTGTCGGGCGATCAGGGCCGCGGTCTCGTCGAGGCCCTTCTCGTCGCGGTCGGCGCAGTGGACGGTGGCGCCGGCCCTCGCGAGGAGGACCGCGGTGGCACGGCCGATGCCGCTCGCGGCGCCCGTGACGAACGCGGTGCGGCCGGTCAGGTCGTATGCCGGGAGGGTGCTCGTCGTCGACGTCATGTCCGGACCGTACGACTGGATCTGACGGGTCGTCAATTGTTGGTGGCGCCTTCGTCGGAGCTTCCGTCGGGGCCCCGCTGACAGCCGGGACACCAGTACGTGACGCGGTCGCCGAGCTCCGCCCTGCGGATCGGGGCGCCGCAGCGGAGGCAGGGCCGGCCCTCGCGGCCGTAGACGTGCAGCGGGGTGCCGGGGCGGCGCGTGGTCGTGGTGCGCCGGTCCGGACGGTCCTTGTTCGCGTCGAGCAGGCGATGGGCCGTGGCGACCAGGCGGGCCGGGACCTCCGGGGCGAGCTCGCCGACCGGGAGCCAGGGGGTGACGGCGGCGAGGAAGGCCAGCTCCGACTTGTACACGTTGCCGATGCCCGCGAGGTTGCGCTGGTCGAGGAGGGCCTCGCCGAGGGGACGCTCCGGGTCGGCGCCGAGCCGCCGCACGGCCTCCTCCGGATCCCAGTCCGGGCCGAGCAGGTCCGGGCCGAGGTGGCCGACGGCACGGGACTCCTCTGCGGTACGGATCAGCTCCAGGACGGGGAGGCGGTAGCCGTACGCGGTGAACGCGGCGTTCCCGAGGATCGCCCGGATCTGGTGCTCCGGGCCGCCGCGCGGGCGCTCCCCGGTGGCGTACACCCGCCAGGCGCCGTCCATCCGCAGATGCGAGTGGAGGGTGAGCCCGCCCTCGATCCGCGCCAGCAGGTGCTTGCCGCGCGGGGTGACGTCGAGGACCGCGCGCCCGGTGAGATCGGCGGTCGCGAACCGGGGCACACGGAGATCCGCACGGGTCAGGACCTGACCGGCGAGCGCGGTGTGCAGGCGCCGCGCGGCCTGCCAGACGGTGTCTCCTTCGGGCACGGGTCCATTGTGGGGGTCAGGCCGTCTTCGCGGTCGGGGGTGCAGGTTCTTCGAGGTCAGGGGCGGAGGTTCTTCGCGGTCAGGGGCGCAGGCGGAGGCCTCTGGGGGTGGCCAGGAAGCCGGCGGATTCCAGGGGGCGGGAGAGGGGGGACGTCAGGGATGTCGTGCCGTTGATCCGCTCCACCGTCACCGTGCCCAGCGTGCCCGCCCTCGCCGCCTCCGCCAGCGCCTCCGCCGCCGCCCTCAGGGACGGGTCCTCCGGGTCCGTCGGCCAGGAGAGGAGCGTCTTGCCGCCGCGCTCCATGTAGAGCGTGAGCTCGCCGTCGACCAGGACGACCATCGCGCCCGCCTTGCGGCCCGGCTTGTGTCCGGCGCCCGTCGGCGGCTCGGGCCAGGACAGCGCCGCACCGTACGCGTTCGCCGGGTCGGCCGCCGCCAGGACCAGGGCGCGCGGGCCCGCCGCCGCCTCGGCGCCCCGGTCGCGGGCCGTCGCCGCCGCCCGCAACCGGTCCACCGCCCCGTCCATCGCGAACTGGGCCGCGCCGAGCCCCTCCACGACGTAGCCGCGGCGGGCCTGCCCGCTGTCCTCGAAGGCGGCCAGGATCCGGTACGTGGCCGAGAACCCGCCCTCCACACCCTCGGCTGCCACCGCGCCCCGCGTGACCACGCCGTGCCGGTCCAGGAGGGTGCGGGCCAGGGCGTGCGCCCGGTGCGTCGGCTCCGGCTCGATCGGGGGCAGCGTCGACCAGCGGCCCGAGACCGTCGGCGGACCTGTCCGGGAGGCGGGGCGGGCCGCGGCGGTCAGCGTGCCGTACCGGCCGCGCGGGATCGTGCGCCGCGCGCGGTGCGCCGTGGAGCCCGCCGTGCGGCCCGAACCGAGGAGCGCGCGCAGCGGGGCGAGGGTGTCGTTGGTGAGCCGGCCCGACCAGGCCAGGTCCCAGAGGGCGTCGGCGAGCTGCGGATCGGTGGCGTCCGGGTGGGTGGTGGCCCGGATCTGGTCGGCGATCTGCCGGAAGAACAGGCCGTATCCGCCGGAGAGGGCCGTCAGCACCGACTCGTGGAGGGCCGACAGCTCCAGCGGGTGCGCGGCCGGGAGGAGCAGCGGGGCCGCGTCCGCGAGGTAGAGCGAGACCCAGCCGTCCTTGCCCGGCAGTGAGCCCGCGCCCGCCCACACGACCTCGCCGGTCGTCGTCAGCTCGTCGAGCAGCGCCGGGGAGTAGTCCCGGACGCGGGACGGCAGGATCAGCTTCTCCAGGGCCGAGGCCGGGACCGGCGCGCCCTGGAGCTGCTCGATCGCGCGTGCGAGGCCGTCGATGCCGCGCAGGCTGTTGCTCCCCAGGTGCTGCCACTGCGGCAGGAACGTGGCGAGGGCCGCCGGCGGCACCGGCTCCAGCTCGTGGCGCAGGGCCGCAAGGGAGCGGCGCCGCAGCCGCCGCAGGACCGTCGCGTCGCACCACTCCTGGCCGATGCCGGAGGGGTGGAACTCGCCCTGGACGACCCTGCCCGAGGCGGCGAGACGCTGGAGCGCGCCGTCGGTGACGGCCGCGCCGAGGCCGAAGCGGGCGGCGGCCTGCGAGGAGGTGAACGGGCCGTGCGTGCGCGCGTGGCGCGCGAGCAGGTCGCCCAGCGGGTCCTTGACCGGCTCGGTGAAGGCCTCGGGCACGCCGACCGGCAGGGCCGTGCCCAGGGCGTCCCGCAGCCGGCCCGCGTCCTCGATCGCCGCCCAGTGGTCCCGGCCGCCGATCCGCACCCGGATCGCGCGGCGGGCCGCCCCGAGCTCCGGCGCCCACCCCGCCTCGGCGCCCCGCTCGGCCAGCTCCTCGTCCGTCAGCGGGCCCAGCACCCGCAACAGGTCGGCGACGCCCTCCACGTCCTTGATCCTGCGGTCCTCCGTCAGCCACTGGAGCTCCCGCTCCAGCTCCGCCAGGACCTCGGGGTCGAGCAGTTCCCGCAGCTCCGCCTGGCCGAGGAGCTCCGCGAGCAGCCGGGAGTCCAGGGAGAGCGCGGCCGCCCGCCGCTCGGCGAGCGGTGAGTCGCCCTCGTACAGGAACTGCGCCACGTACCCGAAGAGGAGCGAGCGGGCGAAGGGGGAGGGTTCCGGGGTGGTGACCTCGACGAGGCGGACGCGGCGGGACTCGATGTCCCCCATCAGCTCTTCGAGGCCCGGGAGGTCGAAGACGTCCTGGAGGCACTCGCGGACGGCCTCCAGGACGATCGGGAACGAGCCGAACTCGCTCGCCACTTGGAGGAGCTGGGCCGCGCGCTGGCGCTGCTGCCAGAGCGGGGTGCGCTTGCCGGGATTGCGCTTGGGCAGCAGCAGGGCGCGGGCGGCGCACTCGCGGAAGCGGGAGGCGAACAGCGCGGAGCCGCCCACCTGGTCGGTGACGATCTGCCCGATCTCACCCCGGTCGAAGAGGGCGTCGGCCGCGCCCACGGGCGCCTTGTCCGGGTCGTACGTCGTGTCCAGGTGCCGGCCCGGGTCGACCGGCTCGTGGTCCAGGAGGTCCAGGCCCATGTCCAGGCCCATCAGGTCGGCGTCCGGCAGGCGCAGCACGATGCCGTCGTCCGCGTGCATCACCTGCGCGTCCATGCCGTACCGCTCGGCGAGCCGCGCGCCGAGCGCCAGCGCCCACGGGGCGTGCACCTGCGCCCCGAACGGCGAGTGGATGACGACCCGCCAGTCCCCGAGCTCGTCGCGGAAGCGCTCGACCAGGATCGTCCGATCGTCCGGCACGTGCCCGCAGGCCTCGCGCTGCTCCTTGAGGTACGCCAGGACGTTCTCCGCGGCCCAGCCGTCCAGGCCCGCGGCGAGCAGCCGCAGGCGCGCGTCCTCGTCCCCGAGGGCGCCGACCTCGCGGAGGAACGCGCCCACCGCCCGCCCCAGTTCGAGCGGGCGGCCCAGCTGGTCGCCCTTCCAGAACGGCAGCCGGCCCGGCACCCCGGGCGCGGGCGAGACGAGCACCCGGTCCCGGGTGATGTCCTCGATCCGCCAGGAGGTCGTGCCGAGCGTGAACACGTCGCCGACCCGCGACTCGTACACCATCTCCTCGTCGAGCTCGCCGACCCGGCCCCCGCCCTTCTTCGGGTCCGAGCCCGCCAGGAAGACGCCGAACAGGCCGCGGTCCGGGATCGTGCCGCCCGAGGTGACGGCGAGCCGCTGCGCACCCGGCCGTCCCGTGACCGTCCCGGCCACCCGGTCCCACACCACGCGCGGGCGCAGCTCCGCGAAGGCGTCCGAGGGGTAGCGGCCGGCCAGCATGTCCAGGACGCCCGTGAACGCCGACTCCGGCAGCGACGCGAACGGGGCCGACCGGCGCACCACCGCCAGCAGGTCGTCCACCTGCCAGGTGTCGAGCGCGACCATCGCGACCAGCTGCTGCGCCAGGACGTCCAGCGGATTGGCGGGGATCCGCATGGACTCGATCGCGCCGGACCGCATCCGCTCGGTGACCACGGCCGCCTGCACCAGGTCGCCCCGGTACTTCGGGAAGACCACGCCCGTGGAGACCGCCCCCACCTGGTGGCCCGCGCGGCCCACGCGCTGCAGTCCGGAGGCGACCGAGGGCGGCGACTCGACCTGCACCACCAGGTCGACCGCGCCCATGTCGATGCCCAGCTCCAGGCTGGAGGTGGCCACCACGGCGGGCAGCCGGCCCGCCTTCAGGTCCTCCTCGACCTGGGCGCGCTGCTCCTTCGACACCGAACCGTGGTGGGCCCGCGCGAGCAGCGGCGGGGCGCCCTGCGCCGCCCCCGACTGCGCCATGACCTGCGCCGGGGGAGCCCCCTCGGGGAGCGGCTCTCCGGTCGCCCGCTCGTACGCGATCTCGTTGAGCCGGTTGCACAGGCGCTCCGCGAGCCGGCGGGAGTTCGCGAAGACGATCGTGGAGCGATGGGACTGGACGAGATCGGCGATCCGCTCCTCGACGTGCGGCCAGATCGACGGCTTGTCCCCACCGTCCTTCCCCTCGGACGCGGGGGAGCCGCCCAACTCGCCCATGTCCTCGACGGGGACCACGACGGACAGGTCGAACTCCTTGCCCGACGGCGGCTGCACGATCTCCACCGCGCGCCCCGGGGAGAGATAGCGCGCCACCTCGTCGACCGGCCGGACCGTGGCCGACAGGCCGATCCGGCGCGCCGGACGCGGCAGCAGCTCGTCGAGCCGCTCCAGGGAGAGCGCCAGGTGCGCGCCCCGCTTCGTGCCCGCGACCGCGTGGACCTCGTCCAGGATCACCGTCTCCACGCCCGTCAGGGCCTCGCGCGTGGCGGACGTCAGCATCAGGAACAGGGACTCGGGCGTGGTGATCAGGATGTCCGGCGGCCGGGTCGCGAGCGCCCGGCGCTCGGCCGCCGGGGTGTCCCCGGACCGGATCCCCACCCGGACGTCCGGCTCGGGCAGCCCGAGCCGCACCGACTCCTGGCGGATGCCGGTCAGCGGCGAGCGCAGGTTCCGCTCGACGTCCACGGCGAGGGCCTTCAGCGGCGACACGTACAGCACACGGCAGCGCTTCTTCGCCTCTGCGGGCGGCGGCGCGGACGCGAGCCGGTCCAGAGAGGCCAGGAACGCCGCCAGCGTCTTGCCCGAGCCCGTCGGCGCGACGACGAGCACGTCGGAACCCGCCCCGATGGCCTTCCAGGCGCCCTCCTGCGCCGCCGTGGGCGCGGTGAAGGCCCCGGTGAACCAACCACGGGTCGCGGGGGAGAACTCGTCGAGCGCGGACCTGACCATGCCCCCCATCGTGCACCCGACCACTGACAACCGTCCGGACCTGGGCGGATCCCGATCGTCGCCGGGCGCCGGCGGGGCGCAGAATGGGGGAATGGCCAGGGGTACGGAGCAGGGCGGCGCGAGCGGGGAACGGGCACGGTACTGGCAGTACGCCGAGCTGCCCGGGGTCGACCTGCTGCACGCCCACTACATCCACAAGGCCTTCGCCCGGCACACCCACGAGAGCTTCGTCTTCGCCGCGATCACCGAGGGCGTCGAGGCCTTCCACTCCCGCGACGAGCTCGTCCACGCCGGGCCCGGGCAGATCGCCCTCGTCAACCCGGACACCCCGCACACCGGGCACGCGGGCGTGCCCGAGGGCTGGACCTACCGGACGATCTACCCCGACGCGGAGATCGTCAGGTCGATCGCCGCCGACACCCTCGCGCTGCGCGGCGAGGCCGGCTTCACCTCGCCCGTCGTCGACGACCCGTACGCCGCGCAGCTCGTCGTCGGCGTCCACCGGGCCGCCGAGGAGGGCAACGCGCTCGCCGCGGACAGCCTGCTGCGCCTGGTCACCGCGCGGCTCCTGCGCAGCCACGGCGGGCTCGTCACCCCGCTCCCGCCCCGCTCGGCGGGCGCCCGGAACGCGGCACGCGCGCGGGAGGTCCTGGAGGCCGGGATGATCGCGCCGCCGACCCTGGAGCGGCTCGCCTCCGACCTCGGCACCAGCCCGTTCGCCCTGCTCCGCGCCTTCCGCGAGACGTACGGGATGCCTCCGCACACCTGGCTCACCGACGCGCGCGTACGACGGGCCCGGCAGCTCCTCGACGCGGGCACACCGCCGGCGGAGGCGGCGGCCGCCGTCGGCTTCACCGACCAGTCGCACCTCAGCCGCCACTTCACCCGCAGCGTGGGGGTACCGCCGGGGGCGTACCAACGCGCGCGGGGTGCAAGAACGTACAAGACCGGCCCGGAAGTCGCGCCGTACCGTTCCTGACGTGGCAGAACAGACAGCTCCTCCCGTCATACGCGACGGCTCCCCGGCCAAGCCCGACGCGGCCGTCGTCCGCGACGCGCTCGGGGTCGGCGTCGCCGTCGGGCTCTCCGGGTTCGCCTTCGGCGTGACCTCGGCGGGCTCCGGCCTCAGCGTCCTCCAGACCTGCGTCCTCAGCCTGCTCGTCTTCACCGGCGCCTCGCAGTTCGCCCTGGTCGGCGCGCTCGCCGCCGGCGGCAACCCCTTCACGGCCGCGGCCGGGGCCTTCTTCCTGGGCACCCGCAACGCCTTCTACGGACTGCGGCTCTCCCAGCTCCTCGCCCTGCCGAAGGCCGTCAGGCCCTTCGCCGCGCACTGGGTGATCGACGAGACCACGGCCGTCTCGCTCGCCCAGCCGTCCCGCCGGGCCGCCCGGATCGGCTTCACCGTCACGGGCCTCACGCTGTACGTCCTGTGGAACGTGACCACGCTCCTCGGGGCGCTCGGCGCCGAGGCGATCGGCGACACCGCGGCCTGGGGGCTCGACGCCGCCGGACCCGCCGTCTTCCTCGCTCTGCTCGCCCCCATGCTTAAGTCCGCCACCGAACGCGCCACCGCCGGGATCGCCGTCCTGCTCGGCCTCGGCCTGCTGCCCGTCCTGCCCGCCGGCGTCCCGGTGCTCGCCGCCGCCCTCGCCGCGCCCGCCGTGCTCTGGGCCCAGGGCCGGCGCACGGCCTCCACCGGACGAGAGAAGGACTCCCGATGAACGTCTGGATCGCGATCGCCCTCACCGTCGCCGGGTGCTACCTCGTCAAACTGGCCGGCCTGCTCGTGCCCGCCGGAGCCCTGGAACGCCCGCTCGTCCAGCGGCTCGCCGCCCTCCTCCCCGTCGCGCTGCTCGCCGCGCTCACGGCCCAGCAGACCTTCAGCGCGGGCGGCGACCTCGTCCTGGACGCCCGGGCCGCCGGACTCGCCGCGGCCGCCGTCGCGCTCGTCCTGCGCGCCCCGTTCCTGGTCGTCGTGGGCGCCGCCGTCGTCGTCACCGCGGGACTCCGGGCGCTGGGCTGGTGACGCCCGTACGGGGCCGGTGCACGCACACCGGCCCCGTACAGACCCTTCCGCCCCGTCAGCCGATCGCGCGGCCGTGTGCCCGGAGGGTGCGCAGTGCCTCGACGGTGGCGATCGGGCGTGCCTCCAGGGCCGAGCCGGGCGCCCAGGCGCCCCGGCGGACAGGCCAGCCGCCGTCCTCCCGCTGGTCGGCTGCGAGCCGGTCGAGCGACCGGGCCATCTCCGTTTCCGTGAACCAGCGCGCGGCCAGCGAGTCCGGCACGCGCGCGTAGTCGTGCGGGTACGGGAGCTCGCCGGGCGCGAACCCGTCCGCGATCCGGTCCTCCTCGGGACGGCCGGGGTCCAGGACGGCCAGCCGCTGCTCACGGACGAGCCGTCCGAGCCGGTCGGCCGCCGCCTCCGCGCGCGGGCGGTCGGGTGCCCCGTCCAGGAAGGCGACGGCCGCCTCGATCTCGTACGGCCGGGCCTTGTCGAGCGACTCCACGGCCGCCCAGCAGAACTCGGTGGCCCGGAACAGCCACGCGTGCCACACCTGGTTGCGGTGCAGCACACCGACGACCGGGCCGGTCGACAGCAGCGCGCTCGGCGGGGAGTCGACGACCGGGAGGAAGGGCGCCGAGGGGTAGCCGCGCTGGGACGGGTGGATCGCCGGGAGCGCCCCGTCGTGCGTCGACACCTCCGTGAGGTACCGGCAGATCCGCTCCACGCGCAGCCCGCCGCAGCGGCCGACGGAGTCCAGGACCCGCAGCCCGTGCGCGGTGTGCAGCGGCTGGCTCACCGGGCCGCGCAGATCCGGTTCGAGCGCGTGTCCGTAGCCGCCGTCCTCGTTGAGGTACGCCATGAGGGCCGTCTCGACCTGGTCCGGGCCACCGCGCAGGAAGTGGTAGGCGAACCGGCGCTGTTCGAGGACGCGGGCCGTCAGCCAGATGAAACGCTCGGCGCGCGCCAGGGGAGTCGAGGGCGGGGAGGAGAGGGGATTTTCGGCCATGCTCCGACCGTAGGGCGGAAAAGCGCGGTGACAAGGCCTGCGGAGCGGGCTGCACTCTTGGGAGCGGGATACTGGTGTCATGCGGTTGACGATTTTCTGGGAGCGGATGGCCGACCACTTCGGTGGGACCTACGCCGAGTCCTTCGCGAGCGACCACGTGATGGCGGAGCTCGGCGGCCGGACGGTACGAGAGGCGCTGGACGCCGGCTGGGAGGCGAAGGACGTGTGGCGTGCCGTCTGCGCGGCCGTCGGCGTACCGGCCGACAAGAGGTGACCGGAAGCCGAACCGCGGGGTGACTGGCGGGGATGTGTGGGGTCCCGGGTGGAATGTCCGTACGGTGCGCGAGACTGGCGGGGTGGCCCCGACTGACGACACCGACAGGACCGAACCGAATGATGTGCCCGACGTGCCCGAAGTGACCGCTTCCGCCGACCCGGCCCCGGAGCCGGCGACGGCCCCCGTGCCCGAGGCTCCCGCGCCCGCCGTTCCCGCGCCTGCCGCCCCCGGGGCCGCCGTTCCCGCGCCAGCCGTTCCCGGGTCCGTCGCAGGGGCCGCGCGGATGCCGCGCTGGCTGCCCCGCGCGCTCGTGCTCGCCCTCGCGCTCTACGCGGTGTTCCTGCTGGGCAACTGGGCCTTCCACCAGCTCGTCGGCCTCCTCGTCAACATCCTGCTGGCCTTCTTCCTCGCCCTGGCCATCGAGCCGGCGGTCGGGCGCATGGCGGCCCGGGGGATGCGGCGCGGCCTCGCCACGTTCCTCGTCTTCTTCGGCGTGGCGGTCTTCGGCATCGGCTTCATGGTCCTCCTCGGCTCGATGCTGGCCGGCCAGATCGTGGACATGGTCGAGAACTTCCCGAAGTACCTCGACTCGCTGATCAACTGGATCAACGGGAACTTCCACACGGACCTCTCGCGCGTGGAGGTCCAGGACAGCGTGCTGAGCTCCGACTGGCTGCAGAAGTACGTGCAGAACAGCGCGTCCGGCGTCCTCGACGTCTCCGCCACCGTCCTCGGCGGGCTCTTCCGGCTGCTCACGATCTTCCTGTTCTCGTTCTACTTCGCGGCCGACGGGCCCCGGCTGCGGCGCGCGCTCTGCTCCGTCCTGCCGCCGGCCCGGCAGACCGAGGTCCTGCGGGCGTGGGAGATCGCGGTCGACAAGACCGGTGGCTATCTCTACTCGCGCGGCCTGATGGCCCTCGTCTCGGGCGTCGCGCACTTCGTGCTCTTCGAGATCCTGGGCGTGCCGTACGCCCCGGCGCTCGCCGTCTGGGTCGGCCTGGTCTCGCAGTTCATCCCGACGATCGGCACCTATCTCGCCGGGGCCCTGCCGATGCTGATCGCCTTCACGGTCAACCCCTGGTACGCGCTGTGGGTGCTCGGCTTCGTCGTGATCTACCAGCAGTTCGAGAACTACATGCTGCAGCCGAAGCTCACCTCGAAGACCGTCGACATCCACCCGGCGGTGGCCTTCGGCTCGGTCATCGCCGGGACGGCGCTGCTCGGGGCCGTCGGCGCGCTGATCGCCATCCCGGCCGTCGCCACCCTCCAGGCCTTCCTGGGTGCCTACGTGAAGCGCTACGACGTGACCGACGACCCGCGCGTCCACGGCCACCGGAGGTACGGCGAGGCGGTCGTGGCGCGGCTGCAGAAGGCCCTGCAGCACAAGAAGTAGGTTCGCTCCGCCGTGCCCCGCCGGCGGTCCCGGGGGCTCCTCCGGAGACCGCGTGGCGCGCTTGACACTAAAATCGAACATCCATTCTCATGGAAGCCCGACCCTTGGAATCACGGGCTTGTCGCCGAGTTGTCCACAGGTCGGAGGGGACGTCGGGGCCCATTGTCAGTGGCAGGGGTTAGCGTCTTTCACATGAAGCGATCGACTCAAGCAAACCGGGTGGAACCCATGGCAGGAACCGACCGCGAGAAGGCGCTCGACGCCGCGCTCGCACAGATTGAACGCCAATTCGGCAAGGGCGCCGTGATGCGCATGGGCGACCGCACCCAGGAGCCGATCGAGGTGATCTCGACCGGATCGACCGCCCTCGACGTCGCGCTCGGCGTCGGCGGCCTGCCGCGCGGCCGTGTCGTGGAGATCTACGGACCGGAGTCCTCCGGTAAGACGACCCTGACCCTGCACGCCGTGGCCAACGCCCAGAAGGCCGGCGGCCAGGTCGCCTTCGTGGACGCCGAGCACGCCCTCGACCCCGAGTACGCCAAGAAGCTCGGCGTCGACATCGACAACCTCATCCTGTCCCAGCCGGACAACGGCGAGCAGGCCCTCGAGATCGTCGACATGCTGGTCCGCTCCGGCGCCCTCGACCTGATCGTCATCGACTCCGTCGCCGCGCTCGTCCCGCGTGCGGAGATCGAGGGCGAGATGGGCGACTCGCACGTGGGTCTCCAGGCCCGCCTGATGAGCCAGGCCCTCCGGAAGATCACCAGCGCGCTCAACCAGTCCAAGACCACCGCGATCTTCATCAACCAGCTCCGCGAGAAGATCGGTGTGATGTTCGGCTCGCCGGAGACCACGACCGGTGGCCGCGCCCTCAAGTTCTACGCCTCGGTGCGCCTCGACATCCGTCGCATCGAGACCCTCAAGGACGGCACGGAGGCGGTCGGCAACCGCACCCGCGTCAAGGTCGTCAAGAACAAGGTCGCGCCGCCCTTCAAGCAGGCCGAGTTCGACATCCTCTACGGCCAGGGCATCAGCCGCGAGGGCGGCCTGATCGACATGGGCGTGGAGCACGGCTTCGTGCGCAAGGCCGGCGCCTGGTACACGTACGAGGGCGACCAGCTCGGCCAGGGCAAGGAGAACGCCCGCAACTTCCTCAAGGACAACCCCGACCTCGCCAACGAGATCGAGAAGAAGATCAAGGAGAAGCTGGGCGTCGGCGTCCGGCCCTCGACGTCGGCCGAGCCGGGTGCGGACGCGGCGGGCGCCGCCGACGCGGCCGGTGCGGACGACGCCGCGAAGAGCGTCCCGGCTCCCGCGAGCAAGACCGCGAAGGCGACCAAGGCCACCGCGGTCAAGAGCTGACCCGGTGACCGGGCGCACCGAATGGCCGGGTGACAGCTCCGACTCGTCGAGGGCCGAGAAGGAGCTGTCACCCCAGGATCCGGCCGAGCGGGCGCGCGCGATCTGCCTGCGCCTGCTCACCGGAAGCCCCCGCACGCGCAAGCAGCTCGCCGACGCGCTGCGCAAGCGGGAGATCCCCGATGAGGTGGCGGAGGAGGTCCTCTCCCGCTTCGAGGACGTCGGCCTCATCGACGACGCCGCCTTCGCCGGGGCCTGGGTGGAGTCCCGCCACCACGGCCGGGGCCTCGCCCGCCGGGCACTCGCCCGGGAGCTGCGCACCAAGGGCGTCGAGCCGACGCTCATCCAGGAGGCGGTGGAGCAGCTCGACTCCGAGCGGGAGGAGGCCACGGCGCGCGAGCTCGTGGACCGCAAGCTGCGCGCCACCCGTGGCCTCGACCGCGACCGTCGCCTGAGACGGCTCGCGGGGATGCTCGCCCGCAAGGGGTACCCGGAGGGCATGGCCCTCAGAGTCGTCCGCCAGGCCCTGGAGGCCGAGGGCGAGGAGACGGACGGCCTGGACGAGCCCTTCTGAGACGAGTCCTTCTGCCGCGGGGGGACAGAAGGACTCGTCCGGTCGGGGTCAGACGTCGGTGGGTGGGGGCAGGACCGGGAGGCCGGCCGACCTCCAGGCCTGGAAGCCGCCGACGAGGTCCGTCGCCCGGTGCAGGCCCAGGCGGCGGAGGGACTCGGCCGCGAGGGAGGAGGCGTAGCCCTCGTTGCAGAAGACCACCACACGTACGTCGTGGTCGGCGGCCTCCGGCGCGCGGTGGCTGCCCTGGGGGTCGAGCCGCCACTCCAGTTCGTTGCGCTCCACGACCAGCGCGCCCGGGATCAGGCCGTCCCGCTCCCGCAGGGCCGCGTAGCGCGTGTCCACCAGGAGTGCGTCACCCGCCTCGTACGCCTCGTACGCGGCCCGGGGCTCGATCCGGTCGAGGCCCGACCTGACCCGTTCCAGGAGTTCGTCGATGCCCACGTGCTCTTCGCTCACTGCCACTCCTCCGGACGCTCGACCTGCTCCAGACGGAGCACCGCGCCCGTCCGGCTGAACCGCCGGATCAGCGGGAGCGGCGGATGGTAGGCGTGCACCGACACCGCGTGGGTGTCCGTGGACTCGTTGAGCACCTCGTGCACATGGTGCTGGCCGAAGGCGCGGCCGGTGCCCTCCGACAGGCGCCGGGAGCGGTCGAGTCCGTCGGCCAGTTCCAGGGTCTTCCAGCCGCTCGCCGGCAGGCGGACCGCGAGCGCGTTCTCGGTCAGGGTGCCACGCGCGGTCGCGAAGGCGCCCAGCGACTCGGCGTGGTCGTGCCAGCCGGTGCCGGTGCCGGGAGGCCAGCCGATGAGCCAGGCCTCGCTGCCGCCGGGGCCGTCGAGCCGCACCCAGGTACGGCCTTCGGGGTCGAGCGGCAGGGAGTCGACGAGTTCCCGGTCGGCCGCCGTACGCCGCACGAAGTCGAGGAGTTCGGACGAGGTCGGGCCGGAGGCGGAGGAGGCGGAGGAGGCGGAGGAGGCGGAGGAGGCGGAGGAGGAGGAGAGGGAGGAGGGGAGCGGGGTGGTGACGTGTTGAGGCACGGTGACCGTCCTGAGATCGCGAAAGAGCGCGCGACGGCGCACGGCGCACGGGCGTGCGTCAGTGGCGGGGCGCGCGGGGGCAGGGCGAGATCAGCAGGACGGGCGACACACGCAGCCCGCATAGCGGAGCAGGTCCATATGGACCCTCCGCCACAGGCGCACATCGGTGTCGGTCACGCTCCGGAGTACACCATGCGCGCCTGCGTGAATCAATGCATGTCCGCCGTGTGGTCGCTCGCCACGGGCGCCTCCGCGGCCTCCTCGGCGGGATCCTCCGCGGCCGCGCCGCCGCGGGCCGCGTCCGCCGCCGCGTACAGCTCCTCCGGGCGGACCCCGGAGAAGGCGGCGACGAGGTGCCCGTCGGGCCGTACGAGCAGGACGGCGTGGGCCGGGGCCCCCGGATAGGCCTCCGTCACCAGCACCTCGGCCTTCACCGGGAGCGCCTCGACCGCCTCTTCGAGCCGGGGCATCACCCCCGCGGTGCGCCAGTGGCGCCGGTCCCACACGCCGGTGCCGGGGGCGACCAGGAGGACCAGGAGGCGGCCCTGGCCGAGCCGGTCCCTGAGCCGTACGGTCGTGCCGTCGGGGGCGGTCACCCGGACGTCCTCGACCGGGGCGCCCGCCGGGGTGCCCACGGGCGTCTGTCCCTCGGTGTACGGGGGCGCGAGGGGGGAGTGGGGGTACGCCGGGGGCGCGCCGAGCGGGCCGCGCCCCACGTGGCCGTCGGTCAGCAGGGCGTCATGGCCGCGGCCGGCCCCGGGGAGGTACGTCCGCAGGCCCCCGCCGCCGCGCAGCACCGGCAGCGACTGGTCCGCGGCGCGCAGCCGGGTCGCGACGGCCGTCCGCCGCTCGCTCTGGTAGCTGTCGAGCAGCCGGTCCGAGCCGCCGTGGTGCCAGGTGTGGGCGAGTTTCCAGGCGAGGTTGTCCACGTCCCGCAGGCCCTCGTCGAGGCCCTGGGTGCCGACCGCGCCGAGCAGGTGTGCCGCGTCCCCGGCGAGGAGGACCCGGTCGACCCGCCAGCGGCGGGCGAGCCGGTGGTGCAGGGTGTGGACGCCGGTGTCGATGAGTTCGTACGGGGGCGTCATGCCGTCGCACCAGCCGGCCAGGGTCTCGCGGATGCGCGCGACCAGCGCGTCCGGCGTGACCAGGTCGCCGCGGGGCGGCAGCAGCCAGTCGATCCGCCACACCCCGTCGGGCAGCGGGCGGGCGGTGATCTCCTCGGCGGCGCCGCGCCACGGGGGCTGACGGTGCAGCAGGGCCTCGCCGGGCCACGGGAGTTCGGTGCGCAGCGCCGCGACCGCGTGCCGCTCGACCGCCGTGCGGCCGGGGAAACGGATGCCGAGCAGCTTGCGTACCGTCGAGCGGGCGCCGTCGCAGCCGACGAGGTGGCTGCCGCGCCACCAGGTGCCCTCGGGGCCGCGGGTGTGGGCGACGACGCCGTCCCGGTCCTGCTCGATGGTGTCGAGCCGGGACTCGGTGACGAGCCGGATCAGCTTCTGCCGGGAGATGGCGTCGCGCAGTCCGCGGGCCAGGGCGTGCTGGGGGATGTGCAGCGGGGCGGCCGGGGAGGCGGGCGCGTCGGGGTCCTCGGACCATTCCTCCGTGCCGCCGAGCCCCAGGTCGAGGGTGAGCCGGCGCACCTCCTGGCGGCGGCGCATGCCGCGCCAGCCGATCCAGCGGACACCCTCGTCACGGAGGGTCGTGCAGCCGAGCCGCTCGACCATCGCGGCCATGTCGGCCCGCAGGACGACGCTCCGCGCCGGGCGGGGCTCCTCCTTGCCGGTGCCCTCGTCGAGGACGACGCTGGGCACGCCCTGCGCGGCGAGCGCGAGGGAGAGCGCGAGGCCGACCGGCCCCGCGCCCACGATGATCACCGGGTCCACGGCGCGGCTCCTGTAGGCCGGACGGTCATGGGGGCAGCACAGCTGAGTGTGGCACGGGCCCGGTGGTTGATCACAGACCGTATGCAACCCACTGAGGGTGCCCGCGTCAAGCGACGGGGTGGGCGCGGTGCGGCTGACCTGGGATCAGTACCGCTCCGGCCCACCCCGAGGGGCTTGTCTGACCATTTCTGGCAGCTCCGGCCCGCGGACCTTCTGGTCGTCAGGCGCCGCTGACGGCTTCCGACTTCACGTCGGCGGCTCCCGCCTGGGCGGGGAGGGTCACCGAGGGGGACTTCCTGCCCTGCCGCAGCCGCTTCTCGAGACGGCTCGCGAGGGTGGTGAGGAGGAAGTTGAGGGCGATGTAGAGGAGCGCGATGACCACGAGGGTGGCGATCGTGTTCGCGCCGTAGTTGGCCGTGATCTGCCGGTTCTGGCTGAGCAGCTCTCCGAAGCCGAGCAGGGCGCCGCCGAGCGCGGTGTCCTTGACGATGACGACGAGCTGGCTGACCAGGGCCGGGAGCATGACGGTCACGGCCTGCGGCAGCAGGACGTACAGCATGGTCTGGCCCTTGCGCATGCCGAGCGCGACGGCCGCGTCGCCCTGGCCGCGGGGCAGGGTGAGCACGCCGGCCCGGACGACCTCGGCGATGACGGAGGCGTTGTAGAGCACCAGGCCGGTGACGACCGCGTACAGCGGGCGGAAGTCGGAGCTGACGGTCGTGAACTCCCGGTAGACCTGGTGGGCGAACATCATCAGGAGCAGGACCGGGATGGCGCGGAAGAACTCCACGACCGCGCCGACGGGCACGCGTACCCAGCGGTGGTCGGAGAGCCGGCCGATGCCGAGGGCCGCGCCGAGCGGCAGCGCGATGACGATGGAGAGCGCGGCGGCCTTGAGGGTCTCGGTGAGGCCGGGTAGCAGGTACGTCGTCCAGACCTTGGAGTCGGTGACGAACGGGCTCCACTTGTCCGCGTCCAGCTGGTGTTTGGCGTTCAGGGCGTCGAGCACCCACCAGCCCACCAGGGCGAGGACCGCGAGGAAGACGATCGTGTAGACGACGTTGCGCCGCTTCGCGCGCGGGCCGGGGGTGTCGTACAGGACGGAGCTCATCGCTTCACCGCCAGTCGCTTGGCCGCCCAGCCGAGGACCAGGCCGGTGGGGAGGGTGAGGACGATGAAGCCGAAGGCGAAGATCGCGAAGACGGTGAAGAGCGCGTCGGTCTCGTTCTCGAGCATCGTCTTCATCAGGAGCGAGGCATCGGCGGCGCCGATCGCGGCCGCCACCGTGGTGTTCTTGGTGAGGGCGATCAGGACGTTGGCGAGGGGGGTCACCGAGGCGCGGAAGGCCTGCGGGAGGATCACGAGCCGGAGGACCTGGGTGAAGCTCAGGCCCAGCGCGCGGGCGGCCTCGGCCTGGCCCGGCGGCACGGTGTTGATGCCCGAGCGCACCGCCTCGCAGACGAAGGTGCCGGTATAGGCGACGAGCCCGAGGACGGCGAGGCGGAAGCCGATGTCCTCGAAGCTTTCCGCGCCGAGCGTGATGCGCAGGGTCTGGTTGAGGCCCAGCAGGCAGGCGACGAGGACCACCGTCAGCGGAGTGTTCCGGACGATGTTGACGTACGCGGTGGCGAAGCCCCGCATCAGCGGGACCGGGCTGACCCGCATGGCGACCAGGGCGGTGCCCCAGACCAGCGAGCCGATCGCCGAGTAGAGGGCGAGCTGAGCCGTCACCCAGAAGGCGCCGAGCAGGTCGTACTGCCCGGAATCAAGAAAGTCGAACACGATGCCCCGCGCTCTCCCCTGGTGGTCGGTCGGTGTGGAGGCCGCCGCGTGGGCGGCGGCCGGTGCCGGTGCGACGGCCGCCCGAGTGCGGGGCGGCCGTCACGGCGTCGTGCGGGGTGGGTCAGTTCTGGACCTTCGGCGCGGCCTCGTACTTGTAGCCGGAGGGGCCGAAGTTCGCCTTGACGAGCTTCTCCCAGGTGCCGTCGGAGACCATCTTCTCCAGCGCCTTGTTGATCTTGCCGCGCAGCTCGTCGTCGCCCTTCTTCAGGCCGATGCCGTAGTTCTCGTCGCTCATCTTCAGGCCGACGAGCTTGAACTTGCCCTGGAGCTCCTTCTGCGAGGCGTAGCCCGCGAGGATCGAGGCGTCCGTGGTGAGGGCGTCGACGGCCTTGTTCTCCAGGCCGGTGAGGCA
Organism: Streptomyces sp. NPDC037410; assembly: GCF_055602235.1. Classification (NCBI taxonomy): domain Bacteria; kingdom Bacillati; phylum Actinomycetota; class Actinomycetes; order Kitasatosporales; family Streptomycetaceae; genus Streptomyces; species Streptomyces sp. NPDC037410. The sequence goes on along the minus strand of NZ_JBVJWR010000019.1, from coordinate 136,099 downwards.
CTCGGAGTAGCCGCCGAGCTGCTGGAGGTCGGCCTTCGGGGCGAGCTTCTCCTTGACGTTCTGCGCGGAGGTCGAGCCGGTGACCGAGCAGAGCTTCTTGGAGTTGAGGTCCTCGACCTTGGTGATCGACTTGTCGTCGGCGCGGACGAGGAGGTCCTGGTGGGTCAGGAAGTACGGACCCGCGAAGTCGACCTCCTTCTTGCGCTTGTCGTTGATCGAGTAGCTGGCGACGACGAACTTCACGTCACCGTTCTTGATCAGGTTCTCGCGCTCGGCGCTCGGCGCCTGCTTCCAGTCGATCTTGTCCTCGGAGTAACCGAGCTCCTTCGCCACGTACTTGGCGACGTCGACGTCGAAACCGGCGTACGTGCCGTCCGGGGTCTTCAGGCCCAGGCCCGGCTGGTCGAACTTGATGCCGATGGTGATCTTGTCGCCGTTGCTGCCGGAGTCGGAGCCGCTGCCGCAGGCCGTGGCGGTCAGGGCGAGGACGACGACGGCCGCGGCGGCGGCGGTGCTGCGAAGCTTCATGGAGGAAAGTTCCCTTGAGTAGGCGTGAGTGGGGAAGACTAGGTCGTCAACTCGCTCAGTGGTGAAGGATTTTGGACAGGAAGTCCTTGGCCCGGTCACTGCGCGGGTTGCTGAAGAACTCCTCGGGTGTCGCCTGCTCGACGATCTTTCCGTCGGCCATGAAGACGACGCGGTTGGCGGCGGAGCGCGCGAAGCCCATCTCGTGGGTCACGACCACCATCGTCATGCCGTCCCGGGCCAGCTGCTGCATGACCTCCAGGACCTCGTTGATCATCTCCGGGTCCAGGGCCGAGGTCGGCTCGTCGAAGAGCATGACCTTCGGGCCCATGGCCAGCGCGCGGGCGATCGCCACGCGCTGCTGCTGGCCGCCGGAGAGCTGGGCGGGGTACTTGTCCGCCTGCGTGCCGACGCCGACCCGGTCGAGCAGGGCCCGGGCCTTGGTCTCGGCGGCCTTCTTCTCCGTCTTGCGGACCTTGATCTGGCCCAGCATCACGTTCTCGAGCACCGTCTTGTGCGCGAAGAGGTTGAACGACTGGAAGACCATGCCGACGTCGGAACGCAGCCTGGCGAGCTCCCGGCCCTCCTGCGGCAGCGGCTTGCCGTCGATGGTGATGGTGCCGGAGTCGATGCTCTCCAGCCGGTTGATCGTGCGGCACAGCGTCGACTTGCCGGACCCGGAGGGTCCGATGACGACCACGACCTCGCCGCGGGTGATCGTCAGATCGATGTCCTGGAGGACATGCAGTGCGCCGAAGTGCTTGTTCACGTCGGACAGTACGACCAGGTCGTCCGCGGCACGCGGGGTGGCCTCGGGACTCTTGGACACTGACTCTCCGCTCATCGGCTTTTTGCTCCGTCCTCCTCGGTTGGGGAGGACACTAGAGACCCGATGTGACGACCGTCATCACATCTGAGCGGAAATTGAGGATAACGATACGGCCGCAATCGGGCACAGAGTGTGAAGGGTGACGGCCGGGCCGTACCGGGTCCATAACGGAAACCCCGGCGTAACAGGGGGACACTTGACTGTGACACCCATGTTCGGTGTTCATGCCCTGGTGGCACCTGGTACACAGAGAGCCGCCATCGACAGTCACCCCAAGATCACGAAGCAATCTTCACGGAGGAGGTACGCATGCGACTGCTGCTCGTCGAGGACGACGACCACGTCGCCGCCGCACTCTCCGCGATCCTCGCGAAGCACGGCTTCACGGTCACCCACGCCCGCAACGGCGAGGAGGCCCTCCACGCCGTCCTGCCCACCGCGCAGGGCGAGCGTCCCTCGTACGGGGTGATCCTGCTCGACCTCGGACTGCCCGACCAGGACGGCTACCAGGTCTGCGGCCGCATCCGGAAGCTCACCGCCACCCCGGTGATCATGGTGACCGCGCGCGGAGACGTGCGCTCCCGGATCCACGGGCTCAACCTCGGCGCCGACGACTACGTCGTCAAGCCCTACGACCCCGGCGAGCTCCTCGCCCGGATCCACGCCGTCAGCCGGCGCCGCGCCGGAGCCGAGGAGACCGCGGGGACCGCGGGCGCCGCCGAGGGAACCGTGCTGCGGCTCGGCTCCGTCACCGTCGAACTGCCCACCCGCCGGGTCAGTGTCGACGGCGAGAGCGTCCCGCTCACCCGCAAGGAGTTCGACCTCCTCGCCCTCCTCGCCCAGCGGCCCGGCGTCGTCTTCCGCCGCGAGCAGATCATCAGCGAGGTCTGGCACACCAGTTGGGAGGGGACCGGCCGCACCCTGGAGGTGCACGTCGCCTCCCTGCGCTCCAAGCTGCGCATGCCCGCCCTGATCGAGACCGTACGGGGCGTCGGCTACCGCCTCGTCGCTCCCGCGGCGTAACGCCGGACGGCTCCCGACGTGCGCACCCGACTCCTTCCGCTGCTCATCGTGCTGATGGCCGGCGTGCTGCTCGCCCTCGGCTTCCCGCTGGCCGCCAGCCTCGCCGCGGCCGAGCAGCAGCGGGTCGTCGTCGACCGGCTCGACGACGCCGCGCGCTTCGCCGCCCTCGCCCAGTTCGTCAGCGAGAGCAGCCCCGGCACCGACGAGCGGCGCGCCACGCTCAGCGGCGAACTCGCCAGCTACCACGACGTGTACGGCATCCGCGCCGGGATCTTCTACCGCGACAACCGCGCCATGACCGCCGCCCCCGAGGACTGGGCCGTCCCGTACGCAGGAGAGGGCAGGCGCGCCTTCAACGAGGCACTGCTCGGCCGCCGCAGCCACGACCCGCTGCAGGTCTGGCCCTGGCAGGGCCACGCACGGCTCACCATCGCCTCCCCCGTCGTCCGCGACGGGGACGTCGTCGCCGTCGTCGTCACCGACTCGCCCACCGGACAGCTCCGCTCCCGCATCCTGCGCGGCTGGCTGCTGATCTTCGCGGGCGAGGCCGCCGCGATGCTGCTCGCCGTCGGCGCCGCCTTCCGGCTCACCGGCTGGGTCCTCCGACCGGTCCGGGTCCTCGACGCCGTCACCCACGACATCGCCACCGGCCGGATGAAATCCCGCGTCGCCGCCACCGGCGGACCGCCCGAACTGCGGCGCCTCGCCCACTCGTTCAACGAGATGGCCGACAACGTCGAGGACGCGCTCGAACAGCAGCGGGCCTTCGTCGCCGACGCCTCCCACCAGCTGCGCAACCCGCTCGCCGCGCTGCTCCTGCGGATCGAGCTCCTCGCCCTGGAGCTCCCCGAGGGCAACGAGGAGATCGCCTCCGTACGGACCGAGGGCAAGCGCCTCGCCCAGGTCCTCGACGACCTCCTCGACCTCGCGCTCGCCGAGCACGCGGCCGCCGAGCTGCGGCTCACCGACGTCGGCGCGCTCACCGCCGAGCGGGTCGCGTCCTGGCACCCGGTCGCCGAGGACAAGGGCGTCACGCTGACCGGGGAGTGCGGGGCGGTCACCGCCTGGGCCGACCCGGTGGCGCTCTCCAGCGCCCTCGACGCGGTGATCGACAACGCGCTGAAGTTCACCCCCGCGGGGGAGGAGGTCACGGTCACGGTCGCCTCGGACCGGTCGACCGTCGCCGTCGTCGTCGCCGACCAGGGGCCGGGCCTCACCGAGGAGGAGCTCGGCCGCGTCGGCGACCGCTTCTGGCGCTCCGGCCATCACCAGAACATCAAGGGCTCGGGCCTCGGCCTCTCCATCGCGCGCGTCCTGCTCACGGCGGGCGGCGGAGGCGTGACCTTCGCCCCGAACGAGCCGCACGGGCTCCGGGTGACGGTCACGGTCCCGCGCCACGCACCAGAACGCTAGGGCCTGTCTGGCGGATCATGGCCGGGGCCGCCGGACACCCCCTAGGGCTTCACCGACTGGTAGTAGCGGCGGGCGCCGTCGTGGAGTTTCAGGGGCTCGGTGTAGACGGCGGTGCGCAGGTCCACCAGCTGGGCCGGGTGGACCTGGCGGCCGATCCCGTCGCGGCTCCTGATCACCGTACGGGTGAAGCCCTCGACCAGGTCGTCATCGGCGTCCACCGTGGTGACCAGGAGGTTCGCCACCGCCAGGGTCTCGATCGGCCGGCCGTCCTGCGCCTTGTCGTACGCGTCCGCCGGGATCACCCCCGACCGGTAGTAGCGGGTCGAGTCGCCGGCCTCGTGCAGCCGGTCGACCAGCGGCCCTTCCAGCGGGATCAGCCGGATCGGAAGGCGCTCGGACAGCTTCTGCACCGCCTCGGTGGGCAGTCCGCCGGACCAGAAGAAGGCGTCGAGCTCGTCCCGTTCCATGAGCCCCGGCATCGTGTCGATGCCCGCGGAGACCGGCCGGACGTCCAGGTCCGGGGTCAGGCCCGCCGCCGCGAGGACCCGGTCGGCGATCAGCCGCACGCCGGAGCCGGCCTGGCCGACCCCGACCCGGAGCCCGCGCAGGTCCTTGACCGTCCGCACCGAGGAGCCCTTGCGCACGACGAGCTGGACGTAGTCGTCGTAGAGGCGTGCGCAGCCGCGCAGCCGCTCGAAGCCGGGCCTGCGCTCGCGCTGGTACTGGGCCACCGCGTCGGCCGTCGCGACCGTGAAGTCGGCCTCGCCCGTGGCGACCCGGGCCAGGTTCTGCTGGGAGCCCTCGCTGTCCTTGAGCGTTATCGACACCCTGGGCAGGTCCTGCGCCAGGGCGCTCTTGAGGAGCTGCCCGTACTGCTGGTAGACGCCGGTGGGGACACCCGTACTGAACGTGACCGAGCCGCTCGGGGCGGGGGAGCCGAACGGAACCAGCCACCACACCAGCACCCCGCACAGCGCGAGCAGCGCGGCCGCGACCGCGAGGACACGGCGGCGGGCGGTACGGGAGAGTGCGGCGGGCATGCCTGCGATCCTGCCAGGTCGCCGGTGCGTCTGGCCAGGGACCGCCTGTGCCGGGGCCGGTGCCGGAGGCCCGTGCGGGTGCGCGCACGGGCCTCCGGGATCCGACCGCGGAGCCCGTCAGTAGGCGAAGGCGGACTTGCCCGTCATCGTCGTGGCGACCTGGGTGATGCCGCTGCCGGGCGGCAGCGCCACGGTCGTGCCCGGCGGCGCCGTCGTGGTGCCGTCGCCGAGCTGCGCGGCCGCGTTCGCGCCCCAGCCGATCACCGAGCCGTCGTCGAGCGCGGCCACCGTGAAGTCGGCGCCGCCCGAGATGCTCTGGACGCCCTTGATCGCGTCCAGGACGACCGGCGTGGTGCGGTTGGCGTTCGTGCCGTCACCGAGCTGCTTGTCGGTGTTCTTGCCCCAGCCGGCCAGGCTGCCGTCGTCGAGGACGGCGAAGCCGGACGCGGAGGTGGCGAAGACCTTCGCCACGGCGTCGAGGTACGCGACGTCCACCGGCTTGTTGCTGTCGGTGGTCGAGTCGTTGCCGAGCTGGCCCTCGGCGCCCTTGCCCCAGGCCTTCACGATGCCGTCGGCGGTGAGCGCGAGGACGTGGTCGCAGCCCACGGCGATCGACTCGACGTCGACGAGGTCCGGGACCTTCTGCGGGGTCTCGCGGGTGGTGTTGTTGCCGGTGCCGAGGCGTCCGTTGTCGCCCTTGCCCCAGGTCCAGACCGTGCCGTCCTGCCGGAGCGCCACGCTGAAGTCGCACCCGGCGCCGACGTCCTTGACCTTGTCCAGGCTCTGTACGGGGATCGGGGCCTTGTACGGGTTGGTGGTGTCCTGGCCGGTGCCCAGCTGCTTCGAGGCGTTGCTGCCCCAGGCGAGGACCCGGCCGCCCTTGACGGCGAGGACGTGGTTGAGGCCCGCGGAGACCTCGCTGACGCCGGAGAGGCCGGCGACGGTCGCGGGGAAGGACTGGGCGGTGAGGGTGCCGTTGCCGAGCTGGCCGGTGGCGTTGGAGCCCCAGGTCTTGACGGTGCCGTCCTTGAGGAGGGCGACGGCGAAGGGGTTGGCGGTCGTGCCGGTGCCGCCTCCGCCGCCGGAGAGCTCGCGGACGTCGTCACGGGTGATGCCGGTGACGGCGGCGGGGGTCTGCTGGGCGAGGACGCTGCCGTTGCCGAGCTGCCCCTGGGCGTTCTCGCCCCAGGCGCGGATCCAGGGGTCGGTGCCGGCGGCGTGGGCCGTCAGGCAGGGGGCGGCGAGGGCGGTGGCCGCCGTCAGGGCGGTGAGCAAGGTGATACGTGCGGGGAGTTTCATGGGGACCTTTCGAGGTCAGTAGGCGTAGCTGGACCTGCCGACGGTGGAGGCTGCGACGCGGGTCGCGCCGCTGCCCGGGGGCAGGGCGACGACGGGGGTCGTGGAGCCCGTGGTGGAGGCGTCGCCGAGCTGGCCGGTGTCGTTCTCGCCCCAGCCGAGGACGGAGCCGTCGGCGAGGACGGCGATGGTGTGGCTGTAGCCTCCGGCCAGGCCGAGGACGTCGGTCAGGGCGGGGACAGGGACGGGGGTGGTGCGGGAGACGGTGCTGCCGTCCCCCAGCTGGCCTCGGCCGTTCCAGCCCCAGGCGCGTACGGCTCCGTCGTCGAGGACGGCGAAGCTGTGGTAGGCGCAGGCGAAGATCCGGGCGACGTCGTCGAGGTGGGGGACGTCGACGGGGACGGAGCTGTGCGCGGTGCTGTCGTTCCCCAGCTGCCCGTTGGTGTTGTAGCCCCAGGCCTTCACCGAGCCGTCCGCCAAGCGGGCGAGCGAATGGTTGCAGCCGGCGGCGACCTCCACCACGTCCGTGAGTCCGGGGACCCGCTGAGGTGTGTTCCGGTTGTCGTTGGCACCGAGGCCGAGCTGGCCGGAATTGTTTTGCCCCCAGGTCCAGACCGTGCCGTCCTCGCGGAGGGCGACGGCGTGGTAGCAGCCGGCGGCGATGTCGGCGACCCGGTTCAGGCTCTGGACGGCGACAGGGCGGTTGGTGCCCGTCGTCGAGCCGTCGCCGAGCTGCCCGTAGGTGTTGTCTCCCCAGGAGAGGACCCGTCCGCCGCGGACGGCGTATCCGAAGTGGTATCCGGCGGCTACCTGGGACACCCCGGAGAGGCCGGCGACAGCGGCCGGGAAGGACCGGTCCGTCGTGGTGCCGTCGCCGAGCTGGCCTTTGGAGTTGCCGCCCCAGGCCTGGACCGTGCCGTCGTTCAGGAGGGCGACCGCGAAGGCGCTGCTGTCGGTCCAGCCGCCGCCCGCCAGCTCGCGGACGTCGGCCCGGGCCAGGCCCTGGACGTCGGCCGGGGTCTGCTGGACGAGCGTGGTGCCGTTGCCGAGCTGGCCTGCGGCGTTCGCGCCCCAGGCCCGTACCCACGGATCGCTGGGTTCGGCGTGGGCGGGGACGGCGGTGAGGGCGGTCAGGGCGAGGGCCGCGACGACACCGCGTAGATACGCGTACGTCATGCCGGTCACCGGCCTCAGTACGCGTACGTCGTGTTGCCGCCCAGCGAGACGGCCACGTCCTTGATCGCCGAGCCCTCGTTGAGGATCTTCACCGACTCGAAGCGGGGGACCGTCGTGCCGTTGCCGAGCTGGCCCTCGCCGTTGTGGCCCCAGGCGAAGACGTCGTCGGCCGTGACGGCGACGCCGTGCCGGGCGCCGGCCGCGAGGTGCTGGACGCCCTCAAGGCGCGGGATCTCGACGGGGGCGGTGCGGTTGGTGCGGGAGATGTTGTCGCCGAAGGCCTCGTCGCCCTCAAGGAGCTGGCCGTACTGGTTGTTGCCCCAGCCGTAGACGTGGCTGTCGCTCGTCTTGGCGTAGTTGTGCCAGGCGCCCGCCTCGATGTCGGAGACGCCCTCCAGCCAGTCGACGTCGACGGGGGTCGTGGAGGACTTGGTGGAGGAGTTGCCGAGCTGGCCGTAGAGGCTGTAGCCCCAGGACTTCACCGTGTCGTCGGCGGTCAGCGCGAGCGCGTGGTAGCAGCCCGCGTCGATCTCGACGATGTTCTCCAGGCCCTGCACCTGTCGGGGCACGGAGCTGGTGGCGCGGTTGCCGGTGCCGAGCTGGCCGTGGATGCCGCGGCCCCAGGCGTACACCTTGCCGTTCTCCAGGAGGGCGAGGCTGAAGTCGCAGCCGGCCGAGATCTGCTTGACCTTCGGCATGCCCTGGACGCGGTCGGGGACCGTACGGCTGTCGCCGGTGCGGTTGTTGCCGAGCTGGCCGTAGGCGTTGTCGCCCCAGGAGTAGACCTGGCCGTTGGTGTCGAGGGCCAGGGCGTGCTTCCCGCCGGCCGCGATGTCCTTGATGTTGGTCAGGCGCGGGACGGTGGTGGGCACGGCCTGGTTGGTGTTGCCGCCGTTGCCGAGCTGGCCGGAGGAGTTGTGGCCCCAGGACTTGACCGTCTTGTCGGTCCTGGCGAGGACGAACGAGTCGGCCGAGGACGTGCCGCCGGCCGACATCTGGTCGACGTCGCCGCGGAAGAGGCTGGTGACCGAGGTCGGGCTGAGGCTGTCGGACAGGGTGCCGTTGCCGAGCTGACCGGTGCGGCCGGCGCCCCAGCTCAGCACGGTCGGGTTGCCCTCGTTGGCGTTCGCGGCGGGGGCGAGCGCCGGGACGGCGGCGAGCGCGGCGGCCGTGAGGACGGCGGCGGCGAACGGTAGGCCGCGGGAGGGGGTACGCAGGGGACTGCGGCGTGTACGGGACATGGCTCTGCTCTCCTTCGATGGGGACATACGGGAGCGCTGCGCCCGGTCGGCCGGCGGCTCCGCGGGGGAGGCGGAGGTGCGCGCGGACGGGCGCGGGTCATGCGGACAGGCCGTGCCGGTGCCTTGGGCATGGGGTGCCAAGGCCGGGTGCGGCGGCCGGGACGGGCCGCCGGGCACAAGATCAGACTGGCCGAGAACGATCACCGCGGCGAGCCGGAGCCGCTGAAACACCCGTCTGACGGACACCCGTTCGGGGTCGCCGTTCCAGGGGCGCATTCGGGCCCGGAACCGGCTCGCGGAGGGCTCCGGTGGCCGGTTCCGGCGGGCCGCCGAACGGCGGCGTCCGGGGGAGTGAAGGCCCCCGCCGCGTACGGCCGCCCGCCCTCACGTTCCCGCCCCGGAATCCCCGCGAAAGGATGGACGGGCGGGCCCTCCGGCCGGCCCGTGAAGGTCCCTGGTCCGGCCCCTCAAGGCGGCCTCGAATGCGCTCCGCCGAAGTGGTGAGCGGGCCCGTCGGCGCGCGCCGCGCCGTGTGTCCTGCGGTGACGCCGGGGCCCCGGCGGTTAGCGTCGAGTCACGCTCGGTGATCTTGAGGACAGTCCCCTGTCCGCCCCTGGCGTCCCCTTCCGAGCTCGTCAACTCACCTCTGTCTCAAGGGAGTTCCCATGCCCGCACTGAAGGTGTCGGCACGCCGTGTGCTGTCCGCCGCCGTCCTCGCCGCCGCTCTCGCCCTGCCCCTGGCCCCCGTCGCGTACGGCGAGGAGTGCAAGCCCGACGACCAGGCCTGCCTGGACAAGGAGGCCAACGCCAAGGAGGCGAAGGAGATCGAGGAACAGCAGAAGAAGACCCAGGAGGCGGCCGGCAAGGCCGACAAGGACATCAAGGACGTCGGCAAGAAGATCGACGAGTGCCCGCCCGGCTCCGATTCCTGCATGGGCAAGCTGACCTCCGGCCAGGGCGCCGCCGAGGAGAAGGGCGTCAAGGACATGACCGAGACCATCTCCACGTTCGAGCCCGAGCCCGCCGACAACGCGCAGTCCGCCGTGACCTCCACCTGCACGGACTTCCCCGGCTCCCTGCCGCAGGGCTCCGGCGACCCGGGACAGTCCCCCTTCCCGGTCGATCAGCTCTGCTCCCTCCTCGGCTCCTGACGCCGTCCGCTATCCGCCCCCATGCCCCACGTTCCGAAGGGTTCCTCCCCCATGCCTCCGCGCCGTCCCCGCGCCGTCCTGCCCGCGCTCGTCCTCGCCGCGCCGCTCACCCTGCTCGCCCCACCCGCCGTCGCCGACGACGCGGGGCCGGGCGAGGTCCCCGTCCCCCGCGCCCTCACCGCCGACGGGCGCCCGGCCGAGGTCGGCGACGTGCTGAAGTACTGCGGCTCCCAGCGCTCCGCCTGTACGTTCAAGATCGACCCGAAGCTGGGCCGTGAGTACGTCACCTCCGTGAAGTCGCTCGGCAACGCGGTGGTCAACTGCACCCAGAACGACATGGCCGTCGAGCGGACGGTCAACCTGAGGATCAGCAGCACCGACAACATCGGCGGCGAGATCTCCGGGAAGATCGCCGCCGAGGGCACGGTCTCCGCCTCCGGCGAGGTCACCACGAACCTCACCAACGACATCACCAGCGAGAACAAGACCCCCAACCTCAAGGACGGGCCGACCTCGACGAACGGCACGAAGACCAGCGTCGCCGCGGGCGGCAAGGTGGCCGGCTCCCTGAGCGCCAAACTCGCCTTCGAGGCCGCGTTCAAGGCCACGTACTCCCGGTCCTGGACCGTCGAGAACACCGAGACGACCGTCTACAAGTCCACCGTCAACGCGCACGACATGCTCGTCTTCGGCGCGAGCATCTCCATGCGGCGCGTGGTCGGCAGCCTCATCGGCAGGAACGGGCAGCGGATCCTCAACATCGCGGTGGACAGCCCCTCGTCGGTCTCCAGCAGCATGTTCGTCGCCCAGACGTACGCCGCCCCCGCCGGCCTCTGCAACGGCACACGGCCCACCGGACCCACCGCCCCCACCCCGGCCCCCGGCCCCGCCCCTGCCCCCGCGTCCGGTCCGCCCTCCGCCGCCGAGGTCCCCGCCGCGCGGGCGGTGCCCGTGGGCGCCGAGCCGAAGCGCGTCGTCGAACTGCCCGCCGACGCTTCCTGATCCGGGAGGAGAACACCATGAACCGCACCACGCTCTCCGCCCTCGTCGTCCTCGGGGCCGCCGGACTGCTGCTGCCCGCCCTTCCCGTCTCGGCCGCCCCCGCCGAGCAGGACGTGGCCGTCCTCAACGGCGACTTCGCCGACCCCGTCATGAAGGGCGACGGCCCCACGACCGTCGGCATCGACTTCTGGACCGGCCTCAACCAGCGCTACTCGCCCACCGCTTCGGGCCGCACCGACGCCTCCCACGGCGTCGCCCTCCAGAAGGACGGCAACACCCTCCGCCAGCGGCTCCGCGGGGTCCGCGCCGGGGCCGAGGTCACCGTGACCTACGAGGACAGCCCCGCCGTCTCCAAGGAGTGCACCGGCCCACAGGTCGCCGACGGCCAGCCGTACGCGGTGGAAGGCTCCGGCGGCCCCGTCCGGGAGGTCACCACCGCAGGCGACCCCGACCGGGTCAAGGGCACGCCCGGCAAGGGACGTTGGACGGGACGCGCCTACGTCTTCACGGCCGGCGAGAACGAGCCGATGCTCACCTTCACGTCACGCGTCACCGACTCCCGCACCCACGTGACCTGTACGCCGATGATCGCCCGCATCCGCGCCGTCGAGGTGCCGCCCGCCCTCGACAAGACCGTCGACAAGACGCGCCTCGGCACCTCGGAGGCGTACAAGGGCAACGAACGCGAGAGCAGCCTGCACAACGCGGCCGCCGCCTGCAACGGCGAGAACGCCTGCGTCTTCCGGCCGGACGCCCGGACCTCGTTCCGCTACTACGACGAGGCGCGGGTCGTCGGCGAGGCCTTCGTCAACTGCACCCGGAACACCCTGGAGCACAGCCGGCTCCTCTCGTACGCCGAGCGCAGCCACGACAGCATCTCCCAGACGTACGCCGAGGCCGGGCTCGCGCTCCCGGAGGTGGCCCGGCTGCCCACGAGCGGGGTGCGGGAGGAGGACGAGAAGCGGATCAAGGAGCGGCCGATGGCCACCCAGTTCGCCCTCGCCTACGAGCAGGGCTGGCAGCGGCCCTGGCAGTGGTTCAGCAGCGACCAGCGGACGGTGGTGGAGCGGATCCAGCCCGGCGAGGTCAGCTGGGTCGAACTGCAGCCGAGCCGCGAGCGCGTCGAGGGCTGGTTCGTCAGCAAGAAGGACGACTACCGGCTGCACGCCGTCGTCGACGGACCCTCCCGCGCCGTGCCCGACCGGCTCCTCCAGCGCACCGGACCCATGTCCGAGGCCGAGAAGCAGCGCTGCGCCGCCGCCCGTCCGATGACCACCACCCCGGTGGGGGCGACCGCGCCCGCGAGCTCCAGCGACAAGGGCCTCCTCAAGGCCCCGGCGCCGACCGCCCCGGGCGTCCGCGCCTCGGCCCGGAGCCTGCCGCTGAAGTGACCACGGAAGGAGGCCATCGACGTGGACGCCGGCTGCGTACGATGACGAAGGGCTGACGGAGAGCGGGGGAGGGGTGCGGGACGTGGCCGATCCGGACCTGCGGAAGCTGCGCGTGCTCAGGGAGCTCAGCGAGCGCGGCACCGTCAGCGCGGCCGCCCAGGCCCTCCACCTCACCCCGCAGGCCGTCTCGCAGCAGATCAGCGCCCTGGGACGGGAGTTGGGCGTCCCGCTCACCGAACCGTCCGGGCGCCGGCTTCGCCTCACCGGCGCGGCGCGGATCGTGCTCCGGCACGCCGAGGCCGTCTTCACCCAGGTCGAGCAGATGCGCGCCGAACTCGCCGCGCACGGCAGCGGCGAGAGCGGCGAGGTCGCGGTGGCCGGCTTCTCCACCACGCTCTCGGCGCTGATCCTGCCCGCCGTGGCCCGGCTGAGGGAGAGCCGGCCGCTGCTGCGGACCTCGCTGGCCGAGGTCGACCCGCCGGAGAGCTTCTCCTTGCTGCACCGGGGGGAGACGGACGTCGTCATCTTCGCGGACACCGCGGGGGCGGCCGGCGACGACCCGCGCTTCCACCGGATCGCGCTCTGCGACGACCCCTTCGACATCGCCCTGCCGGAGGGCCACCGCCTCCTCGACAGCCCCCGGCTGCTCCTCGCCGACCTCGCCGAGGAGACCTGGATCTTCGCGACGACCGGGATGTGCCACGACACCGGCGTCGCCGCCTGTACGGCCGCCGGGTTCACCCCGCGGGCCTCGCACGCCATCGGCGACTGGGACGCCACGCTCGCGGCGGTGCGGCTCGGCCTCGGCGTCGCGCTCGTCCCGCGGACGGCCAGGCCGGCGCCGCGGCCCGAGGTGACGATCCGCGCCTTCAGTGAGCGGGCCCCGTCCCGCACGGTCTTCGCGGTCGTACGGGAGGGCAGCCAGACCTCCCCGGAGATCGCCGCCGTCCTGGACGCGCTCCGCACCGTGGCCACGGCGGCCGTCGCCGCCTGACCAGGCGGAACGTCATGCGCAACGGCTCGTGGAAGGTACCGTCCACGAGCCGTTGCTGGACCCGCCCGTCCGCCGCTGCCAGGCTCGAACCCGTAGCGCGGACCACTTCGCGCGTCCCTCTCTTCTCCCCTTGCCCTCCCCTGGAGCAGGTACACCCATGTCCAGAGCCACGTACGCGCGGCTGGCCGCGCTGAGCCTCGTCTGGGGCTCCGTCTTCCTGTGGATCAAGATCGCCGGATACGGCTTCTCGCCCGTCCAGATGGTGCTGATCCGGCTCGCCCTCGGCGCCGTCGTCATCCTCGCCATCGGCTACGCGAAGGGCCTCAGGCTGCCCAAGGAGCCCGCCGCCTGGGGGCATCTGACGGTCGCCGCGCTCCTCGGCAACGCCGTCCCCTGGACCCTCTACGCCGAGGGCGAGATCGCCGGATCCAGCAGCGTCGCCGCCGTCGTCAACGGCAGCGCGCCCATCTGGACCCTCGCGGCCGCTCTGCTCCTCGGCCAGGAGAAGCGGGTGTCCGCCTTCAAGGCCGGCGGTGTGCTCCTCGGCCTCGGAGGCACCGCGCTCATCGCCTCCCCCTGGAACGCCGCCTCGGCGGGCACCGGTTGGAGCATCCTCTGCTTCGTCCTCGGTTCGATCAGCTTCGGCGCCAGCTTCGCGTACATGGGCAGGTTCCTCGTGGGCAGGGGCGTTCCGCCGCTGATGCTGGCCGGCGGGCAGCTCGGCGCCGCGACCGTGCTGCTCCTCGCCGCCTTCCCGTTCCTCGGCCTCCAGTCCGTGACCTGGCGCGCCGACTCGGTCGTCTCGGTCCTCGTCCTCGGCGTGGTCTGCACCGGCTTCGCCGCGCTGCTCAACTTCGAGCTGATCATCAAGGACGGGCCCACGGTCGCCTCCACCGTCACCTACCTGATGACCGCGGTGGCCGTCGTCCTCGGCGCCGTCGTGCTGCGCGAGCCGCTCGGCTGGACCGCGTGGCTGGGCGCGGTGGCGGTGCTCGCCGCCACCGGCCTGCTCCGCCGCAAGCCCCGCCCGGCGGCCGAACCGGCCCCCGGGACCGCCGCCCCCGGGACCGCTGCCCCCGTACCGGCTCCGGCAGCAGCTGACTAGCCGGACCCGGCGTCTTCAGCAGGACCCGGACATACCGGGCCGTCCGTCTCGCCCCACCCCGTGATGAAAGGGAATCGTCATGCCGCTCGTCGAGATAACCGTCCCCGAGGGCACCCTGTCCGAGGCCGCCGCGGAGGTCCTGCGGCAGCAGGTCGCCGATTCCGTGCTGACGGCCATGGGACTGCCCCTCACCGAGTTCTTCGCCGCCGCCACCTGGGTGTACGTCCGCGAGGCCGCCAAGGGGCTCGCCACCACCGGCGCCGGCCGCCCCCCGGGCGTCCTCGTCGTCGTCACGCCCCTGGAGGGCTTCCTCACGCCCGAACGCAACGAGGCGCTGGCGGTCGAGGTCACCCGGCACGTGCGGGCGTCGACCGGCCCCGACACCGTCGTCTGGCTCGTCGTGAACGAGATCCCGGAGGGGAACTGGGCCGTGAACGGCGGACTGACCCGCCGCGCGAAGATCGACGAACTCGTCGCCGAGGCGACCTCCTGATCGCACCCCGTCCGGTGCTCGGGTCCGCGCCCCGCTTCCGGGCGGGCACACCGAGGAGGTGCCGAGCGAGTGGGTTCAGGCCTCCAGGTAGCGCAGCACGGCCAGGATCCGGCGGCCGTAGCCGTCGGTCCGGTGCAGCTCCAGCTTGTCGAAGACGACGCCCAGGTACTTCTCCACCGCGCTCAGCGAGAGGTGCAGTCGGCGGGCGATGGCCGCGTTCGTGTAGCCCTGGGCCAGCACCTCCAGAACCACCGCTCGGTGCGCTCCAGATCGGACGCCCTCACCAGCGGCAGCCGGGCCCAGAGCGCGTGCATCCGCCGCTGCCCGAAGAGCGCGCCGATCCAGTAGAGGGCGACCGCCCCGGTCACCGAGCCGAGCGTCGTCCAAGCAGCGCCGAGACCAGGCTGATCACCCCCCGCCCGGCGGCGAAGCCGGTCAGCGGCAGGATCACCTCGCTGGGCAGCGGCGGGAAGAGGTTCTCAAGCGCGATGGCGAGCCCCGCGCCGGGTCCGCCCATCGTGTCGACGAGCCCGGCGGCCCAGCCGGCGAATCCGTCGGCGGGCTCCCCGGCCAGGGCCAGGGGGAGGGGCGGATGAGTGACGAGCGCGGTGACGGGCATGGTGGGTCTCCGGGGTGGCAGGCGATTTCCCGGGGCCCAGGGGTGTCTGTCAACTCCCCTCGCCCCGGCACCACTTCACGCTAGGAATCCCGGATCGCCGCCGGTACGAGGCTTTCCGCCCGGCCACCCTGCGGAAAGCCGCAGGGTGCGGCGGGCCCGCCCGCGCTCACGTCCCGTCGAAGAGCAGCCCGAGCGCCACCTCGCGGTAGTGGCGGATGTGGCGGAGGGAGCAGGCGGCCGCCGCGTCGGCGTCGCCCGCGGCGATCGCCTCGTACAGCGTGCGGTGCTCCGCCCAGAGGGAGCCGGGGTCGTCGATCTGCTGGAAGAGCCAGCGGAGGCGTCCCTCCAGGGACTCCAGGGTGGCGGCGAGCATGTCGTTGCCCGCGAGTTCCACGATGTGGTGGTGGAAGGCGGCGTTGGCGCGGGAGACGCGCTCCGGACGCCCGGACAGCGTCACCTTGCGCGCTTCCTCCAACAGGGCGCGGAGCTCTTCGAGTTGGGTCTCCGTGCGGCGCTCGGCGGCCCTGCGGGCGGCAAGCACCTCCAGGGCCTCGCGCAGGTCGAAGAGGTTTTCCACGTCCTGCCCTGAGAGTTCCCGGACGACGATCCGGCGCGGCGAGAGGGCGTGCAGGAAGCCCTCGCCGAGCAGGATGCGGATGGCCTCGCGCACCGGGACGCGGGAGACCCCGAACTCCTCGGCCACATCGCGCTCGACGAGCCGGTCCCCCGGCCGCAGCCGTCCGTCGATGATGCGGTCCCGCAGCCCCTCGCAGACCTGGTCGCGGAGCCAGCCGCCGCCGCCGCTGGAGATGGTCGCGGCGCCTTCGGTCTCGGTCATGTGCCCTCCCCGTATCGATCCGTATCGATGCGGTCACGGTATACCAAACGCTTGACGACCCCTCGGCTCGCTGCTTTGGTATACCGAAACGCGGCTCGGGGCCCCGCCGCGCTCGACGTCTCACCCTGTGCGATCTGTGAATCGAGGGTTTGTCCGTGAGTACCACACCGGTCGGCAAGACCGTCCCCGCAGCGACCGCCACCGCCCCCGCCGGCGGCCGCCCCAGCCGGGTCCGCTGGAAGATGTTCGTCCTGCTCCTCGGCGTCGTCGCGCTCAACTACATCGACCGCGGCTCCGTCTCCGTCGCCCTGCCCCTGATCACCGAGGACCTGGGCCTCTCCAAGGAGACCACCGGCTTCGTCCTCAGCGCCTTCTTCTGGACGTACGCGCTGATGCAGATCCCCGGCGGCTGGCTCGCCGACCGCTTCGGCCCCCGCAGGATGGTCTCCGGCGCCTGCGTCGGCTGGGGCGTCGCCCAGGCCCTGACCGCCGCCGCCACCGGCGCCGGATCCCTGCTCGGCTACCGCCTGCTCCTCGGCGCCGTCGAGGCCCCCGTCATGCCCGCCGGCGGCAAGCTCAACGCCCAGTGGCTGCCCGCGAAGGAACGCGGCCGGGGCGCGGTGCTGCTCGACGGCGGTGCCCCGCTCGGCGCCGCGCTCGGCGGCATCCTCATCTCCGCGCTCATCGCCTGGACCGGCAGCTGGCGGACCAGCTTCGTCGTCGCGGGCGTGCTGACCGTCGTCATCGGCGTGTTCGCCGCCTGGTACGTCCGCGACACCCCGCGGGAGCACCCGGGCGTGAACGACGCCGAGGCCACGTACATCGAGAGCGCGCACGCCGCCGAGGACGCGGCCGGCCCGGCCGACGAGCGCACCGGCCTGCGCCCGTACCTCAAGCACCGCTCGTTCTGGGCGATGTGCCTGGGCTGGATGGGCTTCAACGGCGTCTTCTACGGACTGCTCACCTGGGGCCCGCTCTACCTCTCCGAGACCAAGGGCTTCGACATCAAGACCATCGGCTGGTCGACCCTGGTCATCTTCGGCGCCGGCTTCGTCGGCGAGCTCACCGGCGGCTGGATCTCCGACCGCCGCAAGGCCGCCGGCGCGGGCGCCAACGCCGTCATGCGCACCATGATGGGCGTCGCGGGCGCGGCCGTCGTCGCGGGCCTGCTCGGCGTCGTCCTCGTACCGGACCCGACGACCGCCGTCGTCCTCCTGTCCGTCGTGATGTTCTTCCTGCGCTGGGCGGGCCTCTACTGGTCGCTGCCCTCCACCCTGGCCGGCCGGTCCAACGCCGGCATCGTCGGCGGCGCCATGAACCTCGCCGGAAACATCGCCGGAATCGTCACCCCCATCGCGGTCGGCTACATCGTCGGCGGCACCGGCTCGTACACCTGGGCGCTGCTCTACTTCGTCGGCGCGGGTGTCCTCTTCACCGCCTCGTCCCTCGTCATCGACTACAGCAGGAGGCTCGCCGTCCGATGATCCGTATCGGCATGCTCACCCCGTCCTCCAACACCTGTCTGGAGCCGGTCACCTACCGCCTCCTCGACGGGGCCCGGGACCTCGCCAGCGCCCACTTCGCGCGCGTGCCCGTCACCCGGATCGCCCTCGACGGCGGCTCCGACGCCCAGTTCGCCGCCGAACCGATGCTCGCCGCCGCCCGGCAGCTCGCCGACGCCCGCGTCGACGTCATCGCCTGGAACGGCACCTCCGGCTCCTGGCTCGGCGTCGACCACGACCGGCGGCTGGCCGCCGCGATCGCTGCCGAGACCGGCATCCCGGCCACCACCTCCACGCTCGCACTGCTCGACGCCTGCGCCGCGTACGGCGTGACCCGGCTCGGCCTGGCCGTCCCCTACACCCGGGACGTCGCCGAACGGATCGTCACCACGTACGCCGCCGAAGGCCTGGACTGCGCGCTCGCCGAGCCGTTCGGGGTCGCCGACAACGAGGCGTTCGCCCGCATCCCCGAGCCCGACGTGGCCCGGCAGATCGAGCAGGCCGCCGCCGCGGACGCCCACGCCGTCGCCGTCGTGTGCACCAACGTGTACGGCGCGGGCGCCGCCGCCGCACTCGAAACCACACTTGGTATACCGGTCTTCGACAGCGTGACGACCACGCTCTGGAAGGCGCTCCACCTGGCGGGCGCACACCCCGCCCTCGACGGCCACGGCGACCTGCTGCGCTCCGGAAGCCTGCGCGCCGGCTTCCAGCGGGTGCTCACCGAGCTGCGCACGGCCATCGGCGCCGACCGCACCACCCTGCGGCTCGACCTGCCCGGGCACGGCCTCCACGTGGACCTCACGGCAGGGGAGGCCCTCGGCCCCGGCGTCCGCTCCATCCGCCGCGACGCGGGCCTCGACCAGCGCCGGCTCAACACCGTCGAGTGGCTGGAGCAGCACCGGATCCCGCTCGTCCAGCCCCACTTCCGGGACGACCCGAAGCCGCCGCAGGCCCTGATCGACGTCTACGGCGTCCGCGCGCAACTGCTCGCACCCGTCGTCCGCGACACCGACATGACCGGCTGGATCTCCGCCCACAGCCTCGCGGAGCGCGAGTGGAGCGCCACCGGCCGGGCCGCGATGGCCGCCGCGATCGCCGATGTGCACCACCTGCTCGACACGTACGGAAAGGCCCACGCCGCATGACCACCAAGGACATCAGGATCGCCCTGGGCGTCGACGTCGACGCCGTCGCCGGCTGGCTCGGCAGCTACGGCGGCGAGGACTCCCCGAACGACATCCAGCGGGGCGTCTTCGCGGGCGAGATCGGCACCCCGCGCCTGCTCAGGCTCTTCGAGCGGTACGGGATCCGCACCAGCTGGTTCATCCCGGGCCACTCCATCGAGACCTTCCCCGAGCAGACCCGGATGGTCGTCGAGGCGGGCCACGAGGTCGGCGCGCACGGCTACTCGCACGAGAACCCGATCGCGATGAGCCCCCAGCAGGAGGAGGACGTCCTCGCCCGCTCCGTCGAGCTGATCGAGGAGTACACCGGCCGCAAGCCGCGCGGCTACGTGGCGCCCTGGTGGGAGATGTCCCCGCACACGGCCGCCCTCCTCCACAAGTACGGCTTCTCCTACGACCACAGCCAGAACTACCGCGACTTCACCCCGTTCTACGCCCGCGTCGGCGACAGCTGGACGAAGATCGACTACTCGAAGGACGCCAAGGACTGGATGAAGCCGCTGGTCCACGGCCACGAGGTCGACCTCGTGGAGTTCTGCGGCAACTGGTACGTCGACGACCTGCCGCCCATGATGTTCAACAAGCACGCCCACAACAGCCACGGCTACGTCAGCCCCCGGGCCCTGGAGCAGGACTGGCGCGACCAGTTCGACTGGGTGTACCGCGAGCTCGACTACGCGGTCGTCCCGGTGACCCTCCACCCCGACGTGAGCGGCCGCCCGCAGGTCCTCCTCATGCTGGAACGCTTCATCGAGTACGTGTCGGGGCACGCCGGCGTCAGCTTCTGCACCCTGGAGGACGCCGCCGACGACTTCCGCCGCCGCTTCCCCTTCGAAGGCGAGGCCCGCCCCGCGGACATGCGATGAGCTGACGCGCGCGGAGCAGTGGTCGCTCAGGCCCGGCAGGTGCGGGTCATGGAGCGGGTCGTGCCCGGGGAAGCCCCCGGGCATGCCGCCCACCCCGCCGGTGCGCCGGGGGGCAGGGGGCGGGCGGTACCCGGGCCGTCGCTCCTCCGGAAGCACCTACCCTTGAGCCATGACCCTCAGCAGCGACCGGAGCCCGGCAGTGAACGTTCAAGGAACCAAGACCTACGAGATCCGCACCTACGGGTGCCAGATGAACGTCCACGACTCCGAGCGGCTCTCCGGTCTGCTGGAGGAGGCGGGTTACGTCCGGGCCCCCAAGGGCGCGGACGGCGACGCCGACGTCGTCGTCTTCAACACCTGCGCGGTCCGCGAGAACGCCGACAACAAGCTGTACGGCAACCTCGGCCGGCTCGCCCCGATGAAGACCACGCGCCCCGGCATGCAGATCGCCGTCGGCGGCTGCCTCGCCCAGAAGGACCGCGACACCATCGTCAAGAAGGCCCCCTGGGTCGACGTGGTCTTCGGCACGCACAACATCGGCAAGCTGCCGGTCCTCCTGGAGCGCGCCCGCGTCCAGGAGGAGGCGCAGATCGAGATCGCCGAATCCCTGGAGGCCTTCCCCTCCACGCTGCCGACCCGCCGCGAGTCCGCGTACGCCGCCTGGGTGTCGATCTCCGTCGGCTGCAACAACACCTGCACGTTCTGTATCGTCCCCGCCCTGCGCGGCAAGGAGGAGGACCGCCGCCCCGGCGACATCCTCGCCGAGATCGAGGCCCTCGTCGCCGAGGGCGTCTCCGAGATCACCCTGCTCGGCCAGAACGTCAACGCGTACGGCTCCGACCTGGGCGACCGCGAGGCCTTCAGCAAGCTGCTGCGCGCCTGCGGCACGATCGAGGGCCTGGAGCGCGTCCGCTTCACCTCTCCCCACCCGCGCGACTTCACGGACGACGTCATCGCGGCCATGGCCGAGACGCCGAACGTCATGCCGCAGCTGCACATGCCGCTCCAGTCCGGCTCGGACTCGATCCTCAAGGCCATGCGCCGCTCCTACCGGCAGGAGCGTTTCCTCGGCATCCTCGAGAAGGTCCGCGCGTCCATCCCGCACGCGGCCATCTCCACCGACATCATCGTGGGCTTCCCCGGCGAGACCGAGGAGGACTTCGAGCAGACGATGCACACCGTCCGCGAGGCCCGCTTCGCGAACGCGTTCACCTTCCAGTACTCCAAGCGCCCCGGAACCCCGGCGGCGACCATGGAGGGCCAGATCCCGAAGGAGGTCGTGCAGGCGCGCTACGAGCGTCTCGTCGCCCTCCAGGAGGAGATCTCCTGGGAGGAGAACAAGAAGCAGGTCGGCCGCACCCTGGAGGTCATGGTCGCGGAGGGCGAGGGCCGCAAGGACGGCGAGACCCACCGCCTCTCCGGCCGCGCCCCCGACAACCGGCTCGTCCACTTCACGAAGCCGGACGAGGACGTCCGCCCCGGTGACGTGGTGACCGTCGAGATCACGTACGCGGCCCCGCACCACCTCCTCGCCGAGGGCCCGACCACGGCCGTCCGCCGGACGCGCGCGGGCGACGCCTGGGAGAAGCGCACGGCGGCCCCGAAGCCGTCCGGCGTCCTGCTGGGCCTCCCGCAGATCGGCGCCCCGGCCCCCCTCCCCCCGACGGAAGCCCCGGCCTGCGGCACGCACTGACGCCCACGTCCGGCGGGGCGGCGCCCACCCGCCGTGTGGGCAGTCGTCCCGCCCCTGCGGAACGACTGCCCACAACGGGGATGGGCACCGCCCCCGCGGAACGACTGCCCACAACGGACGCCGCGTCGGCGCAGTAGGCTGCTGATCATGCTTGTCGCCGCAGCCGTCTGCCCCAGTCCCCCGCTCCTCGTTCCCGAGGTCGCGACCGGCGCCGCACCCGAGCTGGACGCCGCGCGGGCGGCCTGCGCGGACGCCGTCGGGCTGCTCGCCGCCTCCCGCCCGGACCGGCTGTACGTCGTCGGGCCCGCCGAGGAGGGCGGTGTGTACCCGGCCGGCAGCAAGGGCTCCTTCGCCGGTTTCGGCGTCGGCCTCTCCGTACGACTGGGAGAGGGGCCGCGCCCGGCCGACCGCCCCCTCCCCACCCCCCTCGCCGTCGCCGCCTGGCTCCTCGACCGCGCCGACTGGGCCGACGCGCCGATCGAGGGCCGGGCCGTCGACGCGGCGGCGACGCCCGACGTCTGCGCCGGGCTCGGCCGCGAACTGGCCGGTTCCGCCGAGCGCGTCGCCCTCCTGGTGATGGGCGACGGCAGCGCGTGCCGGACCGTGAAGGCCCCCGGCTACCTGGACGAGCGGGCCGCCGGTTTCGACGCGGAGGCGGCCCGCGCCCTGGGCGCGGCCGACACGGCCGCGCTGCTCGCGCTCGACGCCGGGGTCGCGGCCGAGCTGAAGGCGGCGGGCCGCGCCCCCTGGCAGGTCCTCGCGGGCGCCGCCGGGGGCGCGGGCCTCGACGGCCGGCTGCTGTTCGAGGACGCCCCGTACGGCGTGGGGTACTTCGTCGCGGCCTGGTCGTAGGAGACAGGAACGACGAACGGCGGACGGCCGCGGAGCGCGATGCTCCGCGGCCGTCCGCCGTGCGGAGGGACTGTCGGGTGACGCCGGTCGTCAGGCGGCCGGCGGTGGCGTGGCGCCACCGCTCCCGGGCGTGCCGTCGTCCTTGTGACCGATCCGGTCGATGGCGTTCTTCGCCTTGCCCGTACCGGACTGGATCTTGTCGCTGTACTTGCCCTTGGTCTTCACGTCGACGAACTTGCCGGCCTTGTCCAGGCCGTGGTCGATCTTCTCGCCGTGCTGCTGCGCGAGGTCGGCGACCTTGTCCTTGGCCGGGGCGAGCTTGGCCTTGAGCGAATCCAGGAGACCCATGGGGCACCTTCCCTCCGGGGACCTCGGGGGTCCGTGTTCCGTGTCGTGCGTTCCGTGTGCTGCCCCCAGGACCCCGGGGGGCCTACCTGTGGGCGCCTTCGCCCGCCTCGTTGTCGGCGGCGGCCTCGGCCGACTGCTGCTTCGGGATCTCCACGACCGCCTCGACGACCGCTCCGCCCGTCGCCTCGTCCGCCTCGACGTCAGCGGCACCGTCCGCGCCGTCCTCGGCCGAAGCCGTCACGGCTTCGGCCGTCACGTCCGCCCTCGTCCCGGCCTCCTCCGAGGAGGTCTCCTGCTTCTTACGGCGAAACATTGCAAAAACGCCCATATTCACTCCATAGCGTACTCGGATGGGAGCGGCTCCGAGGCGATCGACAGGGGGATCGACGGTCGGAACCTCGCAACTGGCAACGAAGCCGGATCAGGCCCGTCACGTAGCTCGTTCGGGGACCGCCCCCGAGGTTTGCGAGACTGGGACGGTGAGAAGCGCAGCTCCCGCCCCGCGGGTCATCGCCGTCGTCGGCCCCACGGCAGCCGGAAAGTCCGATCTGGGTGTATTCCTGGCCCAGCAGCTCGGCGGCGAGGTCGTCAACGCCGACTCGATGCAGCTCTACCGGGGGATGGACATCGGGACCGCCAAGCTGACGCCCGAGGAGCGTGGCGGCATCCCGCACCACCTCCTCGACATCTGGGACGTGACCGAGGCCGCCAGCGTCGCCGAGTACCAGCGGCTCGCCCGCGCCGAGATCGACCGGCTGCTCGCCGCGGGCCGCACCCCGGTCCTCGTCGGCGGTTCCGGTCTTTACGTGCGGGGGGCCGTCGACGCCCTGGAGTTCCCCGGCACCGACCCCGCCGTCCGGGCCCGGCTCGAGGCCGAGCTGGAGGAGCGCGGATCCGGCGTCCTGCACGCCCGGCTCGCCGAGGCCGACCCGGAGGCGGCCCGCGCGATCCTGCCCAGCAACGGCCGCCGCATCGTCCGGGCCCTCGAGGTGATCGAGATCACCGGCAAGCCCTTCACGGCCAACCTCCCTGGCCCCGACTCCGTCTACGACACCGTCCAGATCGGCGTCGACGTGGCCCGCCCCGAGCTCGACGAGCGGATCACCACGCGCGTGGACCGGATGTGGGAGGCCGGTCTCGTCGACGAGGTGCGCGCCCTGGAGGCGCGGGGGCTGCGCGAGGGACGCACGGCGGCCCGCGCCCTGGGCTACCAGCAGGTCCTCGCGGCGCTCGCGGGGGAGTGCACCGAGGACGAGGCGCGCGCGGAGACCGTGCGGGCCACGAAGCGCTTCGCGCGCCGCCAGGACTCGTGGTTCCGCCGGGACCCGCGGGTGCACTGGCTCAGCGGAGCCGCCGATCACCGCGGGGAACTCCCGCGGGAGGCGCTGTCGTTGGTCGAACGAGCGGTTACAGCCTGATCACGTGATGGCATCGGGACGCACTGCCCGTCATTTCGGCGGTCATGAGCGTGCCATCATCGAGCATCGATCGACCAAGTGAAGTCCGAGTGGGGAGGGCGCGTGGCGATGGAGGCCGGCCCTCGCGACAGAGAACAGCACGAGGCGGCCCTGGGTGACCCGACGGCGGATCCGTCGGTCGACACGCCGGGCCACCCGACGGACGACGCACCCGTCGCGGCCCCGGGGCTGACCCCGGACGGTCCCGACGACGCCGTGGGCACGGCCGTCGAGGTCGACACCGACGAGGTCGAGGTCGAGCTGCGCCCCCAGCGCCGGCTGCGGATCTGGCAGCTCGCCCCGATCGTGGGCCTGGCCGCCGTCGGCTCGCTGATGTTCGCCTTCCCGCTCGCCTTCGGTTCGGGGGACGGCGGCGCCGTCGTCGCCATGCTCGGACTGCTGATCAGCTCCTGCGCGGCGGGCTGGGGCATGATGGCCGCCCGCAAGGTCGGCTACACCTGGCCGGGGCTCCCGCAGCGCGGCTCGGGCGAGCGCCCGAACTGGCGCGTCCTCGCCCTGTACCTGACGACGATCGCGGCCCTGGTCGCCCTGGCCGTCTGGCGCGTGGCGCGCCTGCGCTGAGCGGCGGGACGCGCGCGGGGGCCGACGCCGTCAGCGCGCCATCGGCGCCTTGGTCCGTACGGATCTCCCCGCCCCGCAGGAAGCCCGGCCCGGCCCTGTGCGGGCATGGGCCCGGGGTGGAGGGGGCCGGGTGGGCCTTGGGCGGCGGGGTCCGGGCTGTGGACGGGTGGGCGGGGTGTCGGGGGTGGCCCGTACAGTTGATCGTGTGACCAGCACGCAGACCTCGCCGCTCCCCTTCCTCAAGGGCCACGGCACCGAGAACGACTTCGTGATCGTCCCCGACGCGGAGAACGCCGTCGACCTGCCGCCCGCCGTCGTCGCGCGGCTCTGCGACCGGCGGGCCGGCATCGGGGGCGACGGGCTGCTGCACGTCGTGCGCAGCGCCGCCCACCCCGACGCGCGCCACCTGGCCGACGAGGCCGAGTGGTTCATGGACTACCGCAACGCCGACGGCTCGGTCGCCGAGATGTGCGGGAACGGCGTCCGGGTCTTCGCCCGCTACCTGGAGCACGCGGGGCACGTCACCGCGGGCGAGGTCGCGGTCGCCACCCGGGGCGGCGTCAAGTACGTCCACCTCGACAAGGACGGCTCCGTCACCGTCGCCATGGGCCGCGCCGTGCTCCCCGAGGCCGGCGTCACCGTCACCGTCGACGGCCGCAGCTGGCCCGCCCGCAACGTGAACATGGGCAACCCGCACGCGGTCGCCTTCGTCGAGGACCTCGCCCACGCCGGGACCCTGTACGACGAGCCGCCCTACGAGCCGGCCGCCGTCTACCCGGACGGGGTGAACATCGAGTTCGTCGTCGACCGCGGCCCCCGCCACGTCGCCATGCGCGTCCACGAGCGCGGGGCGTCCGAGACCCGCTCCTGCGGCACCGGCGCCTGCGCCGTCGCCGTCGCCACCGCCCGCCGGGACGGCGTCGACCCCGCCGAGAGCGGCACCCCCGTCACGTACACCGTCGACGTGCTCGGCGGGACCCTGGTCATCACCGAGCACCCCGACGGCCGGATCGACATGACGGGACCCGCGGTCATCGTCGCCGAGGGCACCGTCGACCCGGAGTGGCTCCGCCCGACGTCGTGATCGACCGCGACGGAATCGAAACTGTCAACGACTCATTTATCGCTCGAATGGGTGATCCGATTCACGCTGAGCGAGAGCGTGACTGCGCCACGTGGTGGGGTCGGTAGCATCAAGCACCGGCCCCCCGGGCACGCCTGGCCCGCCCACCGCCGGTCCATGTTGCCGGAGGTGCCCCATGAGCGCAGAGGCCACCAACCCCGAGGCCGCCCCCACCGACGTGGCCGTCCGCAGACGCGGACGTGCCCGGATCGACCTGCGCCGCCTCGGCCGCGCCGCCCTGCTGAACGCCACCGCGGGACCGGCACCCCGTGACCGCCTGCCCGACGCCATCGGCCATGTGGCGGAGGCGCACCGCGCCCAGCATCCCGAGGCCGACCTGTCGGTCCTCGGCCGGGCGTACGTCCTCGCCGAGTCCTCGCACCGCGGCCAGTTCCGCAAGAGCGGCGAGCCCTACATCACCCACCCGCTCGCCGTCACCCTCATCCTCGCCGAACTCGGCGCGGAGACCACCACCCTGACCGCCTCCCTCCTCCACGACACCGTCGAGGACACCGAGGTGACGCTCGACCAGGTGCGCCGCGAGTTCGGCGACGAGGTCGCCTACCTCGTCGACGGCGTCACCAAGGTCGAGAAGATCGACTACGGCGCCGCGGCCGAGCCCGAGACCTTCCGCAAGATGCTCGTCGCCACCGGCAGCGACGTCCGGGTCATGTCGATCAAGCTCGCCGACCGCCTCCACAACATGCGCACCCTCGGCGTGATGCGCCCCGAGAAACAGGCCAGGATCGCCAAGGTCACCCGCGACGTCCTCATCCCGCTCGCCGAGCGCCTCGGCGTCCAGGCCCTCAAGACCGAGCTCGAGGACCTCGTCTTCGCGATCCTCCACCCCGAGGAGTACGACACCACCCGCGCGCTCGTCGCCGGCAACCCCGGCGCCGGCGACGCCCTCGGCGCCGTCGCCGAACAGGTCACCGCCGTCCTGCGCGAGGCCGGCATCGGCGCCGAAGTCCTCGTCCGGCCCCGGCACTTCGTCTCCGTCCACCGGGCCCGCCTCAAGCGCGGCGAGCTGCGCGGCTGCGACTTCGGCCGGCTCCTCGTCCTCGTCGCCGAGGACGCCGACTGCTACGCGGTCCTCGGCGAGCTCCACACCTGTTTCACCCCGGTGATCTCCGAGTTCAAGGACTTCATCGCCGCCCCCAAGTTCAACCTCTACCAGTCCCTGCACACCGCGATCGCCGCCCCCGACGGCGCCGTCGCCGAGGTCCTCATCCGGACCCACCGGATGCACAAGGTCGCCGAGGCCGGAGTCGTCGCCCTCGGCAACCCCCATGTCGGCCAGGAGCCGGACACCGCAGGCTCGGCCACCGGCCTTCCGGTGGCCGACGACGGCGAGCGCGTCGACCCCACCCGCCCCGGCTGGCTCTCCCGCCTCCTCGACTGGCAGCAGTCCGCCCCCGACCCCGACACCTTCTGGACCTCGCTCCGCGCCGACCTCGCCGAGGACGACGAGATCACCGTCTTCCGCGCCGACGGCAGCGCCCCCGGCACGATCAGCCTGCCCGCCGGCGCCAGCTGCGTCGACGCCGCGTACGCACAGCACGGCGAGGCAGCCCACGCCTGCCTCGGCGCCCGCGTCAACGGCCGGCTCGCCCCGCTCAGCACCGTCCTCGGCGACGGGGACACCGTCCAGCTGCTGCTCGCCCAGGACGCCGTGTCCGGGCCGTCCCCGGAGTGGCTCGACCACGCCCGCACCCCCGCCGCCCGGATCGCGATCACCGGCTGGCTCCGCGCCCACCCCGAGAGCGCCGCGCCCCCCGCCCCCACCGACCCCCGCCCCCAGGTCAGCGTCCCCGCCGACCGCCGCTCCGGCGCCGAGCTCCACGCCGACCTGGACGGCGAGCAGCCCGCCGCCGTCCGCCCCGCGGGCTGCTGCACCCCCGTACCGCCCGACGAGATCACCGGCTTCCGCGTCCGCGGCGGATCGGTCACCGTCCACCGCGCCCGCTGCTCGGCCGCCGACGCCATGCGCGGCCTCGGCCGCGAACCCGTCACCGTCCGCTGGGGCGACACCCCGCAGGGCAGGGTCACCCTCGTCGCCGAGTCCTTCGGGCGGCCCGGGCTGCTCGCCGACCTCACCGAGGCCATCGCCACCTTCGGCGCCGCCGTCGTCTCGGCGAACGTCGAGCCGCCCAGCGAGCAGCGGGTCCGCCACACGTACACCCTCCACCTCCCCGACGTGACCGGCCTCGCCGCCCTCATGCGCGCCATGCGGGACGTGCCGGGGGTGTACGACGTCAGCCGCGCCCACCCGTCGCGGGGCGTGAGCTGACGACAGGCCTCGGGTGACCCCCGTCGGGTGACCGATTTCGGGTGACCGGCTTCGGGTGACCTCCTTGGGGTGACCGGCTTCGGGTGACCTCCTTCGGGTGGTCGGTGCGCGCGCCGCCCCGGGGTGGGGCGGCCGCCCTGGTAGCCGTAGGGCCATTCCTCCGGAAAGGCCCTGGCCCATGCCGCTCGTCCGAACGCCCCTGCCCCGCGCGCGGTGGCTCCGCTCCGCCGTCCTGGTCGCCGCCTCGGCCGGGCTCGTCGCCGCCGCACTGCCCGCACCCCCGCCGCTCGGCATCGGCGACCCGCTCTTCCCCCAGCTCGGCAACCCCGGCTACGACGTCCTCGCGTACACGCTCGACCTCACCTATCCGGGGGCCAACACCAAGCCGCTCGCCGCCGTCACCCGGATCGACGCGCGCGCCACCGAGGAGCTGGAGCGGCTCAACCTCGACTTCACGCACGGCACGGTCTCCGCCGTCACCGTCGACGGAGTGCCCGCCCGGTACGCGAGCAGCGGCGAGGACCTCGTCGTCACCCCCGTCGTGCCGATCGACGCGGGCGAGGAGGTCGAGATCACCGTCACCCACACCAGCGACCCCACCGGCCCCGCCGCCACCGGCGGCTGGGTCCGCACCGGCGACGGCCTCGCCATGGCCAACCAGGCCGACGCCGCCCACCGGGTCTTCCCCTCCAACGACCACCCGTCCGACAAGGCCTGGTTCACCTTCCGGATCACCGCCCCCAGCGAGCTCACCGTCGTCGCCAACGGCCTCCCCGAGGGCCGCGTCGACCACGGCGCCACCACCACCTGGACGTACCGCAGCCGGCACCCCATGGCCACCGAGCTCGCCCAGGTCTCCATCGGCCGCTCCACCGTCGTCCACCGCGAGGGCCCCCACGGGCTGCCCGTACGGGACGTGGTCGCCACCGCCGACCGCGCGCTCATGGAGCCCTGGCTGCGCCGCACCCCCGGCCACCTGGAGTGGATGGAGCGGCAGGTCGGCCCGTACCCCTTCGAGACGTACGGCGTGCTCATCGCCGACGCGGACACCGGCTTCGAGCTGGAGACCCAGACCCTCTCGCTCTTCGAACGCGGCATCTTCACCGAGCCCGCCTACCCCGAGTGGTACGTCGACTCCGTCATGGTCCACGAGCTGGCCCACCAGTGGTTCGGCGACAGCGTCTCGCCCCGCACCTGGTCCGACCTGTGGCTCAACGAGGGACACGCCAGCTGGTACGAGGCGCTGTACGCCGAGGAGACCGCCGGCAAGTCCCTGGAGCGCCGCATGAAGGCCGCCTACGCCGCCTCCGACGGGTGGAGGGCCGACGGCGGCCCCCCGGCCGCCCCGGAACCGCCCACGCCCGACCACAAGATCAGCCTCTTCCGGCCCGTCGTGTACGACGGCAGCGCCCTCGTCCTCTACGCGCTCCGCCAGGAGATCGGCACCGAGGCCTTCCGCACCCTGGAGCGCCGCTGGGTCGCCGAGCACCGGGACGGGACCGCCACCACCGCCGACTTCATCGCGCTCGCCGGCGAGGTCGCCGGACGTGACCTCACCGCCTTCCTCCACGGCTGGCTGTACGAGGCGAAGACCCCGGCGATGCCCGGGCACCCGGACTGGCGCAGCCGCCCCGCCGAGGCCCCGAAGACCGCGCCGAAACCCGGGTGACGTGCCGTGCGGGGCCGTGACACCATCTTCAGGTCGGCGACGCGGCCGCGGACGGGAATCTTCCGGCATCCGCAGGCGTTGTGACCGGCAGAGACAGACACATCTCCTCATCGACGTTAGGACCCAATGACCTCCTCTTCTTCCCCTTCCCAGGACGAGCAGAGCTTCGCGGAGACGAGCCGTACCGAGAGCCTTCGGGCCGATGCCCTGATGGAAGAGGACGTCGCCTGGAGCCACGAGATCGACGGAGAGCGGGACGGCGACCAGTTCGACCGCTCCGAGCGTGCGGCACTGCGCCGTGTCGCGGGCCTCTCCACCGAGCTTGAGGACGTCACCGAGGTCGAGTACCGCCAGCTGCGCCTGGAGCGCGTCGTGCTGGTCGGCGTCTGGACCTCCGGGACGGTGCAGGACGCGGAGAACTCCCTCGCGGAGCTCGCCGCCCTCGCCGAGACGGCCGGCGCCCTCGTGCTCGACGGCGTGATCCAGCGCCGCGACAAGCCGGACCCGGCCACCTTCATCGGCTCGGGCAAGGCGCGCGAGCTGCGCGACATCGTGCTCGAGACCGGTGCCGACACCGTCGTCTGCGACGGTGAGCTCAGCCCCGGCCAGCTCATCGCACTCGAAGACGTCGTCAAGGTGAAGGTGGTCGACCGGACCGCCCTCATCCTCGACATCTTCGCCCAGCACGCCAAGTCCCGAGAGGGCAAGGCGCAGGTCGCGCTCGCGCAGATGCAGTACATGCTGCCGCGACTGCGCGGCTGGGGTCAGTCGCTCTCCCGTCAGATGGGTGGCGGCGGCGGTGGCGGCATGGCCACCCGTGGTCCCGGTGAGACCAAGATCGAGACCGACCGGCGCCGCATCCGCGAGAAGATGGCGAAGATGCGCCGGGAGATCGCGGAGATGAAGACCGGCCGTGACATCAAGCGGCAGGAGCGCCGCCGGAACAAGGTGCCGTCGGTCGCCATCGCCGGTTACACCAACGCCGGCAAGTCCTCCCTGCTCAACCGCCTCACCGGCGCGGGCGTCCTCGTGGAGAACGCGCTGTTCGCCACCCTCGACCCGACGGTCCGCCGGGCCGAGACGCCCACCGGCCGGGTCTACACCCTGGCCGACACGGTCGGCTTCGTCCGGCACCTGCCGCACCACCTGGTCGAGGCGTTCCGCTCCACCATGGAGGAGGTCGGCGAGTCCGACCTCATCCTGCACGTGGTGGACGGCTCGCACCCCGCCCCGGAGGAGCAGCTGGCCGCCGTGCGCGAGGTCTTCCGCGACGTCGGCGCGGTGAACGTGCCGGAGATCGTCGTCGTCAACAAGGCCGACGCGGCCGACCCGCTGGTCCTCCAGCGCCTGCTGCGGATGGAGAAGCACTCCATCCTGGTCTCGGCCCGCTCGGGCCAGGGCATCGACGAGCTGCTCGCGCTCATCGACCGCGAGCTTCCGCGCCCGCAGGTCGAGCTGGAGGTCCTCGTGCCGTACACGCAGGGCGGTCTCGTCTCGCGGGTGCACGCCGAGGGCGAGGTGGAGTCCGAGGAGCACACCCCGGAGGGCACCCTGCTCAAGGCCCGGGTGCACGAGGAACTGGCGGCGATGCTCGCGCCGTACGTCCCGGCCGCGCACTGACACACGGCGAAGGCGCCGGGCTCCCCCCTTCGGGAGGAGCCCGGCGCCTTCTGCTGTCCACCGCTCTCGGCCTGTCGGCTCCTGGCGTGTCAGGTCCTGGCGTGTCAGCGGGCGAACTTCTTGCTGACCATCTCGTGCACGGCCTGGGCGCCACGGCCGAGCTGCGGGCCGGCGAGCCAGCCGTTGCCGCCGGCCGGGCCGATCGAGGTGTTCGACACGAGCGCCGTCTTGCCGTTGGGCAGGACGCGGAACCAGCCGCCGCCCGAGGAACCACCGGTCATCGTGCAGCCGATGCGGTACATCGTCGGCGTGGCCGGAGCCGTGGTGAGGCGGGTCGGCCGGTCGAGGCACTTGTGCATGATCATGCCGTTGTACGGCGGCGCCGCCGGGTAGCCCCAGGCGCCCATCGTCCCGGACTGCGCGGCCGTCGGCGCGGAGAAGTCGACCGGCAGGGCGACGCCGACGGTCTCCTCCAGGGACTTCGCGCCGCGCTCCGGCTGCACGTGCAGCACGGCGTAGTCGTACGGCCAGGCCTGGTTGGTGCCGCCCGCGTTGATCCACTCGCCCGAGGTCACGGCCCAGTCGGCCCAGAACTGGCCGTACGGGTAGACCTCCTGCGGCTGCGCGTTCTGCAGCGCGGCCGGGGACTTGCCCAGGTCGTTGAAGGCGGGGACGAAGGCGATGTTGCGGTACCAGCCGCCGTTCTTTCCGGCGTGGACGCAGTGGCCGGCCGTCCAGACCAGGTTCGACTTCCCGGGGTGGCGCGGGTCCTTCACGATGGTGCCGGAGCAGACCATCGAGCCCTCGGGCGAGTCGAAGAAGATCTTGCCGACCGGGGCCGCGTTGCGGTGGTACGGCGTCTTCTCGCGCTGCGCCTGGACGGGGCGGGGCGTCGGGTCGGTGCCGCCGGTGCCCGCCTGCGCGGTGATCGTCTGGTCCGGGCTCTTGGCCGACTGCATGCGCGCCGGGTCCCAGAGTCCGTCGATCACCGGGTTGACGAAGTCCTCGGCCTCACGGAGCCAGGTGTCCTTGTCCCAGTTCTTCCACTCGCCGTTCTTCCACTTGTCCAGGTCGACGCCGTGCTTCTTCAGCTTGTCGGCGAGGTCCTTGGTGAGGTCGGCGCCGCCGTCGCCGGCGCCCGCGGAGCTGCTCGCTCCGGCGGCCGGCTTGCCGTCGGCCGGGGTCTCGGTGGGGCCGCAGGCCGTGGCGGTCAGCGCGAGCGCGGTGACCATGCCGAGGACGGCGGGTATGAGTCGTACAGAACGCATGTAGGTGATCCCCGTTGGTATTGCCTGGTGTTGCTGCGGACGCGTGCAGCCGTGGGCGTGTGCGGCCATGGACGGGTGTTGCCGTGGACGTGTGCGGCCACGGACAGGTGCTGCCGTGGACGTGTGCGGCCTTGGGCAGGTGTTGCCATGGACGTGTCATGAGCGGCGGTGCAGCACAGTATGCCGGTCGGGCCGGACATGGGGGGAGGCGGGACCCCCCGGGGGTCCCGCCTCCTTGCCCGCCGTGCCTACTGGCCGGCGTACTTCTTGCTGACCTCGTCGTAGACGGCCTTGGCCTCCGGACCGAGGCGCGGACCCGCGAGCCAACCCGCCGTCGACGGGCCGATCGAGGTGTTCGACACCAGCGCCGGCTTGCCGTCATGGCCCTGGGCGACCCAGCCGCCGCCGGACGAACCACCGGTCATCGTGCAGCCGATCCGGTACATCGTCGGCTGCTCGGCCTTCAGGGACAGCCGGCCCGGCTTGTCCGTGCACTGGAACATCTTCTGGCCGTCGAACGGCGGCGCCGCCGGGAAACCGGTCGCCGTCAGGCTCGCGATCTTCGGCACGGCGGGAGCGTTGAACTCCACCGGGAGCGCCGAACCGACCGTCTCCTCAAGGGACTTGCCCGAGGAGCCCTTCTCCGGCGTCACCTTGATGACCGCGAAGTCGTAGGGAGCACCGGCACCGCCGGTGGACGCGCCCTCGGCGATCCACTGGTCGGAGGTCTTCACCCAGTCCGCCCACCACACGCCGTACGGGGCGATCTGCTCCCGCGTGGCCTTCTCCAGGTCCGAGGTCGCCATCGCCGAGTCGTTGTACGAGGGGACGAAGGCGATGTTGCGGTACCAGCCGCCCTGCTTGCCCTTGTGCACGCAGTGACCGGCCGTCCAGACCAGGTTGGACTTGCCCGGGTGCGCCGGGTCCTTCACGACCGTGGCCGAGCAGACCATCGAGCCCTCGGGGCTGTCGAAGAAGACCTTGCCGGACTCGGGGGCGTTGTCGTGGTACTTCGCCGCCACGGCCTTCGCCTTCACCGGGTCCGGAGTCGGGTCGGTGACACCCTTGTCGCCCGAGATGTCCTCCTCCTCGACCGGCTTGTCGGGACGCTCGGCCTCGCGCATCCGGTCCGGGTCCCAGAGGTCCTCGATGATCGGGTTGACGAAGTCCTTGGCCTCACGCAGCCACTTGTCGCGGTCCCAGTTCTTCCAGTCGCCGTTCCGCCACTTGTCGAGATCGATCCCGTGTTCCTTCAGGCGGTTCTTCAGGTCCTCCGGAATCTTGATCTTGCCCGGGTCCAGGCTCGCGGGCGCGGTGGGCGTACCCCCCGCGTTGTCCTCGCTCGGACCGCAGGCCGTGACGGTGAGCGTCAGCGCCGCGACGGCGGAAGCCGCCATCAGCAGCGGACGAATCGATCGCATTCGTGATCCCCCTGGGACTACGTCAACTTGTGGAACAGGTACAGCTCATGCATGGGCGAACAGCGGCCGGGCCCTCGCGGACACGACCGACGGCCCCCACTATGCCGGTGCCGGAGGGGACGGTACGCGCCCCGCCGGCGGTTCCGTGCATGGTTCAGCCGTTGCCGTGCCGTGATCCGGGACACGCCAAGTTCCTGCCGTCCGGCCCGTGATCCCCGGCAGTTCCCGTCGTTGGTACGTACGGGGGACACAACGGTGGCGTTCAGGGCGGCCCTTGCGGCGGCTCCACGACGCCCCGATGTGCAACGCAACTGTTACAGCGGGAGGACACGAGCCGTGGCCGTGACCGAATCAGCTGCGGCCGCACCACCGGCCGCGCACACCCAGCCCCGGCCGACGGACCAGGGGGGCGAGTACGAAGGCATCCTGCGCCGCCAGTCCCAGCGCGAGTCCGCCGCCCGCACCTACGCCCGCTCCCTGCCGATCGTCCCCGTACGGGCCCGGGGGCTGACCATCGAGGGCGCCGACGGCCGCCGCTACCTCGACTGCCTGTCCGGCGCGGGGACCCTCGCCCTCGGCCACAACCACCCCGTGGTCCTGGAAGCCATCAGGAAGGTCCTCGACTCGGGAGCGCCCCTCCACGTCCTCGACCTCGCCACCCCCGTCAAGGACGCCTTCACCTCCGAACTGTTCGCCACCCTCCCCGCTGCCCTCGCCGACGACGCCCGCATCCAGTTCTGCGGACCGGCGGGCACGGACGCCGTCGAGGCGGCCCTCAAACTCGTCCGGACGGCCACCGGACGGAGCGGGCTCCTCGCCTTCACCGGCGCGTACCACGGCATGACGGCCGGAGCCCTCGACGCCTCCGGAGGCGCGGCCGACGTCCGCGTGACCCGGCTGCCCTACCCGCAGCGGTACCGCTGCCCCTTCGGCACCGGCGGCGAGCGCGGCGCCGAACTCTCGGCCCGCTGGACCGAGAACCTCCTCGACGACCCCAAGAGCGGCGTCACCACCCCGGCCGGAATGATCCTCGAAGCCGTCCAGGGCGAGGGCGGGGTCATCCCCGCCCCCGACGACTGGATGCGCCGGATGCGCCGGATCACCGCCGACCGCTCCATCCCCCTGGTCGTCGACGAGGTCCAGACCGGCGTCGGCCGCACCGGCGCCTTCTGGGCCGTCGAGCACAGCGGCGTCGTCCCCGACGTGATGGTCCTCTCCAAGGCCATCGGCGGCTCCCTCCCGCTCGCGGTCATCGTCTACCGGTCGGAACTCGACGTCTGGGAACCGGGCGCCCACGCCGGCACCTTCCGCGGCAACCAACTCGCCATGGCCGCCGGCACCGCCACCCTCGCCTACGTCCGCGAGAACAAACTCGCCGAACGGGCCGGCACCCTCGGCGCCCGCATCCTCGGCCGACTCCAGGGCCTCGGTACCGACCACCCCTGCGTCGGCGACGTCCGCGGCCGGGGCCTGATGATCGGCGTCGAACTCGTCGATCCCGACGCGGCCGGACCGGACGACTCCGTCCCGCCCCCCGCCCCCGCCCTGGCCCTCGCCGTCCAGCAGGAATGCCTCGCCCGCGGGCTCATCGTCGAACTCGGCGGCCGCCACTCCGCGGTGGTCCGGCTCCTGCCCCCGCTCACCCTCACCGACGAGCAGGCCACCGCCGTCCTTGACCGCTTCGCCGACGCCCTGGCCGCGGCCGAACGGGCCCACACCCCCCACCCGCCCGCCTCCCGCCGGGCCACGGCCCCCCGGAACGCCTCCGGCCCGTCCCTCTGACCCCGGACCGCCCCGGCCCCACCCCCAAGGAAGCCCCCGTGAACCCCACCCCCACCCCCACCCCCACCTCCCCGACCCCCACCCACCACCCCCACACCACCCTCCTCCCAGACACGCCCCTGCCCCCAGAGGGCCTCCACACGGAGGGGCTCCACGCGGAGGGGCTCCACGCGGAGGGGCTCCACGCGGAGGGGCTCCATGCCGAGGCGCTCCACGCGGAGGCCTTCGGGGCGGAGGCCCTTCACGCCGAGGTCCTTCGCTCCGAGGCCCTGCCGTCCGGGGCCCTCCTCCCCGGGGCCGTGCACCCCGAGGAGCCGACCGTCCCGCGTCAGCACGCCGGACCGTTCGAGCCGCTGTCCCCGCGCGCGGACGGCACCCCCGACCCCCTGGACGACCCCGACCCCCTGCGCGCCGCCGACGCCGCCGCCGTCGAGAACCTCCTTCGCTGCTGGGTCCGGGAGACGAACTTGTCCGCCCCCGGAACCACCACCCTGCGCATCCCCCTCGACGCCAGCGGCACCGCCCTCCTCGTCCCCGTCCGCTACTGGTCGCCCACCGGCTGGCACCGCTTCGGCGCCCCGACCCTCGAAGGACTCCCGGCCGCGGCGCCGGCCGCCGACGCCGTCACGGTGGCCGCCCTGCTCAGCCGGGAGACCGGCCGGTCCGAAGGCGCCGATCTCGTCGGCCGCGTCGCCGACTCCGCCCGCCGCACCGCCGACTTCCTCGCCGAGCGCCGCCGCCGGCCCGAGCCCCATCCGGACGCGGACCTCTTCCTCGCCGCCGAACAGTCCCTGCTGCTCGGCCACCCGCTCCACCCCACCCCCAAGAGCCGCGAAGGACTCTCCGAGGCTGAGGCCCGGCTCTACTCACCCGAACTCCACGGCTCGTTCCCCCTCCACTGGATCGCCGTCGACCGCACCCTCCTCGCCTCCGACTCCGCCTGGACCGAACAGGGCCGGCCGGTCACCGCCGAACAACTCGCCTCGGGTCTCGCCGAAGGCCTCACCCTCCCCACCGGCACCGCACCGCTGCCCCTGCACCCCTGGCAGGCCCGGGAACTCCTGCACCGTCCCGACGTCCGCGCCCTCCTCGACGCGGGCCTCCTCCACGACCTCGGCCTCCACGGCAGCCCCTGGCACCCCACCTCCTCCGTCCGCACGGTGCACCGCCCGGGCGCCCGGG
Source organism: Streptomyces sp. NPDC037410 (assembly GCF_055602235.1). Taxonomy (NCBI): domain Bacteria; kingdom Bacillati; phylum Actinomycetota; class Actinomycetes; order Kitasatosporales; family Streptomycetaceae; genus Streptomyces; species Streptomyces sp. NPDC037410. Next base: position 99,121 of record NZ_JBVJWR010000019.1, on the reverse strand, counting down.
CCATGCTCAAGCTCTCCCTCGGCCTGCGCATCACCAACTCCCGCCGCGAGAACCTCCGCAAGGAACTCCACCGGGGCGTCGAGGTCCACCGACTGCTCCGCACCGGCCTCGTCGACGAGTGGCAGGCCGCCCACCCGAGCTTCGACATCGTCCGCGACCCCGCCTGGCTCGCCGTCGACGCCCCGGACGGCACCCCCGTCCCCGGCCTCGACGTCATGATCCGCCACAACCCCTTCGGACCCGGCGACGACGCCGTCTGCATCGCCTCCCTCACCGCTCCCCGTCCCTGGCCCGGAGCCACCACGATGCGCTCCCGGCTCGCCGACGTCATCCGACGGCTCTCCGCCCGCACCGGCCGCCCCACGACCGCCGTCGCCGCCGAGTGGTTCCTCCGCTACCTCGACCAGGTCGTCCGCCCCGTCCTCTGGCTCGACGGTCACGCCGGCATCGCCCTGGAGGCCCACCAGCAGAACACCCTGGTGCTCCTGGACCTGGACGGCTGGCCGGTCGGCGGCCGCTACCGCGACAACCAGGGCTACTACTTCCGTGAGTCCCACAGGGGCGAGCTGGAGAGCCGCCTCCCCGGCATCGGCGCCGAGAGCGACACCTTCGTCTCCGACCAGGTCACCGACGAGCGCTTCGCCTACTACCTCGGCATCAACAACGTCCTCGGTCTGATCGGCGCCTTCGGCGCCCAGCACCTCGCCGACGAACGCGTGCTGCTCGCCGCCTTCCGCAGCTTCCTGACCTCCGCCACCGGCCTCGGCTCCCCCCTTCCCCACCGGCTCCTGGAAGCCGCGACCCTGCGCAGCAAGGCCAACCTCCTCACCCGTCTGCACGGCCTGGACGAGCTCGTCGGGCCCGTCGACACCCAGTCCGTCTACGTCACCGTCACCAACCCCCTCCGTACCTGAACCGCCGGCGCGACCCACGCCGCCCCGACCGCACCCCACCGCCGAGAGGAGAGCGACACCGTGTCACCCACCCGCCCACCGGTCGACCCGCCCGGGGACGACACCCTGGACCTGAGGGTCGACGACCTCGTCGCCCTCCTCGACGGCGATCTCCTGGACTCCGTCGCCGCCTGGGGGCCCGCCGACACCCCCGTGGGCTCCTTCCGGCTCGTACCCGTGCGACTCGAACGGGATCTGCCGCTGCTCGCCCGCTGGATGAACGACCCCGCCGTCGCCGCCTTCTGGGAGCTCGCCGGCCCCGACACCGTCACCGCCGAGCACGTCCGCGCCCAACTAGAGGGCGACGGCCGCAGCGTCCCCTGCCTCGGCGTCCTCGACGGCACGCCCATGAGCTACTTCGAGATCTACCGCGCCGATCTCGACCCGCTCGCCCGGTACTACCCGGCGCTTCCCCACGACACGGGTATCCATCTGCTGCTCGGAGGCGCCACCGACCGGGGCCGGGGCGTCGGCACCACGCTGCTGCGCGCCGTCGCCGATCTGGTCCTGGACCACCGTCCCCGCTGTACCCGCGTCGTCGCCGAACCCGACATCCTCAACACCCCCTCCGTCTCCGCGTTCCTCAGTGGCGGCTTCCGCTACGCGGCGGAAGTCGACCTCCCCGACAAAAGAGCCGCGCTCATGATCCGCGACCGGGCTCTTCGTCACGTTCTGTGATCGTCCCTGCCCTGTAAACGCCGCACCACCCACAGCGGTTCCCACCCCGAGGAGTCCCCGTGTCGACGTCCCCTGCACCGCACGACTCCGCACCACCCGTCCCCGCCGCCACGGCTCCCACCACCGAAGCCCCTCCGGCTCCCGCACTGCTCGCGCCCCCCGAGCTGAACGCCACCGCCTGGACGCGGGCGTCCTCCCGGCTCCTCGCCAAGGCCCTCTCCGAGTTCGCCTACGAGGAGATCATCGAACCCGTCCCCACGGACGACGGCGAGCCCGACCGGTACGCACTGCCCCTCGACGACGGCACCACGCTCACCTTCCGTGCCCGCCGAGGTGCCTACGGCAGCTGGCACGTCACCGCCGGCTCGATCACCCACGAGGGCCGTCCCCTCACCGACCCCTTCGACTTCCTGGTCCGCGCCCGGCGCCTCCTCCGGCTGGACGGTGCCACCCTCGGGCACCTGATCCGCGAGCTCTCCGCGACCCTGGCCGCCGACGTCCGCCTCGACCACACCGCGCTCACCGCCGACCGGCTTGCCGCGCTCTCCTACGCGGAACTGGAAGGCCACCAGACCGGACACCCCTGGCTCGTCCTCAACAAGGGGCGCATCGGCTTCTCCGCCACCGACGCCGCCCGCTGGGCCCCCGAGGCGCGCCGCGCGACCCGGCTGCCGTGGATCGCCGTCAGCAACCGCATCGCCGCCTACCGGGGCGTGACCGGCCTGGAGACCCCCGACCGCCTCTACGCCCGGGAAGTCGACCCCGAGGTCCACGAAGCCTTCCGCGCAGCGCTGACCGCCCGGGGCCACGAGCCCGACGGCTACCTCCTGCTGCCCGTCCATCCCTGGCAGTGGGACGAGGTCCTGCTCCCGCTCTACGCCCCGGCCATCGCCGCCGGGACGGTCGTCCCGCTCCCCGCCGACGACGATCTTCGTCTGCCGCAGCAGTCCGTCCGTACCTTCCTCAACACCAGCCGCCCCGACCGGCACACGGTCAAGCTGCCGCTGTCGGTGCTCAACACCCTGGTCTGGCGCGGGCTGCCCACCGAGCGGACCCTCGCCGCGCCCGCCGTGACCGCCTGGGTCCACGGTCTGCGCGACGCCGACCCCTTCCTGCGGGACGAGTGCCGGGTGATCCTCCTCGGCGAGGTCGCCTCCGTCACGGTCGAGCACCCGCTGTACGACCGGCTGCCCGAAGTCCCGTACCAGTACAAGGAACTGCTCGGCGCGATCTGGCGCGAACCCCTGAGGCTGCCCCCGGGCGAGCGGGCCCGTACCCTCGCCTCCCTCCTCCATACCGACCCGGAAGGCCGGGCGTTCGTCGCCGAGCTCGTCGAGCGCTCCGGGCTCGCCCCCGCCGTCTGGCTCCAGCACCTCTTCACCGCTCTGCTCCCCCCGTTGCTGCACTTCCTGTACCGGTACGGCACTGTCTTCTCGCCCCACGGCGAGAACGCGATCGTGGTGTACGACGGCGACGACGTCCCGGTCCGGCTGGCGATCAAGGACTTCGTCGACGATGTGAACATCAGTGCCCACCCGCTTCCCGAACACGCCACCCTCCCGGATGATGTCCGCGACGTCCTGTTGACGGAGGCGCCCGGATTCCTGATCCAGTTCATCCATTCGGGGCTCTTCGTCGGCGTCTTCCGCTACCTGGCGCCGCTCTGCGAGGACCAACTCGGGGTGCCCGAGGAGGACTTCTGGAGCCTCGTCCGGGCGGAGATCCTGCGGCACCAGTCACGCTTCCCGGAGCTGAAGGAACGGTTCGAGCTCTTCGACCTCCTGACCCCGCGCATCGAGCGGCTCTGTCTCAACCGCAACCGTCTGCACCTGGACGGCTACCGGGACCGGCCGGAGCGCCCGCACGCGGCCGTCCACGGGACCGTGCCCAATCCGCTCGCGTGACCCGGCTGTCAGTCCCGCCCCGTAGGGTGGAAGGGCTATGACGAAGCCATCCCTCCCCGACCTCCTCCACGCCGCCGTCTCCGCCGTCGGCGGCACGGAGCGGCCCGGCCAGGTCACCATGGCCGAGGCCGTGGCCGAGGCCATCGACGACAACTCCCACCTCCTCGTCCAGGCCGGCACCGGCACGGGCAAGTCGCTCGGCTACCTCGTGCCGGCGCTGGCCCAGGGCGAGCGGGTGGTGGTGGCCACGGCCACCCTGGCGCTCCAGCGCCAGCTCGTCGAGCGCGACCTTCCCCGGACGGTCGAGGCGCTGCACCCGCAGCTGCGCCGCCGCCCGCAGTTCGCCATGCTCAAGGGCCGGTCGAACTACCTCTGTCTGCACCGGCTCCACGAAGGCGTCCCGCAGGACGAGGAGGAGGGCCTCTTCGACCCCTTCGAGGCGGCCGCGCCGTCGAGCAAGCTGGGCCAGGACCTGCTGAGGCTGCGGGACTGGTCGGACGAGACGGAGACCGGGGACCGGGACGACCTGACGCCGGGCGTCTCCGACAAGGCCTGGGCGCAGGTCTCGGTCTCCTCCCGGGAGTGCCTCGGCGCGAGCAAGTGTGCGTACGGTGCTGAGTGCTTCGCCGAGGCGGCACGCGAGCGGGCCAAGCTCGCGGACGTCGTCGTCACCAACCACGCGCTGCTCGCGATCGACGCCATCGAGGGCGCCCCGGTGCTCCCGCAGCACGAGGTGCTGATCGTCGACGAGGCCCATGAGCTGGTCTCCCGGGTCACGGGTGTCGCCACTGGCGAGCTCACCCCGGGCCAGGTCAACCGTGCCGTGCGCCGGGCCGCGAAGCTCGTCGACGAGAAGACGGCCGACCAGCTGCAGACCGCCGCGGAGGGCTTCGAGCGGGTCATGGAGCTGGCGCTGCCGGGCCGCCTGGAGGAGATCCCGGAGGACCTGGCGTACGCCTTGATGGCGCTGCGGGACGCGGCCCGCGCCGTGATCACGGCCCTGGGCAACACCCGGGACCGGTCCGTGCAGGACGAGGACGCGGTGCGCAAGCAGGCCATGGCCTCCGTGGAGACCGTGCACGGCGTGGCGGAGCGGATCACCCTCGGTTCCGAGTACGACGTCGTCTGGTACGAGCGTCACGACAGGTTCGGGGCCTCGCTGAGGGTCGCGCCGCTGACGGTCTCGGGCCTGCTCCGGGAGAAGCTCTTCACGGAGCGGTCCGTGGTGCTCGCCTCGGCCACGCTCAAGCTGGGCGGCGACTTCAACGGCGTCGGCGCGTCGCTCGGACTGGCCCCCGAGGGCACCAAGGGTGACGACCTGCCCGTCTGGAAGGGCATCGACGTCGGCTCCCCGTTCGACTATCCGAAGCAGGGCATCCTGTACGTCGCCAAGCACCTCGCCAAGCCCGCGCGCGACGGGCAGCGGGGCGACATGCTCGACGAGCTCACCGAACTGATGCAGGCCGCCGGCGGGCGGACCCTCGGCCTCTTCTCGTCCATGCGTGCCGCGCAGCAGGCGGCGGAGGAGCTGCGCAGCCGGGTCCCTGAGCTGCCGATCCTGCTCCAGGGCGAGGACACCCTGGGCGAGCTGATCAAGAACTTCGCGGCCGATCCGAAGACCTGTCTCTTCGGCACGCTCTCGCTCTGGCAGGGCGTGGACGTCCCCGGGCCCAGCTGTCAGCTGGTCGTCATGGACAAGATCCCGTTCCCGCGGCCGGACGACCCGCTGATGAGCGCCCGGCAGAAGGCCGTCGAGGACGCCGGCGGGAACGGCTTCATGGCGGTCGCGGCGACCCACGCGGCCCTGCTGATGGCCCAGGGCGCGGGTCGGCTGGTGCGTGCGACCGGCGACCGGGGAGTCGTGGCGGTCCTGGATCCCCGGCTGGCCACGGCCCGATACGGCAGCTATCTGAAGGCCTCGCTGCCCGATTTCTGGTACACCACGGACCGCAACCAGGTCCGGAAGTCCCTCTCGGCCATCGACGCCGCCTCGAAGGCGGCGGGCTAGCGGGTCGGGACACGGCAGGGCCCCGGGACCGGCGCAGTGGGTCCCGGGGCCCGGTCAGAGCCGGCGGGGAGTGTCAGACCCGCCGCAGCACCGCCACGACCTTGCCGAGGATGGTGGCCTCGTCGCCGGGGATGGGCTGGTACGCCGCGTTGTGCGGGAGCAGCCAGACGTGGCCGTCCTCGCGCTTGAAGCGCTTGACGGTGGCCTCGCCGTCGAGCATCGCGGCGACGATGTCGCCGTTCTCCGCGACGGGCTGACGGCGGACGGTGACCCAGTCGCCGTCACAGATGGCGGCCTCGATCATCGAGTCGCCGACGACCTTGAGGACGAACAGCTCGCCGTCGCCGACCAGCTGCCGGGGGAGGGGGAAGACGTCCTCGACGGACTCCTCGGCCAGGATCGGGCCACCGGCCGCGATGCGGCCGACGAGCGGGACGTACGACGCGGCCGGCTTGCCGGTGGTGTCCGTCGGCTGGGTGCTCGGCTGGTCGGAGCCGCGTACCTCGTAGGCGCGGGGCCGGTGTGGGTCGCGGCGGAGGAAGCCCTTGCGCTCCAGCGCCATGAGCTGGTGTGCCACGGAGGAGGTGCTGGAGAGGCCGACCGCCTGCCCGATCTCGCGCATCGACGGCGGGTAGCCGCGCCGCTGGACCGAGTCGCGGATGACTTCGATGACCCTGCGCTGCCGGTCGGTGAGTCCGGAGCTGTCGGCGCGGATGCCTGGAGGTCGTCCGGGGAGGGCGCGGGCGGGTCGCCCGGGCTCCTCGCCGTTCATGCTTGCATCAGTCATGGCGTGCACCGGCTCGAGTCGGCCCTGGGAGCGGTCCTGGGCGGTGATGGTGGCACTGTCTGCGGTGGTGGTCACGTCGTCGGCCCCTCTCGAATGGTCTCCCTGGCTGGCACAACGGTAGTGGCTTTCGAAAGGTTGCGCCAAACACACGTTCGAGTGAAAATTCGCAGATTGCCTTACGCGCGTATGTGCGGGGGTGTATGAGCACGCTCACGTCGCCGCCCCAAATCGGTCGTTACGGTAGCCTTCGCCGCTGGGTCGCGAGCGACCGGTGCACGGCCCCAGTGTCGCATCCGGAGGCCTGGATCCCCGGGAGCGCCCGGGTCGCGACACGCAGAGGGCTCGGAAGCGCCCCCAACCCAAGATCTAGTGGTTGGATGGCATCCGCCACCCAGGGGTAGTGGTCCCCGGTCTGCCGGGGGTGCTCGCATCGCCTATGCTGGTGGTCGCCTCGAAGGGTCTTTGACGGACCCGGCGAGGTGAGTCAGTCGTGCCACGAGGAGGGTTGGAACCAATGCACTGCCCCTTCTGCAGGCACCCCGACAGCCGTGTCGTCGACAGTCGCACCACCGACGACGGAACGTCGATCCGACGTCGTCGCCAGTGCCCCGACTGCTCCCGTCGTTTCACGACGGTGGAGACGTGCTCGCTCATGGTGGTGAAGCGCTCCGGCGTCACCGAGCCCTTCAGCCGTACCAAGGTCATCTCCGGCGTGCGTAAGGCGTGCCAGGGGCGACCGGTCACCGAGGACGCCCTCGCCAAGCTCGGCCAGCGGGTCGAGGAGGCGGTGCGCGCCACCGGAAGCGCCGAGCTGACCACCCATGACGTGGGCCTGGCCATCCTCGGCCCCCTGCAGGAGCTCGACCTCGTCGCCTACCTGCGCTTCGCGTCCGTGTACAAGGCTTTCGACAGCCTCGAAGACTTCGAGGCCGCCATCGCGGAACTCCGCGTGCGGCCTCCCGCTGAGAACCGCGGGACCGGTGCGACCCCTGAGGTCCCCGTTCCCGCCACCGCCGCCGACTAGCTCGGCGGTCCGGGCCTTCCGCGGCCCGGCGACCGGCCGCCGTGCGGCCTGGCAGAGAGACGTGCCCCGGGTGACCTCTGTGGTCCCTGTGGCAGCAGTACAGAACGACGTACAGAAGACGGTGCCCTGGGACTATCTGGGCGCCAAAGTGTGTTTTGCCCGTATATGGGAGGCGGCATGACAGAGACGGCGAGCGGCCCGGCACGTGGTTCCCGCACCAAGGGAGCCAAGGCGGCGAGCAAGGGCCTGCGTATCGAGCGCATCCACACCACCCCCGGCGTGCATCCGTACGACGAGGTGGCGTGGGAGCCCCGTGACGTCGTCATGACCAACTGGCGCGACGGCTCGATCAACTTCGAGCAGCGTGGCGTCGAGTTCCCCGACTTCTGGTCGGTGAACGCGGTCAACATCGTCACCAGCAAGTACTTCCGTGGTGCCGTCGGCACCCCGCAGCGCGAGACCGGTCTCAAGCAGCTCATCGACCGGATCGTGAAGACGTACACGAAGGCCGGCGAGGAGTACGGCTACTTCGCCTCGCCCGCCGACGCCGAGATCTTCGAGCACGAGCTCGCCTACGCCCTCCTGCACCAGATCTTCAGCTTCAACTCGCCGGTCTGGTTCAACGTCGGCACGCCGCAGCCCCAGCAGGTCTCCGCCTGCTTCATCCTGTCCGTCGACGACTCCATGGAGTCCATCCTCGACTGGTACAAGGAAGAGGGCATGATCTTCAAGGGCGGCTCCGGCGCCGGCCTGAACCTCTCCCGCATCCGCTCCTCCAAGGAGCTCCTCTCCTCCGGCGGCAACGCCTCCGGCCCCGTCTCCTTCATGCGCGGCGCCGACGCCTCCGCCGGCACGATCAAGTCGGGCGGCGCCACCCGTCGCGCGGCCAAGATGGTCATCCTCGACGTCGACCACCCCGACATCGAGGACTTCATCGAGACCAAGGTCAAGGAGGAGGAGAAGATCCGCGCCCTCCGCGACGCGGGCTTCGACATGGACCTGGGCGGCGACGACATCACGTCCGTCCAGTACCAGAACGCCAACAACTCCGTCCGCGTGAACGACACGTTCATGAAGGCCGTCGAGTCCGGCGGGAAGTTCGGCCTCACCTCGCGCATGACCGGCGAGGTCATCGAGGAGGTCGACGCCAAGGCGCTCTTCCGCAAGATGGCCGAGGCCGCGTGGGCCTGCGCCGACCCGGGCATCCAGTACGACGACACGATCAACCACTGGCACACCTGCCCCGAGTCCGGCCGCATCAACGGCTCGAACCCGTGCAGCGAGTACATGCACCTGGACAACACGTCCTGCAACCTCGCCTCGCTGAACCTGATGAAGTTCCTCAAGGACGACGGCAAGGGACACCAGTCCTTCGACGTCGAGCGCTTCGCCAAGGTCGTCGAGCTCGTCATCACCGCGATGGACATCTCCATCTGCTTCGCCGACTTCCCCACCCAGAAGATCGGCGAGAACACCCGCGCCTACCGCCAGCTCGGCATCGGCTACGCCAACCTCGGCGCCCTGCTGATGGCGACCGGCCACGCGTACGACTCCGACGGCGGCCGCGCCCTCGCCGGTGCCATCACCTCCCTGATGACCGGCACCTCGTACAAGCGCTCCGCCGAGCTCGCCGCGGTCGTCGGCGCCTACGACGGCTACGCCCTCAACGCCGAGCCGCACCAGCGCGTCATGCAGCAGCACGCCGACGAGAACACCAAGGCCGTCCGCATGGACGACCTGGACTCGCCGATCTGGGCCGCCGCCACGGAGGCCTGGCAGGACGTGATCCGCCTCGGCGCCAAGAACGGCTTCCGCAACGCCCAGGCCTCGGTCATCGCCCCCACCGGCACCATCGGTCTCGCGATGTCCTGCGACACCACCGGCCTCGAGCCCGACCTCGCCCTGGTCAAGTTCAAGAAGCTCGTCGGCGGCGGCTCGATGCAGATCGTCAACGGCACCGTCCCGCAGGCCCTGCGCCGCCTGGGCTACCAGGAGGAGCAGATCGAGGCGATCGTCGCCCACATCGCCGAGCACGGCAATGTGATCGACGCCCCCGGCCTGAAGACCGCGCACTACGAGGTCTTCGACTGCGCCATGGGCGAGCGCTCCATCTCCGCGATGGGCCACGTCCGCATGATGGCCGCCATCCAGCCGTGGATCTCGGGCGCCCTCTCCAAGACCGTGAACCTGCCGGAGACGGCCACGGTCGAGGACGTCGAGGAGGTCTACTTCGAGGCCTGGAAGATGGGCGTCAAGGCGCTCGCGATCTACCGCGACAACTGCAAGGTCGGCCAGCCGCTCTCCGCCAAGAAGAAGGAGAGCGAGAAGGCCGAGGTCACCGCGAAGTCCGAGGCGACGATCCGCGAGGCCGTCGAGAAGGTCGTCGAGTACCGCCCGGTCCGCAAGCGTCTGCCCAAGGGCCGCCCGGGGATCACCACCTCCTTCACCGTCGGTGGCGCCGAGGGCTACATGACCGCCAACTCCTACCCGGACGACGGTCTCGGCGAGGTCTTCCTGAAGATGTCCAAGCAGGGCTCCACCCTCGCCGGCATGATGGACGCCTTCTCCATCGCCGTCTCGGTCGGCCTGCAGTACGGCGTCCCGCTGGAGACCTACGTCTCGAAGTTCACCAACATGCGCTTCGAGCCGGCCGGCATGACCGACGACCCGGACGTGCGGATGGCGCAGTCGATCGTCGACTACATCTTCCGCCGCCTGGCGCTGGACTTCCTGCCCTTCGAGACCCGCTCCGCTCTCGGCATCCACTCGGCCGAGGAGCGCCAGCGCCACCTGGACACCGGCTCGTACGAGCAGGCCGAGGACGAGGACGTCGACGTCGAGGCCCTGGCCCAGTCCGCGCCCCGCGCCCTGGAGCCGAAGGCCGTCGCCGCCCCGGCCCCGAAGGTCGAGGTCCCGGCTCCGAAGCAGGCCCACACCTCCGCGGAGCTCGTCGAGATGCAGCTCGGCATCAGCGCCGACGCCCCGCTCTGCTTCTCCTGCGGCACGAAGATGCAGCGGGCCGGCTCCTGCTACATCTGCGAGGGCTGCGGCTCGACCAGCGGCTGCAGCTGACCCCCCCGGTGCGCTGAGGGGCGGAAGTCGCTGAGTGCACCGGATCGCCCGTGAGGGGGCGCCGACCATCGGTCGGCGCCCCTTTCGCATGAGGGCGTCAGGACACCGTGGAGCCCAGGAGCGTGCCGAAGGTCTGCGGATCGGCGTCGAAGCCGCGGCTGATCGAGCGGTACGACCAGCCGTCCGCCCCGTCGCGGGTGAACTCCACGACCGTCGCCGCACGGGCCCCTGGGACGTCCGCGAAGTCGTGGGTCAGCAGGTCGGTGTAGCCCTCGCGGACCCGTATGCCGGTGTTCGCTATGTCGCCGAAGGTCAGCCGCCCGCCGCCCTGCTGTATGGCCACGCCCACCACCACCCGTGCGTACCGCGCGTCCAGCCGGTTCAGCTCCACGGTCATGGCCTCGTCGTAGCCGAATCCCTGCCCCGTGCGGCTGTCGCGGTGGAGCGTGATCGTGCCGTCCGGGGAGCGGCTGCCGAAGTGCACCAGATGGACCGGCGCGCCGTGCGGGTCGCCCGCGGAGAAGACCCCGGCGACGAGATCCAGGTCGTGGGCCGGCGCACCGGCCGGGGCGGGGTCCCACTTGAGCGTGACCTCGACGCGTCCCACCCCTTTGTTGAGTCCGCTCATGGTGCTTCCCCTCTCCGCGCACGCCCCCGCGCACGCCCTCGCCGCGTACCGTCGCCCCTTCAAAAGCCCGTGGTCGTGGGCCTCTTGCTCATGGTGTCATGTGCCTACGACAGAGGACCCGACGCTGAGGGGGAGAGCGGTTTGTGGAGCGGTGACGAGCTGGATCTCGACGCATATCTGGCTCGAATCGGATACGACAGGAGGCGGGACGGGGAACTCGCCCCTGATCTACGGACCTTGACGGCCCTTCATCGGGCGCACGCCTCGACCATTCCCTTCGAGAACCTGGACGTCGCCCTCGGAAGGCCGATACCCCTGGACCTGAAGAGCCTTCAGGCCAAGCTCGTCGAGCGGCGCCGGGGAGGCTACTGCTACGAGCAGAACTCCCTCCTGGCAGCGGCCCTCGAACAGATCGGCTTCCAGGTGGAGGGCCGCGGAGCGCGCAACCGCTCGCGGGGTGCGACGCTGCCGCCGGTCACCCACGCGCTCCTCGCCGTGACGGTCGAGGGCGAACGGTGGCTCGCCGACGTCGGGTTCGGCTGGCAGGGGCCGCTGGAGCCCGTGCCGCTCCGGGACGGCGCGCGCGTGGAGCAGGACGGCTGGACGTTCGGCATCGCCGTCGAGGACGACGGCACCCATGTGCTGCGCTCGCTGCGGTCGACGGGCTGGATGGACGTGTACGCGTTCTCGCCGCAGGCGTACCAGCCCGGTGACTTCACCGTCCTCAACCACTACAGCTCCAGCCATCCGCAGTCCCGTTTCCTCGGCCAGGTCGTGGCCCAGCGGCCGGGCGCGGACGTGCGGAGATCGCTGCTGCGCGAGACGCTCTCGCTCGTGCGCCCGGACGGATCCGTCGAGGAACGGATCCTGACGGCCGGCGAGTTGGCCGCCACCCTGGAGGCCGAGTTCGGCATCGAACTGGACGCCGAGGAGCGCGCGGGTCTGGAGCGACTGCACCCGGCGGGAGCCTGACGGGGTCTGCCGGGGTGCCCTCCGGCCCCGTACGATGGCGCGGTGCTGGTCAAGTGGATTCGCTGCACCGTGGTGGACCGTCGAGGGTTCGAGCGGGGACAGCGGAAATGGGCGGGGCTGCTCGGTGAGCCGGGATTCCGGGGACAGGGCGGCGGGTGGAGCCGGCGTCGCCCGGACGTCGCCCACATCTTCGCGTTCTGGGAGAGCCGCGCCTTCTACGACTCGTTCATGGCGCGGTCGCACGATCGCCTCGCGGCCTCCCAGGTCGGCACGTTCAAGGACGCCCAGGTCAAGCTCTTCGACCACCGCTTCGACGTGAAGACGGGCTTCGAGCCGCGGTTCGCCGACGCCGACGTGGCGCGGGTCGCGCACTGCCGGGTCCACGAGGACCGTGCCGAGCACTTCGCGCTCATGCAGGAGAAGGTGTGGAACCCGGCCATGGCCGGGTCTCCCGGCATGCTGCGGGGCCTGTTCGGCGAGGCGCCCGGCAGCGAGTTCCTGGTGCTGTCGATGTGGCAGTCCGCCGCCGAGCACGGAAAGTACCGGGTCGAGCGCGTGGAGCGGCTGGGGCTGCGGGCCCGTACCGCGGCCGACGTGGCGGCGCTGAACGGCGACGTGGTGCAGCTCGAACCGTCCTGGACGGTGTGACCTTCCGTCCACTCCTCCCTCGGTGGACACCGGGCGCGCCCTGCCTCTGTGGACTCCGTGCGCGCCCTCGCTCGGTGGACTCCGGGCACGCCCTCGCTCGGATGGGCTCCGGGCGCCGCCTCGGTTGAGCCCGCCGGAGAGCGGCGATCTAGGGTCGGGGTATGGCACGACCGCGGCGCATCGTTCTCGTACGACACGGAGAGTCCGAGGGCAATGTCGATGACACGGTGTACGAACGCGAGCCCGACCATGCCCTGAGGCTGACCGAGACCGGATGGCGGCAGGCGACGGAGACGGGGGAGCGGCTGCGGGAACTCTTCGGGGACGAACCGGTCAGCGTCTACGTCTCGCCGTACCGCCGCACCCATGAGACCCTGCGGGCCTTCAGGCTCCCCGCGGAGCAGGTCCGGGTACGGGAGGAGCCCAGGCTGCGGGAGCAGGACTGGGGCAACTGGCAGGAACGGGAGGACGTACGCCTGCAGAAGGCCTACCGGGACGCGTACGGGCACTTCTTCTACCGCTTCGCCCAGGGCGAGTCCGGTGCCGACGTCTACGACCGCGTCGGCGCCTTCCTGGAGAGCCTGTACCGCAGCTTCGAGGCGCCCGACCACCCGCCCAACGTCCTGCTCGTGACCCACGGGCTGACCATGCGGCTGTTCTGCATGCGCTGGTTCCACTGGACGGTCGCCGACTTCGAGTCGCTGTCGAATCCAGGCAACGCCGAGACCCGCACCCTCCTGCTCGGGGACGACGGCCGCTACCGCCTGGACAGGCCGTTCGAACGCTGGCGTACCCCGGAACCGTACGGCCCTACCGGATAGAGTGGCAGACCGATGACCGCTGACTCCTCACCCGACCGGCGCTTCGACCGCGCCCTGGCCAGCCTGCGCGGGCTGTCCGTGGGAGACGCCCTGGGCTCCCAGTTCTTCGTACCCTCCCACTACCCCCTGCTGAAGCGGCGCGAGCTGCCCGCCGGCCCCTGGCAGTGGACCGACGACACCGAGATGGCCTGCTCCGTCCTGGCCGTCCTCGTCCGCCACGACCGGATCGACCAGGACGCCCTGGCCCTCTCCTTCGCACAGCACCACGACTTCGACCGGGGCTACGGCCCCGCCGTCAACCGGATGCTCCGGCTCATCCGTGAGGGCGGCGACTGGCGGGAACTCGCCGCCGCGCTCTTCAACGGGCAGGGCTCCTGGGGCAACGGCGCCGCGATGCGGATCGCCCCGCTGGGAGCCTGGTACGCCGACGACCCCGAGCAGGCGACCCACCAGGCCGAGATCTCGGCGTACACCACCCACCAGCACCGGGAGGCCGTGGTCGGCGCCATGGCCGTCGCCGCCGCCGCGGCGATCGCCGCCGACCCCGCGGGACCGCCCACGCCCGAGGCGCTCCTCGACGGGGTCATCGCCCTCGTGCCGCGCAGCGCCGTCGGGGCGGGGCTGCGCAGGGCCCGCGACATGCTCGACTACGGCGACGCGAACACCGTCGCCGCGGTCCTCGGCAGCGGCAGGCGTACGAGCGCCCACGACACCGTTCCGTTCGCGCTCTGGTCCGCCGCGCGCGGGCTCGGCGACTTCGAGCGGGTGTTCTGGACGACCGCGCAGGTGGGCGGCGACGTCGACACGACCTGCGCCATCGCCGGCGGAGTGGTCGCCTCCACAGCGGTCGGCGCGCCGCCGGAGGACTGGCTGCGGCAGACCGAGGCCCTTCCGGGGTGGGTCCCGGAGGACGGGACGGCCTGAGGCGGGGCGGGTAATTCCTGGATCCCGACGTGTCCCCTGAGCCCCGAGCGGGCCCAGGGGGCGCCGGCGTCTGGATCAGGCCATCGGCCCCGCTGCCTCCGTGCGGCCGCTCAAGGCTTCCAGGTCGCTCTTGCGGACCCGGATCACCAGGACGGCCGTCACCAGTGCGATCAGCACCATGCCGACAGCGGCCGTGAAGGCCGAGGAGATGCCGGCGGTCAGCACCTCGTGGCCCCAGGGCGCGGGCAGTTCCTTGGCCTTCAGCGCCTCGGCCTGCTGCTCGGGCGTCGCGTGTGCGAGGAAGTCCGGCAGCTGCTTCTCGCTCTCCTTGCGGCCGGCCGTGCCGAAGACGGTGACCAGGATGGAGAGGCCGAGCGAGCCGCCGACCTGCTGGGTCGCGTTGAGCAGACCCGAGGCGGCGCCGGCCTCGTGCTGGGCCACTCCGGAGACGGCCGTCAGCGTGAGCGTCACGAAGTTGAGGCCCATGCCGCAGCCGAAGACGATCATCGGGCCGAGTACCCCGCCCAGGTAACTGCTGTCGGACGAGATGAACGTCAGCCAGACGAGTCCCACGCCGGTGAGCGACGCGCCGGTCACCATGAACGGCTTGGGGCCGAGGACCGGCAGCATCCTCTGTGCGAACCCTGCGCCGACGCCGATCGCGACGGTCACCGGAAGGAAGGCCAGGCCGGATTTCACCGGGCTGTAGCCCAGGACGTTCTGCACCCACAGCACGATGAAGAAGAACATGCCGAACATGGCGGCCGACAGGCTGAGCATGATGACGTACGTGCCCGAGCGGTTGCGGTCCGCGAACATCCGCAGTGGCGTGATCGGTTCCCTGGCCCGCGACTCCACCACGGCGAACGCCACGAGCAGGACCACCGCCGTGACGAACGAGCCGATGGTCAGCTCGTCCTTCCATCCCTCCTTGGACGCGCGGATGAACCCGTAGACCAGCGCCGCCATCCCCAGGGTCGACGTCGCGGCGCCCCCGAGGTCGAACCGGCCCGGGTGGCGCTCCGACTCCGCGATGTAGCGCGGGGTGAGGAAGGCGATCAGCAGGCCGATCGGCACGTTGACGAAGAAGACCCAGCGCCAGTCGAGCCACTGGGTGAGGGCTCCGCCGGCGAGCAGGCCGATGGCGCCGCCGCCGGCGGAGACGGCCGCGAACACACCGAACGCCCGGTTCCGCTCCGGTCCTTCGGGGAACGTCGTGGTGATCAGGGCGAGTGAGGTCGGCGAGGCGATCGCGCCGCCCACGCCCTGCAGTGCACGCGCCGCTAGCAGCTGCCACGGCTCCTGGGCGAAGCCGCCGAGCAGCGAGGCGAACGTGAAGAGCAGGATGCCGGCCATGAACACCCGGCGGCGGCCCAGGATGTCTCCGGCGCGTCCGCCGAGGAGCAGGAGGCCGCCGAAGGTGAGCGTGTAGGCGCTGAGCACCCACGACAGGTCGGTGGTGGAGAAGGAGAGCGCGTCCTGGATGTGCGGCAGTGCGATGTTCACGATGGTGGCGTCGAGGACGACCATCAGCTGGCAGGCGGCGATGACGGTCAAGGCGATGCCCGGCCGACCTCCGGCGCGAGCTGGCTCGTCCTTGACCTGTGTGTCCACCGGAGAAGTTGTCACTATGGATCCCCCACGGAAAATTAGTGAACGCACCCGTTCACTGTTCACCACGGTAGCGAGTCCCCCTCAGTGAACGCAACCGTTCACTGAGAACTGCCGACGAATCGAATCGCGTCAACGGAGAGATCCTGATGGTTACTTCGCGCTCCACGGCCGCCGCCCGGCCGGAGGGGGCGGCGCTGCGACGCCGCGGACCCGTGCTCGAACGGGCGATCCTGGAGGCCACGCTCGACCAGCTGAGCAGCGTCGGCTGGGGCGGCCTCACGATGGAGGGTGTCGCGGTCGGCGCACAGACGGGCAAAGCCGCGGTGTACCGGCGATGGTCCTCCAAGGAAGACCTCGTCGCGGACGCGCTCCAGGCCGGACTGCCCGCGATCGACGAGGCTCCCGACACCGGTCGTGTACGTCAGGACCTGTACGAGCTGTGCTGCCGGGTCCGCGACGTGATGTACTCCAAGCCCGGCTTCGCCCTACGCGCTGTGCTTCACGAATGCGACACCGAGTCCGCCGAGCGCTTCCACGGGCTGATCGAGACGGTCGTGATCCAGCCCTCGAAACGCCTCTTCCGGGACGTGCTGCGGCGCGGAATCACGCGCGGAGAGGTGCGGAGCGACGCGATCGACGACCTCGTCCTCGATGTCATCCCCGCCATGATGATGTACCGCTCCAAAGTGTGCGGAAGCGAATGGCCGGACAGTGAGATCGCCGACCTGATCGACCGGATCATGGTGCCTCTGGTGCGCGCCTGAGCGGGGCCGGGAGCATTCCGGGGTGGGGTGGCGGTTGCTCCAGGGCCTGCTGGAGACCGGTCCTCGGTCTGCTGGAGGCCGGTTCCTCGGCCTGCTGGAGGCTGGACCCCTCGGCCTGGTGGGACGGGGCTTCGGGCGTCCGTGGGGAATCCGGGTATCGCGGGCGACGTCAGACGGCGTAACCTGTCTGGCGCCATGCCGTACGTACCTCCCACCCACACTGTCGAGCGGTCGCTCCGAGCCACCACCGGCGCCAAGATCGTCGCCGGGGTCGACGAGGTCGGACGCGGAGCGTGGGCCGGCCCCGTCACGGTGTGCGCGGCCGTCACCGGCCTGCGCCGGCCCCCCGAGGGGCTCACCGACTCCAAGCTGCTCACCCCCAAGCGCCGGAACGCGCTGGCCGTGCAGCTGGAGGGCTGGGTCACCGCGTACGCGCTCGGCGACGCCTCCCCGCAGGAGATCGACGACCTCGGGATGACCGCGGCACTGCGGCTCGCGGCCGTCCGGGCCCTCGAAGGCCTTCCTGTGCGGCCCGACGCGGTGATCCTCGACGGCAAACACGACTACCTCGGCAGCCCCTGGCGCGTCCGTACGGTGATCAAGGGCGACCAGTCCTGCATCGCCGTCGCGGCGGCCTCCGTCATCGCGAAGGTCCGGCGCGACGCCCTCATGGCCGAGCTGGAGGCCGAGAGCGAGCAGTACGCCGCGTACGCCTTCGGTGCCAACGCGGGCTACCCTTCGCCGGTCCACAAGGCGGCACTCGCAGAGCTGGGGCCCACCCCGTACCACCGTCTCTCCTGGTCGTACCTGGACGCGCTGCCCCAGTGGCGCCACCTCAAGAAGGTCCGCCTCTCCGCCGAGGCGGCCGCGCTGGAAAGCGGGGGCCAACTCGGCTTCGACTTCTGAACTTCCGGTCAAGGGGCCCTGCCCAAGGGGCGTCCACGTGGCCGGGGTGCACATGTGTGCCCACCCGCCGGTGCTCCGCGCAGCGGCGTTTGATAGACATTCATTCATGCCTCTCATCCCCGAGGAGCCTCAGATTCACGAGAGCGCCCAGGGTCCCCGCGCCACCGCGGCCGCCGGCCGCCCCGCGTCGACCCCCCGTCCCGTACCCGGCCCGCGTTCAGCGGCCTCTCCGCGTCCCGGACGCCCCGTCCCCGGTCCGGCCAAGCCCGCCGCGCCGGCGCCGCACCCCGGTGCCGGACAGTCTCCGGCCGAGCGCCCGGAGAATCGTTCCGACCAGCGATCCACCCCGCAGCTCCAGCTGATCCCGGCCCCGGTCGACGGCGCGCTCGACGCCGCCGAGGAGGCCCTGGACCTGCTCCTGGAGAGCGGGCGCGCCCCCGGCGAGATCCTGGTGCTCACCACCGGCGACCCGCACCCGTGGGCGGCTCACGAGCTGTCCTTCGGCGAGGCCGCCTACTGGGCCCAACAGGACACCGGCGAGGACGTGTTCTTCGCGGACGCCTCCGCGGAGCGGGCCGCCGCCCGCCCCGTGGTGATCGTCGCCGTCAACGGCGGAGCCGAGGAGACGACCGCCCGGGCCCTTCCGTCGGCGATGGCCCGCGCGGGCGCGCTGCTCATCGTCTGCGGTGACCCGCAGCGCCTCACGGCGCTCCTCGGAGCCGGCGCAGGCGTCTGACCGACCGAGCCCCTCCGCCGGACCCCACCGGGGCCGGCGGGGGCCCGGTGTCGCCTGGCGTGATCAGCGTGCGGTGGTCCGTCGCCGCTTAAGCGTGATCGACGCGCCGCAGCCCGATGTCGCCGGGTCTGATCGGCGTGCGGCACCCGGCATCGTCCGGCGTGATCAGCGTGCGGCGGCCCGGCGCAGGGGTTCGGTCGCGCCGCTCGCCGTCCTCGGCGTGAGCAGGCCGAGCTCGGACGGTCCGTCACCCAGCGGCAGGGGCGGCGAGTCGGAGCTCGGCCGACGGCCTCCCCGGCCCTCACCGAGCACCTGCCAGCCCGCTCCGGTCAGCGTGATGTACGCGCCGCAGCGGAGCCCGTGCAGCGTGCAGGCGTCCCGGAGCCCCCACATCCAGGCCCCGTCCTCCTCCGTCCAGCGCTCGTCCCCGTCGCGGCAGTACAGCAGGACCGCCGTCCGTACGGGCGCGCGTCTGCGGAGGTCGTGCGGGATGACCCGCCGCAGATGCGCGAGCAGCGCGTTGCGGAACTCCCAGCCGTCCGCCGCGATGGGGCGCCGGACGAACGAGGCGCTCGCGGTGAGTCGCTCCTCGTGGTCCAGGACCGCGAGCACCGCCGTCCTGGGCGTGGGCGCGTGGCGTGAGTGGAGGCCGCTGACGACCTCACGCGGGTTGCCCAGCAAGGGGATTCCCGCCGCGGTCCACTCGGAGGGTTCGAGTATCCGGGCGAGGCGGCTGGCGGACTCGGACGACGATCTGAGCGAGGCTGCTGTGGGCGGAGCGAATCCGAGGGTCACGGTCCTCCCTTCGGATACGCGCCCGCTCGGCGGCGGGCAAGGTCGGGTGAGGGCGCACCACGGCACAGTTCTTCCGGACCGCTGACGGGCCGTGCGGGGCGGTTTCCCAATTCTTGCTGCCCCGTGCGCGAGCGGCAACGAGCAATTGAGACCGCTGACGGGAATGGGTCGGTATGCCACTCATATCCCTGCCCAGTTGCCCATTGTTCACTCCCTGTTCCCTCTCCTGTTTCACCCCTGGACGGCGAGCACCAGCGGAAACACGCCTTCCGCTCCCGCCCGCCGCAGCAGCCGCGCCGCCACCGCCAACGTCCAGCCGGTGTCGGAGAGATCGTCCACGAGCAGAACCGGACCGCCCGCGCCGGCCAGCCGCCCGGCCAGTTCCGGAGGGACCGTCAGTGTCCGCTGGAGCCCTACGACCCGCTGGGCGCTGTTCGTCCGCGAGAGGCGGAGGTCCTCCGCCTCCGGCGCGTACTCCACCACGCCGAGGAAGGGCATCCTGCCGATCTCGGCGATCCGCTGCCCGAGCGACCCCACCAGACGCGGCTTGCGGTGGGAGGCGACCGTGACCACGCCGGCGGGCCGGGACGGAGCGTCCGGCGCCCCGGAGGCCCAACCCCCGGGCCCCTTGGCCCAGTCCGCCAGCACGTGCACGACCGCCTGCACGACGTCGTCCGGAACAGGCCCGTCCGGCGTGGCGTCGGCCAGCAGCGGACGCAGCCGGTTGCCCCAGCCGATGTCCGAGAGCCGCCCCAGGGCCCGGCCTCCGAACGCCTGCTCCCCGAGCGGGATGCGGCCCTTCAGATCGACCCCGACCGCGGCGAGCCCGGTGGGCCACATCTTCCGCGGCTCGACCTCCACACCGGGCCGCCCCAGCTCGCCCTTGGCCGCGTCCAGCGCCGCATCGGACACCTTCGGGTCGAACCGGGACCCCGCGCAGTTGTCGCAGCGACCGCACGGAGCGGCTTCCTCGTCGTCCAACTGGCGCCGCAGGAACTCCATCCGGCACCCGGTCGTCGCCGCGTAGTCGCGCATCGCCTGCTGCTCGGCCGCCCGCTGCCGCGCCACCCAGGCGTACCGCTCGGTGTCGTACACCCAGGGCTGCCCGGTGCTCTCCCAGCCGCCCTTCACCCGGTGCACCGCGCCGTCCACGTCCAGCACCTTGAGCATGGTCTCCAGCCGGGTCCTGCGCAGCTCGACCAGTGGCTCCAGGGCGGGCAGGGACAAGGGCCGGCCCGCCTGCGCGAGCACGTCGATCGTGCGGCGCACCTGCTCCTCGGGCGGAAAGGCCACCGAGGCGAAGTAGCGCCAGATGGCCTCGTCCTCCTGGCCGGGCAGCAGCAGCACCTCGGCGTGCTCCACCCCTCGCCCGGCCCGGCCGACCTGCTGGTAGTACGCGATGGGGGAGGACGGCGACCCGAGGTGCACCACGAAGCCCAGGTCCGGCTTGTCGAAGCCCATGCCGAGGGCCGAGGTCGCCACGAGCGCCTTGACCCGGTTGGCCTGGAGGTCGTCCTCCGCCTGCTGCCGGTCGGCGTTCTCCGTGCGACCGGTGTAGGAGGACACCGTGTGTCCGCACTGGCGCAGATAGGCGGTGACCTCGTCGGCCGCGGCGACCGTCAGCGTGTAGATGATGCCGGAGCCGGGCAGCTCGCCGAGGTGGTCGGCGAGCCAGGCCAGCCGGTGCGCGGCGTCCGGAAGCCTGACCACTCCCAGACTCAGGCTCTCCCGGTCGAGGGGCCCGCGCAGGACCAGGGCGTCCGTGCCCGCGCCCGTGCCGAGCTGCTCGGCCACGTCCGCCGTCACCCGAGCGTTCGCCGTCGCCGTGGTGGCCAGCACCGGAACTCTGGGGGGCAGGTCCGCCAGCATGGTCCGCAGCCGCCGGTAGTCCGGCCGGAAGTCGTGACCCCAGTCGGAGATGCAGTGTGCCTCGTCGACCACGAGCAGTCCGGTGGCCGCGGCCAGCCGGGGCAGCACCTGGTCGCGGAAGTCGGGATTGTTGAGCCGCTCCGGACTCACCAGGAGGACGTCCACCTCGCCGGCGGCCACCTCCTCCTGGACGGTCTCCCACTCCTCGGTGTTCGACGAGTTGATCGTCCGGGCGCGGATGCCCGCACGGGCCGCCGCCTCCACCTGGTTGCGCATCAGCGCGAGCAGGGGGGAGACGATCACGGTGGGGCCGCTTCCGCGCTCGCGGAGCAGCGAGGTCGCCACGAAGTACACGGCCGACTTGCCCCAGCCGGTCCGCTGCACCACCAGGGCCCGGCGCCGGTCGGCGACCAGGGCCTCGATGGCCCGCCACTGGTCCTCGCGCAGTCTGGCCCTGCCCGTCGGGTCGGCGACGAGACGGGCGAGCACGGCATCGGCGGCGGCTCGGAGGGCGGCGCGGTCTTCCAGCGGAGCTGCTTGGGTCATGCCCCCATGCAACCCGATGCCTCGGACATCGCGCGAACCGGACGCCGAACCTGTGGACAACTCGGATGCCACGTTCCAGGAGTTATCCACAGGGGTTTCGGATTTCGGGAGATCACGAGACCGTCCTGACCATGAACGCGAATCACCACGAATCCAGTGGACCTTCCCGTAACCAGCAGATCACCCTGCGCGGCCCGGCGGAACTGGCCGACGCCCTACCGTTCGTGCTGGGCTTCCACCCCACCGACTCCGTCGTCCTGGTCGCCCTCCACGGTGAGCACGGCCGCTTCGGGGGCCGGGTCAGGCTCGGAATCCCCCGCTCGCCCCAGGAGTGGGCATCCACCGCCGAGCACCTGGCCGAGTGCCTCGTCGAGGGGAGCGCCCGGGCCGGCTCGCGGCCGGACGGCATCGTCGTCTTCCTGTGCCAGGACCCCGCACCCGGCGAGACGGGCCGCAGGGTCATGGAGCGGCTGCGGCCCTTCGCCCAGCGCCTGAGGACCGCCTGCGGCGCGCTCGACATCCCGGTCTACGAGGCCCTCTGCATCACCGACGGGCTCTACTTCTCGTACTGCTGCCCCGACCAGCGCTGCTGCCCGCCCGACGGCACCCCGCTCGCGCTCAGCGGCACGTCGGTGATGGCGGCGGCCGCGACGTACGCCGGAGTGCAGGTACGGGGCTCCCTGCGGGACATGGAGGCCCGGCTGAAGCCGCGCGGGGGACCCGGGGACGAGGCGCAGCGGGCCGCGCTCGACGCGTCCGCCGCCTCGATCGTCCCCCGGATCCTCGAAGGCGCCCAAGGGCAGGGACGGGAGGAGGTGCGCGAGGCCACGCTGCGGCTCGCCCGTGAGGTCCTCCGCCGGTTCGTGAACCCGAAGACCTCGAAGAGCGCAGAGACCCCGAAGAGCGCGAAGGCCCCGGACGGCCCGGGGAGCCAGCCCCGTGCGGCGGGTGCGCTGAGCACGGCACGCCCGGTGCGGCCGGTCGTGCCGGTCCGGTCCACCGGTGCCACGACCGCGGCCGCGGCCGACGCGGCCGACGACGCCCTGATCACGGCCGACGAGGCGGCGGCCCTGGTCCTCGGCCTCCAGGACCGGGTCACCCGGGACCGCGCCGCGGAGTGGATGGAGGGCTGGGAGGGGACCACCGCTCTGCGGCTCTGGCGCGTCCTGGCCCGGCGTTGCGTCACGCCCTACCAGGAGCATGCCGCCGCGCCCCTCACCCTCGCGGGCTGGACGGCCTGGTCCACGGGCGACGAGCCGACCGCCCGGGTGGCCCTCGGGCTCGCACTCGACGCCGACCCCGAGTACGTCTTCGCCCGTCTGCTGCACCAGGCCTGCAACGAGGGTCTCGACCCCGAGTCGCTCCGCTCCTGTCTGAGGAGCGAGCGCGACGGACGGGCAGCCGCGGAGCAAGACACTCCGTCGCCCTCCCGGAAGGCCCGGATGAGGGCCACGCGCAGGCCCGGCACCCCGCTGACCCTCAGGAAGCCGGGGCGGCAGACCGATGCGAGCGAGCGCCGGGCGACGGCCGGAGTCCGCCCCGGCGGGCCCGCGAGCGTGCGGCCGGGGAGCGGGACTCCACGCCACGACGGCCGGCGCGGCTCAAGGAGTGACCGATGACGACCGTGACCCGGCCGCCCGCAAGCGCGTTCACCTCTCTGGCGGAGTCGCACGAACCGTCCCGCCGACACCCCGCCGGCCGCCCGGTTCGCACAGAGAGCACCCCGTACCCGCCATGGCTCCCAGCCCCGTACCGGCCCCCGGCCACCCCACCGGCCAGTCGTCCGGACCCGCCTCCGGACACACGTCCGGAGCCGGAATCGCCTTCCCGCGCGCGGCCCGCCCCGCGGAACTCCCCGCGGTGCACGGTGCGCTCCTCTGCGTGGCGCTGCCCGCCCTCGCCGTCTGCCCCGAGCACGGTCAGCTCACCGGCGAAGGAGCCGAGGGGGTGTACGACGCGGGGCGACGGCTCCTGTCCCGCTGCGTCCTGCGGGTCGCCGGGCGGGAACCCGTCCCGCTCCAGGGGCGCATGGCGGCCTCGGACCGGGCGGTGTTCCTCGGCGCCCTGCGCGTCCCCGGCGACACCGGGCCCGACCCCGCCCTCACCGTCGAACGCACGCGGAGCGCCGACGGAGCCGAGCGGATCACGCTGCGCAGCGCGGCGGCCCGGCCCCTCCGGCTCCCCGTGGAAGTCGCTCTGGGCACGGATCTCGCGGACCTGGGCACGGTGGCGTCCGGGAGAACCGGCCCCGAACTCGCCGCGACCGTCCACGGCACCGGACTGCGGTGGACCGGCGGCGACGGCCGGTCCACCGCCGTCACGGCGGACCCGCCGCCCATGGACTCCCTGGCGGCGGCGGGGTTACTGCGCTGGGAAGCCGAGCTTGCGCCCCGGGGCACGTTCACGATCCGGCTGCGCGTCCGAGGGGAGTCCGCCGCCCGGATCGCCGCCTCCACCGGTGTGGGCTCCGGACGGCCCGGCGGCCACCTCCTCGCCGAGGCCCGCGCCGAGGGCGACGACCCGAGGCCGGGAGAACTGCTCCGCTCCTCCGTCGAGGACCTGCGGGCCCTGCTCCAGCGCGACCCGGCTCACCCCGCGGACGTGTACCTCGCGGCCGGCGTCCCCTGGCGCTGTGGACCGGTCACCTCCGAGGCGCTCTGGGCGGCCCGCATGTCCCTGCCCCTCGGCACCCGGCTCGCCGTCACCACCCTGCGCGCCCTCGGGCGCACCACACTCTCCGGCAGCGCAGCCGAGGCCGGCCGGCTCCAGGGACCCCTCAGGGACGCGGGCCCGCACCTGCCGCCGCGCTGCACGGGCATCGAGGCCACCCTCGCCTTTCCGGCCGTGCTCGCCGAGGCCCGCCGCTGGGGGCTCCCGGCCGCCGACCTGGAGGAGCTGCTCCCCGTGGCGGAGCGCTGCCTCGACTGGCTCCGGCGCACGGCCGGTCGCGACGGGTTCGTGCCGGACCCGGGCCCCGCCGGGCCCTGGCGGGCCGAGACCCAGGCGCACGCCCACCGCGCCGCGCTGCTCGGTGCCGACCTCCTCGACGGCTGCGGGAGGCCCGGGGGAGACGCCCTGCGCGACCTGGCGCGGACACTGCGCGAGCGGTTCCGGCGCGAGTTCTGGCTCGACGACCTGGCGGGCGGCCGACCCGCCGCCGCCCGCGCATCCGACGGCCGGACCTGGCCCCAGCTGGGCGGTTGGGCCGCGCACCTGCTCGACACCGGCCTGCTGGGTGGCGGCCGGTACGCACCGGGCCTCCTGGACAGGACGGAGACGGAACAGGTGGCGAGGCTGCTCGGTACCCCGGTGCTCGACTCCGGCTGGGGTCTGCGGAGCCTCGGGACGAAGGAGCCGGGCCACAACCCCTTCGGGCACCGGGCGGGAGCGGTCCGGGTGCACGAGACGGCGGTCGCCGTGGCGGGTCTCGCCGCCGCCGGTCACGAGAGGGAGGCCGCCTCCCTCCTGCGGGGGCTGCTCGACGCCGCGGAGGCCTTCACCCATCGGCTCCCGGAGATGTACGCCGGGGAGCAGCGGACGGCGGGTGGGCGCCCGGTGCCTCACCCGGCGGCGTGCCGGCCGGCGGCCGTCGCGGCCGCCGGGGCGATTCAGGCGCTTCTCGCCCTCGCGGGCGTCAGACCCGATGTGCCGGGCCGGTCCGTCTCGGTGCACCCGGTGGCCTCGGCCCCGCTCGGTGCGATCAGGCTGTCGGGCCTCGTGGTCGCCGGCGAACCCTTCGCGGTACGGGTGAGCAGGCTGGGTCTCGGTATGGTCGAGGAGGCCGCAGCGGGCCTTCAACTGGGGGTGTGACGGGATGCCGGGCACAGAGACGCGGGAAGCCTCGCGGCACGGTGAGGAAGTCGCGGCCGATGCTTCCGCGAGGCGTGTTTATCGTCAGGAAGACGACTATGATCGCGGCATGCCTCCCTACGACCCGTCGGCCTTTCCTCCCTTCGCCGTGACCGTCGATCTGGTCGTGCTCACCGTGCGGCGCCACGCACTCTGCACCCTGGTCGTGCGGCGAGGAGAGTCGCCGTACCAGGGACGTTGGGCGCTGCCCGGCGGCTTCGTACGGGCAGAGGAGGACCTCGGGGCCGCGGCGGCGCGCGAGCTGGTCGAGGAGACCGGCCTCTGCGCGCACGATCCGGCCGCACCGCCGCCCGTTCCGAGCAACGGCGCGCACCTGGAGCAGCTGGCGACGTACGGGGCGCCCGACCGTGACCCGCGCATGCGGGTGGTGAGCGTCGCGCACCTGGCGCTCGCGCCGGACCTTCCCGCGCCGCGCGCCGGCGGCGACGCGAACAGTGCCCGCTGGGCCCCGGTCGAGGAGATCCTCGGCAAGGACGTGGCCGCCGTGGCCGCCTCGGTCGGGGACGGAGGGCGGGAGGCGCTCGCGTTCGACCACGCCCGGATCCTCGCGGACGGAGTGGAGCGGGCGCGCTCCAAGATCGAGTACTCCTCCCTGGCCACGGCCTTCTGCCCGCCGGAGTTCACGGTCGGAGAGCTGCGCCGCGTCTACGAGGCGGTCTGGGGCGTGTCCCTCGACCCGCGCAACTTCCACCGCAAGGTGACCGGCACGCCCGGCTTCCTGGTCCCGGCCGGAGGCACCACGACCCGTCAGGGAGGGCGCCCCGCACAGCTCTTCCGGGCTGGTGGGGCCACTCTTCTCAACCCGCCGATGCTGCGCCCCGAGGTCTGAGAACCGTGCGCGTCCGGCGCTCCTGGGCGTCAAACCTGCGCGGAAAGTCCGAAATGTAGCGTTATCTTGCTGCGGTAGCGCCGCCCTGCCGCGGAGCGGTGTCACCTACCGCGAGAGAAGCGATGCTCCAGGCAATCGGACTGACCAGCACTCCCCGCCGCGATCGCCCACCCGCCGTGGACGATCTGTCCTTCGAGGCCCGGCCGGGCACCGTGACCGCCCTCCTCGGCTCCCGGGGATCCGGCAAGACCACGGCCCTCCGGCTCATGCTCGAACTGGAGCCGGGCCGTGGGATCACCTACTTCCGTGGCCGTCCGCTGCACCGCATCGCGCACCCCCCTCGCGAGGTCGGCGTGCTCCTCGGCGACGTCCCCGGACATCCCTCCCGCACCCTCCGGGGGCAGCTGCGGATGCTCTGCGCCGCCCACGGAGTTCCCGCCGCGCGAGTCGATGAGCTGGTGCGGACCGTGGGCCTCGCCGGTCTCGAGCGCCGGCGGATCGGCACCCTGCCGATCGGCGCAGACCGTCGACTCGGGCTCGCCGCAGCCCTGTTGGGCACCCCGCACACGCTGCTGCTCGACGAGCCGGCCGCCGGTCTCTCCGCACCCGAGAGCGCCTGGCTCCACGAGCTGCTGCGCGCGCATGCCGCCGAGGGCGGAACCGTGCTGTACACCACGGAGGACCCCAGGGACGCGGCCGGGAACGCCGACCGTGTCGTCACCCTCGACGGCGGCCGGCTCGTCGCCGACCAGGACGCCGTCGAGTTCGCCCGTACCCGTCTGCGTCCCCGGGTCGTCGTCCGGACCCCGCACGCCGCGCGCCTGGCCGCGGCCGTCACGCAGGAGGCCCGAGCCGCCCGCCGCCCCGTCGAGGTGGTGGCGGAGGACGGCAACCGTCTGTCCGTCTACGGCAGCGACTGCGCGGCCGTCGGTGACACCGCCTTCCGGCACGGCGTGCCGATCCACCGGCTCGCCGACGAGAGAGGAGGCGGCGGTGCCGGAGCCGCCCAGCCGGCGCGGCGTACTCGGGAAGGCGGGGACGCCGGGAACTCCGAAGGCCCTGCCGTCGCGTCCCCCGGCGTCGGGGACACGGCGAGGGGAGGCCCGCGAAGGCGGCGGGGTGCCGCGCGAAGGCCCGTGCGCTCGCCCTTGCGCCCGCTGCGGTACGAGCTCCACCGTCTCCTGGGCGTGCCCTCCACCCCGCTCGTCGTGGCCGCCGTCCTGCTCGTCTCCGTGACGCTCGCCCTGCTCCTGGGCCGCGGCGGCCGAACCGAGCTGCCCGCCGTCCTCACCGGCTGGCCCGCGCTGTCCCCGCTGCCGCCCGCGGCTCTGGGCGCCGGGCTGCTCGGGGCCTTCTCCTTCGGTGAGGAGTACCGCTATCCCGCGCTCACCACGGGGCGCGGAGCCGTACCCCGCAGGCCGGGCCTGCTGCTGGCCAAGCTCGCCGTGGCGGCGGTCGTCGCCCTTGCGCTCGGGGCGCTCGTCGTGGCGGTCGACCTGACGGCCCTGCGGTTCGTCTACGGCGGCGAGTTGGTCCCCGTGCCCAGGAACTGGCCTACTCTATCGGCGAGTTGGCTGGGCCTGGGCGTGGGCTGCGCGTGGGCCGGGGTGCTCGGTGCCGGGGTGTTCCGGGCCGCCGCGGCCGGCGTGGCGGCGGTGCTCGCGGTGCCGGTCGCCTTCGTACCGCTGATGCAGAAGGTGCTGTCGGGGCCGTCGGTGCGCTCGGCGGCCGGACTTCCGGCGCGGCTGCGCGAGTTCGCCGGCCCGCAGTGGTCTCCGGCCCTGGACCGGTGGCTCGCGGGGGCGCTGCGGGTGATCGCTCAGCCCGCGGGGGTGGCGCTCTCGCTGACGTTGACGGGCTTGCTCTGCGCCTATGTGTTCACCGGCCTTCGTCGCAAGGCCCGTTGGTGATCACTTGCCGACTCAAAGATTCCGGTTCCCCGCCAACTCCCTTAAAATCTGCCGCAAATGTCTGATTAATCGTCAATTGTGTAGGGGGTGCCGATCACCCTTTCGTGTGCTTTTCACCAAAGACCTCAAGGGCCACGGAGGCAACGCCGACAAAGGATGCGTGAGTACCCTTGCGCACACCATGATGACCGCCGCCCGCCCCGTCGACTCCGGCCTCGGCGCCCCGGGCGATCTCGACCGCTACCCCTACGCGGAGGCGCCCACCGCCGGCCGTGTGGCCCCGCCCGCCTGGGAGGGGGTGGACACCGACCTGGGCCGGGTCGGCCGCCGGAGCGCCGGCAACCGGGGCCGCGGACTGCACGGGCAGCTCGTCCAGCAGCTCGGCCAGATGATCGTCTCCGGTGACCTGGGGGCCGACCGCCCGCTCGTCCCCGAGGAGATCGGCCAGCGGTTCGAGGTCTCGCGCACGGTGGTGCGCGAGTCGCTGCGCGTGCTGGAGGCGAAGGGGCTCGTGAGCGCCCGCCCGAACGTCGGTACGCGGGTCAGGCCCGTCAGCGACTGGAACCTGCTCGACCCCGACATCATCGAATGGCGCGCCTTCGGTCCGCAGCGCGACGACCAGCGCCGCGAGCTGAACGAGCTGCGGTGGACGATCGAGCCCCTGGCCGCCCGTCTCGCCGCCGGGCACGGCCGCGAGGACGTGCAGCAGCGCCTCGCCGACATGGTCGAGATCATGGGGCACGCGTTCGCCCAGGGGGACGGCATCACCTTCTCCCGGGCCGACACGGAGTTCCACTCGCTGCTCATCCAGCTGGCCGGGAACCGCATGCTGGAACACCTCTCCGGCATCGTCGCCTCCGCGCTCCAGGTCTCCGGAGGCCCCGCCACCGGCTGTGACCGGCCGAGCGAGGCCTGCCTGGCGCATCACGCCCGGATCGTGGACGCGCTCGCCACCGGGGACGCCCATGCAGCCGAGAGCGCCATGCGGCAGCTGCTCACGGTCCACCACGAGGTGGAGCGCGTCGTCCCCGCCCCTCGCGAACACTGACCCGCGGGCCGTGGCCGGGAGTATTCAGGCGCACGCACCGAGTGCCGCCGGGTCCGAGCGCCACCCGGGGGCCCGGCAGGGCTTCCCCGGGCGGCGCCCGGGTTCCGGCGGCGCGAATGTGCCGTGATCGACCACTCTGGGCGTTTCGTCGCACATGAGGTGTGACTCGGGCCACGAAGATTGGGCGTAACACTCCTCCCAGCCGTGCGATGACCTAAGAGGTGACAGCCGAGGAAGGAATACAGCAGCCGATGGAGGCGCTGTGCAGTTCCCCGGTCCAGCCCGCGCCGTCGACACATTCCCCGTCGACGGTCGTCGGCTCCAGTCCGATCCAGGGCGGGGCCGGAAGCCGTTTTCCATCGTTCCGAGAGGTTGTTCGTGTCGGCCAGCACATCCCGTACGCTCCCGCCGGAGATCGCCGAGTCCGAGTCTGTGATGGCGCTCATCGAGCGGGGAAAGGCTGATGGGCAGATCGCCGGCGATGACGTGCGTCGGGCCTTCGAAGCTGACCAGATTCCGCCAACCCAGTGGAAGAATGTTCTGCGCAGCCTCAATCAGATCCTCGAGGAAGAGGGTGTGACGCTGATGGTCAGTGCAGCGGAGTCGCCGAAGCGCGCCCGCAAGAGCGTCGCAGCGAAGAGCCCGGCCAAGCGCACCGCCACCAAGACCGTCACCGCCAGGACGACCGTGACGAAGACCACCGTCTCGGCTTCCACGGCCTCCGCGGCCGAGGGCACCGACCCGGCCGACGACGCCGGATCGGCCGCCAAGAAGGCGGCCGCGAAGAAGACCGTCGCCAAGAAGGCGGTGGCCAAGAAGACCGTCGCCAAGAAGACGGCGGCGAAGAAGACCACGTCCAAGAAGGACGCCGACGAGCTCGTCGAGGGCGAGGAGCTCCTCGAGGACGTCGCGCCCGGCAAGGGCGAGGACGAGGAGACCGAGGGCGAGAGCAAGGGCTTCGTCCTGTCCGACGAGGACGAGGACGACGCTCCGGCGCAGCAGGTCGCCGTCGCCGGTGCCACCGCCGACCCGGTCAAGGACTACCTCAAGCAGATCGGCAAGGTCCCGCTGCTCAACGCCGAGCAGGAGGTCGAGCTCGCCAAGCGCATCGAGGCCGGTCTGTTCGCCGAGGACAAGCTCGCGAACTCGGACAAGCTCGCCCCGAAGCTCAAGCGCGAGCTGGAGATCATCGCCGAGGACGGCCGCCGGGCCAAGAACCACCTCCTGGAGGCCAACCTCCGTCTGGTGGTCTCGCTGGCCAAGCGCTACACCGGCCGCGGCATGCTCTTCCTGGACCTGATCCAGGAAGGCAACCTGGGTCTGATCCGCGCCGTCGAGAAGTTCGACTACACCAAGGGCTACAAGTTCTCCACGTACGCCACCTGGTGGATCCGTCAGGCGATCACCCGCGCCATGGCCGACCAGGCCCGCACCATCCGTATCCCGGTGCACATGGTCGAGGTCATCAACAAGCTCGCGCGCGTGCAGCGCCAGATGCTCCAGGACCTGGGCCGTGAGCCCACCCCGGAGGAGCTGGCCAAGGAACTCGACATGACCCCCGAGAAGGTCATCGAGGTCCAGAAGTACGGCCGTGAGCCGATCTCCCTCCACACCCCGCTGGGCGAGGACGGCGACAGCGAGTTCGGTGACCTCATCGAGGACTCCGAGGCGGTCGTGCCGGCCGACGCGGTCAGCTTCACGCTCCTCCAGGAGCAGCTGCACTCCGTTCTCGACACGCTCTCCGAGCGTGAGGCGGGCGTCGTCTCCATGCGCTTCGGTCTCACCGACGGCCAGCCGAAGACGCTGGACGAGATCGGCAAGGTCTACGGCGTGACGCGAGAGCGGATCCGCCAGATCGAGTCGAAGACGATGTCGAAGCTGCGCCACCCGTCGCGCTCGCAGGTCCTGCGCGACTACCTCGACTGATCCGTACGAGGTACGCACCGGCACACGGAAGGGCCCGGTTCCCCGAGAGGGGAGCCGGGCCCTCCGGTTTTGCGCGGGTGCGGGGTCCGGACGCGTGCTGGACGCTGGGTGAACCGACATCACCCGAGAGTCAGGAGGCTCCATGCGTGGTTCCCTCACCCGAGCATTGACGGGTGCTCTGGGCCTGATCGCCGCGGCGGCGGGACAGCTCGTCACCGCCGGTCCCGTGGCCGCCGACAGCGTCGTGGTGGGCGGGCGGGCGACCCAGATCACGGACGCGCCGTGGGTCGTGGCGCTGTCCAGCCGTGACCGGTTCGGGGGTACGCGCGCGGGGCAGTTCTGCGGGGGTGTGGTCGTCGCGCCGACCAAGGTGCTCACGGCGGCCCACTGCCTGGGCCGCGAGGTGCTCGGCGGGGAGCCCTGGGAGCTGCGCGACTTCGTGGTGATCGCGGGCCGCGCGGCGCTGCGCGGACCGGAGGGGCAGGAGGTCCGGATCTCCGACACCTGGATCAACCCCGACTACGACCCGACGACCAACTCGGGCGACGTGGCCGTGCTGACGCTGGTGACCGCGCTGCCGCAGTCGTACGTGATCGGCGTCGCGCGGTCCGGGGACGCGGCGTACGCGCCCGGGACGGAGGCGGACGTCTACGGCTGGGGTGACACGACCGGCAACGGGACCTACGCCTCCGCGCTGCGGACGGCGCGCGTCCAGGTGCTGCCGGACACGGCGTGCGAGCGGGCGTACCCGGGCGGTTTCGGCGTCCGCTACCAGAGCGGGACGATGCTGTGCGCGGGAGACCCGCAGGGCGGGAAGGACGCGTGCCAGGGCGACAGCGGAGGCCCGCTGGTGGCCAGGGGGCTCCTCGTCGGTCTGGTGTCCTGGGGCAGCGGCTGCGGGCAGGCCGAGAACCCTGGCGTCTACACGCGCGTCTCCGCGGTGCTTCCCGCACGCTTCTGAGACGCCGCCGCATACGAGAACGGGCGGTCGCCCGCGCGAGCGCGCGAGTGACCGCCCGTCGTCCGGTCAGCGACCGGCCCTGGGCTCGTCGTGGATGGCGTCAGGCGTGGTCCTCGCCCATCGTCCGGGCCGGCACGTCCGTCAGCCGGTCCGTCTCATCCTGTATCTCAACGGCGATCTTCTTGAGTTCCGGCTCGAACTTACGTCCGTGGTGGGCGCAGAAGAGCAAGTCACCTCCGCTGGTCAGAACGACGCGCAGGTATGCCTGGGCGCCGCAGCGGTCGCAACGGTCAGCGGCCGTCAGGGGGCTCGCGGGGGTCAGAACAGTAGTCACGTCGCCTCTTCTCTAGCTCGACGAGCTGTCGTACCAGGGTCAACATCCAACCAGGCCGAAAACGTTCCCGCTCGCGGCTTTTCCTTGAAACTTCTTCCGAGGCGGCTGTCTGCTGCCGGTTGGCGGCGAATGAGCCGTATTGCGTCGCTCTACGGATTTCGCGTTGCTTGTGTCGGTTAGCCCTCCCGGCGTGGTTGCCGGTTGTTCATGAGGACGTGCCCGGAGCCTAAATGGTTCATGCCTGGAAGGGAACGTGACGTTCACGTCACCCCATCGAGGGATCGAACATCCATACGACCCTGGACTAGCATGAGGAATCGGGGTGGGTGGCGTGACAACGGCTCTACCAGGCATCGGTACCCTCTGTGCGGTGACCGACGCAGGGCCTTACCCCACCGGGCCAGATTTCAAATTCAGCGAGGAGCGAACCGCGTGACCGCCGAAACGTCCGTGCCGTCCAGTGCGCTGCTGACCGCAGACCGTGACGGTTCCAACTACACCGCGCGGCACCTGCTCGTACTCGAAGGGCTCGAAGCGGTCCGCAAGCGCCCCGGTATGTACATCGGGTCCACCGACAGCCGCGGCCTGATGCACTGCATCTGGGAGATCATCGACAACTCGGTCGACGAGGCCCTCGGCGGCTACTGCGACCACATCGAGGTCATCCTCCACGACGACGGCTCGGTCGAGGTCCAGGACAACGGCCGGGGCATCCCGGTCGACGTCGAGCCGAAGACCGGCCTCTCCGGCGTCGAGGTCGTCATGACCAAGCTGCACGCCGGCGGAAAGTTCGGCGGCGGGTCGTACGCGGCCTCGGGCGGTCTGCACGGCGTCGGCGCCTCCGTGGTGAACGCCCTGTCGGCCCGCCTCGACGTCGAGGTCGACCGGAACAGCGCGACCCACTCGATCTCCTTCCGCCGCGGTGTCCCCGGCATCTTCACCGAGCAGGGCCCCGACAGCCCCTTCGACCCGGCCAACGGCCTCGTCAAGGGCAAGCGCGTCCCGAAGACCCGCACCGGTACGCGCATCCGCTACTGGGCGGACCGGCAGATCTTCCTCAAGGACGCCAAGCTCTCCCTGGAGACGCTCCACCAGCGCGCCCGGCAGACCGCCTTCCTCGTCCCGGGCCTCACCATCGTCGTCCGCGACGAGCGGGACCTGGCCGGCGTCGGCAAGAGCGAGGAGACCTTCCGCTTCGACGGAGGCATCAGCGAGTTCTGCGAGTACCTCGCGCAGGACAAGGCCGTCTGCGACATTCAGCGCCTCACCGGGCAGGGCACCTTCAAGGAGACCGTCCCGGTCCTCGACGAGCGCGGCCACATGACCCCGACCGAGGTCACCCGTGAGCTCGCCGTCGACGTCGCCCTGCGCTGGGGCACCGGCTACGACACCACGGTGAAGTCCTTCGTCAACATCATCGCCACGCCCAAGGGCGGCACCCACGTCTCCGGCTTCGAGCAGGCCATCACCAAGACGGTGAACGAGGTGCTGCGCTCGGCCAAGATGCTGCGCGTCGCCGAGGACGACATCGTCAAGGACGACGCCCTGGAGGGGCTCACGGCCGTCGTGACGGTCCGCCTCGCCGAGCCGCAGTTCGAGGGGCAGACCAAGGAGGTCCTCGGCACCTCCGCCGCCCGCCGGATCGTGGCGAACGTGGTGGCCAAGGAGCTCAAGACCTTCCTCACCTCCACCAAGCGGGACGCCAAGGCGCAGGCGCGCGCGGTGCTCGAAAAGGCCGTCGCCGCGGCGCGGACCCGGATCGCGGCCCGCCAGCACAAGGACGCCCAGCGCAGGAAGACCGCGCTCGAGTCCTCCTCGCTGCCGGCCAAGCTCGCCGACTGCCGCAGCGACGACGTGGAGCGCAGCGAGCTCTTCATCGTCGAGGGAGACTCGGCCCTCGGCACGGCCAAGCTCGCCCGGAACAGCGAGTTCCAGGCGCTGCTGCCGATCCGCGGCAAGATCCTCAACGTCCAGAAGTCGTCCGTCTCGGACATGCTGAAGAACGCCGAGTGCGGCGCGATCATCCAGGTCATAGGAGCGGGTTCGGGCCGCACCTTCGACATCGACGCCGCGCGCTACGGGAAGATCGTCCTTCTCGTCGACGCCGATGTCGACGGGGCCCACATCCGCTGCCTGCTGCTGACGCTCTTCCAGCGGTACATGCGGCCCATGGTCGAGGCCGGCCGGGTCTTCGCCGCGGTGCCGCCGCTGCACCGGATCGAGCTCGTCCAGCCCAGGAAGGGCCAGGACAAGTACGTCTACACGTACTCGGACAACGAGCTGCGGCAGACCCTCCTGGAGTTCCAGCGCAAGGGGGTCCGCTACAAGGACGCCATCCAGCGCTACAAGGGTCTCGGCGAGATGGACGCCGACCAGCTCGCGGAGACCACGATGGATCCGCGTCACCGCACCCTGCGCCGGATCAACATCGGCGACCTCGACGCGGCGGAGCAGGTCTTCGACCTCCTCATGGGCAACGACGTGGCGCCCCGCAAGGAGTTCATCACCGGCTCGGCGGCGACCCTCGACCGCTCGCGCATCGACGCCTGAGGAACCCCAGGCTATGCGTACCGCACGACCTGAGGAACCCCGGGCCGTGCGGTACGCATATCAGCACGGTCTGGTCAGGGCGCCCCGGAGAAGAGTCACCTGATGGGGTGAAGTGAAGGGGGAGAAGAGTCCGGGATCTTCCCGCTCTGTCCATCCTTGTGCACGCGGCCGAAACGGTTCGCTGACAAGGAGAGTTGGTCGGTGGAGCAGGTGGACAGGCAAGAGGGGCGCGACGCCTCGGCGATGGCGGTCGACGATCCCTGGTACGAGGCGACGGCTTCCGGCTGGAGCGGGGAAACGCCGGCCGGGACGCCCGGCGGCGGCCGCCCCGACGCGGTGCCGCGGCAGCGGGTCCACAGTGCGGCGGAGATCTATCTGGAAGTCCAGCGGAGCCCCGCCTTCCAGGAAGTCCGCCGCCGCTACCGTCGGTTCGTCTTCCCGGCCACCCTGGCGTTCCTCCTCTGGTACCTCGCCTACGTGGTCGCGGCGACCGCCGCACCCGGGCTGATGGCGTGGCCGGTGGCCGGAGCGGTGAACGTGGCGATGGTCGCGGGGCTCGGGCAGTTCCTCACCACCTTCCTGCTGACCTGGGCGTACGCGCGGCACGCGCGGCTGCGCAGGGACCGGGCCGCGCTGGAGCTGCGGTGGGACACGCAGGAGATGACCCGGGGGATGGTGCAGTCGTGACCGGAAGCCACCAGACGCTGGCGCTCGTCCTGTTCAGCGTCTTCGTCGCCGTGACCCTGGCGATCACCACCTGGGTGAGCCGCCACCGCCACGGTTCGGCGGAGGAGTTCTATGCCGGAGGGCGACTGTTCTCGCCCATGGAGAACGGCTTCGCCATCGCCGGGGACTACATGTCCGCGGCCTCCTTCCTCGGCATCTCCGGGCTGATCGCGCTCTACGGCTACGACGGCATGCTGTACTCCGTCGGCTTCCTCGTCGCCTGGCTGGTCGTGCTGCTGCTGGTCGCCGAACTGGTGCGCAACTGCGGCCGGTTCACGCTGGCCGACGTCGTCGCCGCGCGGATGACGGAGCGGCCGGTGCGGATCGCCGCCGGAACGTCCTCGGTGGCCGTCTCCGTGCTGTACCTCGTGGCGCAGATGGTGGGGGCCGGGAGCCTGGTGGCGCTGCTGCTCGGCGGTTCCAGCGAGGCGGCGCGCGCGTGGACGGTGATCGGCGTGGGCGCGCTGATGGTGATCTACGTGTCGCTGGGCGGGATGCGGGCCACCACCTGGATCCAGATCGTCAAGGCGGTCCTGCTCATGGCGGGCACGATCGCACTCACCGTCCTCGTCCTGCTCCGGTTCCACGGCGACGTGAACAGCCTGCTCTCCAGCGCGGCCGAGCGCAGCGGGCACGGCCTGGGCTTCCTCGCGCCCGGGCTGCGTTACGGCGGGGACTGGACGGCCCGCCTCGACTTCATCAGCCTCGGCCTCGCCCTCGTCCTGGGCACGGCAGGACTGCCGCACATCCTGTCGCGCTTCTACACCGTGCCGACCGCCCGGGCCGCCCGCCGCTCCGTCGTCTGGTCCATCGGGCTCATCGGCAGCTTCTACCTGATGACCATCGTGCTCGGCTTCGGCGCGGCGGCGCTGATCGGCCCCGACGAGGTCCGTGCGTCCAACGCCTCAGGGAACACGGCCGTACCGCTGCTCGCCCTCGACCTCGGCGGCGGCGCCGGCTCCACCGGCGGCACGGTGCTGTTCGCGGTCGTCGCCGCCGTCGCCTTCGCGACCATCCTCGCCGTCGTCGCCGGGATCACGCTGGCCTCCTCGGCCTCCGTCGCCCACGACCTGTACAGCTCGCTGCGCCGCCCGCACGCGAAGCAGTACAGCGAGGTGGCCGTGGCCAGGGTCGCCGCGGCCGGGATCGGCGCCGCCGCCATCGGCCTCGGGCTGCTCGCCCGCGACCTCAACGTGGCCTTCCTCGTCGGCCTCGCCTTCGCGGTCGCGGCCTCCGCCAATCTGCCGGTGCTGCTCTACTCGCTGTTCTGGCGGAAGTTCACCACCCGGGGCGCGGTCTGGTCGGTGTACGGCGGCCTGATCCCCGCGGTGCTGCTCGTGCTGGTCTCCCCGGTCGTCTCCGGCAGCCCGGAGTCGCTGTTCCCGGGCGTCGACTTCCACCTCTTCCCGTTGCAGAACCCGGGGGTGGTCTCCATTCCGCTCGGCTTCCTGACCGGATGGATCGGTACGGTCACCTCGCCCGAGCCGCCCGACGAGGCCCGGCACGCGGAGACCGAGGTGCGCTCCCTGACAGGCGCGGGCGCCGTCTGACCGTCCCGTCGCGGGGCCTGACCGTGCTTGCCGCTCCCGCGGCGGGGCCCCACCCGTCTGACCGTCCCGTCGCGGGGGCCCCACCCGTCAGGCCCTCCTGGCAGGTGGGGCCCCCGCGACGTGCGGCCCTCAGCCGCCGGTCGGTGAGCTCGTCCAGGCGTACCGGTGCTCGGGGCGGCCCGTCTCCCCGTACCGGAGGGAGAGGCGTACCCGTCCGGTGCGTTCCAGGAGTTTGAGGTAGCGCTGCGCGGTCTGGCGGCTGACGCCGGCCCGCTCGGCGATCTCCTGCGCGGACAGCGGCCCGTCGGCCGCGAGCAGTACCTGCCGGACCACCTCGGCGGTGGTGGGGGAGTGGCCCTTGGGCAGGTCGGGGGTGACGGCGCCCGCCGACAGGACCCCGAAGATCCGGTCCACCTCGGCCTGCTCCGCCTCGCCGCCGCTCTCCAGGGTGCGGCGGAGCGTGGCGTAGGCCTCCAGCTTGGCGCGGAGCCCGGCGAAGTTGAACGGCTTGACGAGGTACTGGAGCGCGCCGTGCCGCATCGCCGACTGCACGGTGGCCACGTCACGGGCCGCCGTCACCATGATCACGTCGCACTGGTGGCCACGCGCGCGGAGCTCCCGTACGGCCGCGAGTCCGTTCTCGTCGGGCAGGTAGTGGTCCAGGAGGATCAGGTCGACGGGCCGTCCGTCCAGGGCGGCGAGTGCCTCGGCGGTCGAGTGGGCGGTGGCGACCACCCGGAAGCCGGGCACCTTGGCGACATAGGCGGCGTTGATCCGCGCGACCAGCACGTCGTCGTCCACCACGAGCACGTCGATCATCGCGACGCCTCCTCAGAGCGGTGCGCATTCTGTTCGGGCGCGGTGGGGCCCGGCTCTGTCGGCCCCGGCTCGGTCAGGGCGTCCGGCAGGACGACCGTGAACACCGCGCCGCCCTCGGGACCGTCGGTCACCCCGGCGGTGCCGCCCCGGCGCTCGGCGAGCCGGCGCACCAGGGCGAGGCCGAGCCCGCGCTTCCCGTGGGACGGCAGCTCCTTCGTCGTCCAGCCCTCGGTGAAGATCAGCTCGCGGCGGTCCTCGGGGACGCCCGGGCCGCCGTCCGTGACCCGCAGCACCACCGTACGGCCCTCGGCGCGGAAGGAGACCTCGACGCGGGCGCCGGGGGTGCCGGCGACGGCGTCCAGGGCGTTGTCGACCAGATTGCCGACCACGGTGACCAGCTCGCGCGGGTCGACGAGCCGGTCCGGCAGCAGGGAGTCGGGTGCGAGCCGCAGCGAGACGCCCCGCTCGGCGGCGACGGTCGCCTTCCCGACCAGGAGCGCGGCGAGGAGCGGGTCGTGGACCTTCTCCGTGACCTGCTCGGCGGTGGCCCGGTGCACGCCGACGACCTCCGTGACGAACTCGACCGCCTCCTCGTGCATCTCCAGCTCCAGGAGGCCGAGGAGGGTGTGCAGCCGGTTCGCGTGCTCGTGGTCCTGGGCGCGGAGCGCGTCGATCAGGCCCCGGGTGGAGTCGAGCTCGCGTCCGAGGCGTTCCAGTTCGGTGCGGTCGCGGAGGGTCGCCACGGCGCCGCCGTCGTGCGTGGGCATCCGGTTGGCGATCAGGACCCGGTGTCCCCGGACGGTGAGCAGGTCCTCGCCGGTGACCCGGCCCGCGAGGACGTCGGCGGTACGGCCCCCGCCGAGGACCTCGTCGAGCGGCCGGCCCGCCGCCTCGGGGCCGAGGCCGAGGAGCCGCTGCGCCTCGTCGTTCATGAGGCGGACGGAGCCGTTGCGGTCGAGGGCCACGACGCCCTCGCGGATGCCGTGCAGCATGGCCTCGCGTTCGGCGAGCAGCGCGGAGATGTCGGAGAAGGCCAGGTCGTGGGTCTGTCGCTGAAGCCGCCGCGAGATCAGGTAGGCGGCGAGCGCCCCGGCCGCGAGCGCGCCGCCCGCGTAGGCCAGGAGGCCGGGGATGGCGGCGAGGAGCCGGTCGCGGACGCTGTCGTACTCGATGCCGACGGAGACCGCGCCGACGATCCGCCCGTCGGCGTCCCGCAGCGGCACCTTGCCGCGCGCCGAGCGGCCCAGGGTGCCGCTGTCGATCTCCATGACCTCGTGCCCGGCGAGGACGGCGCTCGGGTCGGTGGAGACGCGCCTGCCGATCTGCGCGGGGTCGGTGTGCGACCAGCGCACCCCGCGCGTGTCCATGACCACGACGTACTCGGCGCCCGTGGAGGTCCTGATCCGCTCCGCCTCCGTCTGGACCGGGCCCCGCGCGGACGGTCGGCTGCCGGTGAGGTCCGCGGCGAGCCGGGGCGACGCGGTGGTCCCGGCGATGGCCAGGGCCTGCCGCATGGCCTGGTCGTCGAGCTGGGCGCTCAGCGGGGCGAGGAAGAGGCCGGTGGCGAGGACGGTCACACCGGTCGCGATGGCCAGCTGCATCAGCAGGACCTGCGAGAACACCCGCTGCGGCCACCCGAACCGCCGGCGGCGCGCGCGGGCGCGCGGCGGGCTGGTCTGTGCGGGGCTCATGCCGGAAACGGTAAGCGGCCGCGCCCCGGGACCGGAAATGGTGACGGAACGGGCGCCTATTCTGGGGTCTCCCACGGCCGTGGGACCCGAAGGAACCGGAGGCACGTCCCTTGACCACGCAGCAGATCCCCGTCGTCGTCCTGGCCGGGTTTCTCGGGGCAGGGAAGACCACGCTCCTCAACCATCTGCTGCGCAGCGCCCGGGGCACCCGTATCGGAGTCATGGTCAACGACTTCGGTGACATCGGCATCGACGCGATGACCGTCGCCGGCCAGGTCGGGTCCACCGTCTCCCTCGGCAACGGCTGCCTGTGCTGTGCCGTCGACGCCGGGGAGCTCGACGCGTACCTGGAGGTCCTCACCCGGCCCGAGTCCCGGCTCGACGTGATCGTGATCGAGGCGAGCGGGCTCGCGGAGCCGGAGGAGCTGGTCCGCATGGTGCTCGCCAGCGAGAACGAGCGGGTCGTGTACGGGGGACTCGTCCAGGTCGTCGACGCGGCCGAGTTCGAGGCCACCCGGCAGCGGCACCCCGGGACCGACCGGCACCTCGCCCTCGCCGACCTCGTCGTCGTCAACAAGGCGGACCGGGTGGCGGAGGAGGAGCTGCGGAGCGTACGGGAGACGGTCGCCGCGCTCGCAGGGCGCGCCGCCGTGGTCGAGGCCTCCCACGGGCGCGTCGATCCGGAGCTGCTCTTCGACCGGGTCGTCCCGGAGGGCGAGATCGAGGGCCAGATGTCGATCGAGGACATCCTGTACGGCTCCGAGGACGGCGACCGCGCCCATCCGCACGCGGCCTACGAGAGCCTCTCGGTGACGTCCCCGACGCCGCTGCACCCGCGCCGCCTGATGGCCTTCCTCGACTCGCGCCCCGAGGGCCTCTACCGGATCAAGGGCTTCGTCGACCTCGGCCCCGCCGACCCGGCCAACCGCTACGCCGTGCACGCGGTCGGCCGTTTCCTGCGCTTCTACCCCGAGCCCTGGCCCGCCGGCGAGGAACGCCTCACCCAGCTCGTCCTGATCGGCTCCGGCACCGACGCGGCCGCCCTGCGCAAGGAACTCGCCGCCTGCGCACTGAACGGCCCGCAGGACACCCCCGACGAACACGGCATGTGGGGCGTCCTGCGGTACGTACAGCGGTCCGAGGAAGATCCGGACGAGGCCCAGGCCCTGTCCGGCGCATCAGGGTCGGACAGGACCTAGCTCGCCGGGCCCGCCAGCACGTCGATCGGCTTCGGGAGGGGGGTGCCCGAGCCGTCGCGGCGGGGGTCCGGCTCCGGGAGGTCCACCGGGGTGCCGTTCTTCTGGGCGGCGCGGGCCGGGGTGGTGCCCGCCCAGGCCAGGGTCAGGACGTCCTCGCCCTTCAGGAAGCGCTGGCAGCGGACGCCGCCGGTCGCGCGGCCCTTGCGTGGGTACTGGTCGAACGGGGTCAGCTTCGCCGACGTGCCCGCCGAGGAGTCCAGGGTGCCGGTGGAGCCCGCCACGGTGAAGACGACGGCGCCCGACGCCGGGTCGACGGCCGTGAACGAGATGACCTCGGCGCCCGCGGTGAGCTTGATGCCCGCCATGCCGCCCGCCGGACGGCCCTGGGGCCGCACCTGCGAGGCCTGGTAGCGGAGCAGCTGCGCGTCGGAGGTGATGAAGACGAGGTCCTCCTCGCCCGTCCGCAGCTCCGTCGCGCCGACGATCCGGTCACCGTCCTTGAGGGTGATGACCTCCAGCTCCTCCTTGTTCGCCGGATAGTCCGGCACCACGCGCTTCACCACGCCCTGCAGCGTGCCGAGGGCGAGGCCCTGCGAGGACTCCTCCAGGGTGGTCAGGCAGACCACCGTCTCGTCCGCCTCCAGGGAGAGGAACTCCGACAGCGGCGCGCCGCCCGCGAGGTTCGGGGCGCTCGCGGTGTCCGGCAGCTGCGGCAGGTCGATCACCGCGATCCGCAGCAGCCGGCCGGCCGAGGTCACCGCGCCGACGTCACCGCGCTGGGTCGCGGCGACCGTCGAGACGATCACGTCGTGCTTGGCCCGCCTGCCGTCCGTCACCGGCGGGAGGTGCTCGGTCACCGTGCGGGCCAGCAGGCCCGTCGAGGAGAGCAGCACCCGGCACGGGTCGTCCGCGACCTCCAGGGACACGGCGGCGACGGGCGCGCCCGCCGACTCCAGGAGGACCGTCCGCCGGTCCGTGGCGAACTTCTTGGCGACCGCGGCCAGCTCCGCGGAGACCAGCTTGCGCAGCTCCGCGTCGGAGTCGAGGATCCCGGTCAGCTCGTCGATCTCGCCGTTGAGGCGGTCGCGCTCGCTCTCCAGTTCCAGGCGGTCGAACTTGGTGAGGCGGCGCAGCGGGGTGTCCAGGATGTACTGCGTCTGGATCTCGCTCAGCGAGAAGCGCTCCATCAGGCGCTCCTTGGCCTGGGCGGAGTTCTCGCTCTCCCGGATGAGCCGGATGACCTCGTCGATGTCGAGGAGCGCGACGAGGAGGCCTTCGACCAGGTGGAGCCGGTCGCGCTTCTTGGTGCGGCGGAACTCGGAGCGGCGCCGGACCACCTCGAAGCGGTGGTCGAGGTAGACCTCCAGGAGCTCCTTGAGGCCGAGGGTGAGCGGCTGTCCGTCGACCAGCGCCACGTTGTTGATGCCGAAGGACTCCTCCATCGGCGTCAGCTTGTAGAGCTGCTCCAGGACCGCCTCGGGCACGAAGCCGTTCTTGATCTCGATGACCAGGCGGAGGCCGTGGCTGCGGTCGGTGAGGTCCTTGACGTCCGCGATGCCCTGGAGCTTCTTGGAGCCGACCAGGTCCTTGATCTTGGAGACGACCTTCTCGGGGCCGACCGTGAAGGGCAGCTCGGTCACGATGATGCCCTTGCGGCGCGCCGTGACGGTCTCGACGGTCGCGGTGGCGCGGATCTTGAAGGAGCCGCGGCCCGACGCGTACGCGTCCTTGATGCCGGAGAGGCCGACGATCCGGCCGCCGGTCGGCAGGTCGGGTCCTGGCACGAAGCGCATCAGCGCCTCGAGGTCGGCGTTGGGGTAGCGGATCAGGTGGCGGGCGGCCGCGATGACCTCGCCGAGGTTGTGCGGGGGCATGTTCGTCGCCATGCCGACCGCGATTCCGGACGCGCCGTTGACCAGCAGGTTCGGGTAGGCGGCGGGGAGCGCGACCGGCTCCCGCTCCTGGCCGTCGTAGTTCGGCGCGAAGTCGACCGTGTCCTCGTCGATGGACTCGGTCATGAGCAGCGCGGCCGGGGCCATCCGCGACTCGGTGTACCGCATGGCGGCCGGCGGGTCGTCGTTGCCCAGGGAGCCGAAGTTGCCGTGGCCGTCGACGAGCGGGAGGCGCATGGAGAAGGGCTGGGCCATGCGGACCATCGCGTCGTAGATCGACGCGTCGCCGTGCGGGTGGAGCTTGCCCATCACCTCGCCGACGACACGGGCGCACTTGACGAAGCCGCGCTCGGGGCGGAGCCCCATCTCGCCCATCTGGAACACGATGCGGCGCTGGACGGGCTTCATGCCGTCGCGGGCGTCGGGGAGCGCGCGCGAGTAGATCACCGAGTACGCGTACTCGAGGAAGGAGCCCTGCATCTCGTCGACGACGTCGATGTCGAGGATTCGCTCCTCGAACGCGTCGTCCGGCGGCGGTGTCTTCGTGCTGCGGCGGGCCATCGCGGCTGCGGCTCCTTCACCAACA
Source organism: Streptomyces sp. NPDC037410 (assembly GCF_055602235.1). Classification (NCBI taxonomy): domain Bacteria; kingdom Bacillati; phylum Actinomycetota; class Actinomycetes; order Kitasatosporales; family Streptomycetaceae; genus Streptomyces; species Streptomyces sp. NPDC037410. The sequence continues at coordinate 55,581 of NZ_JBVJWR010000019.1, read as the reverse complement.
AGGTTGATCTGACGCGGACCATTGTGGACCGTGCCACCGACAACGCCGACCGCGACCCGGAAGAGGGACATCACGAAGCCCCGGGAACTTCGCCAGGTGTCGGCGCGCTTGCATACAGTGGCAGGACTTTTTCACATCGCGATCGAAGGGACGTACATGCCCATGGGTCACACGGCCACGGCCGAGGCCGGCTCCGGCGGCCTGACAGCGACCGAGCACCGGTTGGCGAACGGCCTGCGCGTGGTGCTCTCCGAGGACCACCTGACCCCGGTCGCCGCGGTCTGCCTCTGGTACGACGTCGGCTCGCGCCACGAGGTCAAGGGCCGCACGGGCCTCGCCCACCTCTTCGAGCACCTGATGTTCCAGGGCTCGAAGCAGGTGCACGGCAACGGCCACTTCGAGCTGGTGCAGGGCGCCGGCGGCTCGCTCAACGGCACGACGAGCTTCGAGCGCACCAACTACTTCGAGACCATGCCCGCGCACCAGCTGGAGCTCGCGCTCTGGCTGGAGGCCGACCGCATGGGCTCGCTGCTCGCCGCCCTGGACGACGAGTCCATGGAGAACCAGCGGGACGTCGTCAAGAACGAGCGCCGCCAGCGCTACGACAACGTGCCGTACGGCACGGCCTTCGAGCGGCTGACCGCCCTCGCCTACCCGGAGGGCCACCCGTACCACCACACGCCGATCGGCTCGATGGCCGACCTGGACGCGGCCACCCTGGAGGACGCGCGGAACTTCTTCCGCACGTACTACGCCCCGAACAACGCGGTGCTGTCCGTCGTCGGCGACATCGACCCGGTGCGGACGCTCGCCTGGGTCGAGAAGTACTTCGGCTCCATCCCCGCCCACGACGGCAAGCCCGAGCCGCGCCCCGGCGATCTGCCCGAGGTCATCGGCGAGCAGCTGCGCGAGGTCGTCGAGGAGGAGGTCCCGGCCCGTGCGCTGATGGCCGCCTACCGCCTGCCGCACGACGGCACGCGCGCGTGCGACGCCGCCGACCTGGCCCTGACGGTCCTGGGCGGCGGGGAGTCCTCCCGCCTGCACAACCGCCTGGTCCGCCGCGACCGTACGGCCGTCGCCGCCGGCTTCGGCCTGCTGCGGCTCGCCGGGGCGCCCTCGCTCGGCTGGCTGGACGTCAAGACCTCCGGAGGCGTCGAGGTCCCGCAGATCGAGGCCGCCGTCGACGATGAGCTCGCCCGGTTCGCCGCCGAGGGCCCCACGCCCGAGGAGATGGAGCGCGCCCAGGCCCAGTTGGAGCGCGAGTGGCTGGACCGGCTCGGCACCGTCGCGGGCCGCGCCGACGAACTGTGCCGGTTCGCCGTGCTGTTCGGCGACCCGCAGCTCGCCCTGACCGCCGTCGACCGCGTCCTGGACATCACCGCCGACGAGGTGCGCGAGGCCGCCGCGGCCAAGCTGCGCCCCGACAACCGCGCGGTGCTCGTCTACGAGCCCCTGGCGACCGAGCAGAGCGACCACGCCGACGGCGATGACGAAGAGGGAGCGGACCAGTGACCGACGCCGCCGCGTCTTTGACGAGCATGGACTTCCACCCGCAGCCCCAGCCGGGCACCGCGAAGCCGTGGGCCTTCCCGGCCCCGGACCGCGGCACGCTGGACAACGGCCTGACCGTGCTCACCAGCCACCGCCCCGGCCAGCAGGTCGTCGCCGTGGAGCTCTTCCTGCCGGCCCCGCTGGACGCCGAGCCCGCCGGTCTCGACGGTGTCGCGACCATCATGGCCCGCGCGCTCTCCGAGGGCACCGACCAGCACAGCGCCGAGGAGTTCGCGGCCGAGCTTGAGCGCTGCGGCGCCACGCTCGACGCGCACGCCGACCACCCGGGCGTACGGGTCTCCCTGGAGGTCCCGGTCTCCCGGCTGCCCAAGGCGCTCGGGCTGCTCTCCGAGGCCCTCATCGCCCCGGCGTTCCTGGACACCGAGGTCGAGCGCCTGGTGCGCAACCGTCTCGACGAGATCCCGCACGAGACGGCCAACCCGGGGCGCCGCGCCGCGAAGCAGCTCTCCAAGGAGCTGTTCCCGGCCGAGTCCCGGATGTCCCGGCCGCGCCAGGGCACGGAGGAGACGGTCGCCGCGATCGACGCCGCCGCCGTCCGCGCCTTCTTCGAGGCGTACGTCCGGCCCTCCACGGCCACCGCCGTGGTCGTCGGCGACCTGACCGGCGTCGACCTCGACAAGGTCCTCGCCGAGACGCTGGGCGCCTGGGAGGGCGAGCCGGCCGAGCCGCTCCCGATGCCGCCGATCACCGCCGACGACACCGGACGGGTCGTCATCGTGGACCGTCCCGGCGCCGTTCAGACGCAGCTGCTGATCGGCCGGGTCGGCCCCGACCGCCACGACGGCGTGTGGCCGGCCCAGGTCCTCGGCACGTACTGCCTCGGCGGCACCCTGACCTCGCGTCTGGACCGGGTCCTGCGCGAGGAGAAGGGCTACACGTACGGCGTGCGGGCCTTCGGCCAGGTCCTCCGCTCGGACGCCGAGGGGAACGGCGCGTCGATGCTCGCCATCAGCGGATCGATCGACACCCCCAACACGGGTCCGGCGCTCGACGACCTGTGGAAGGTGCTCCGCACGCTCGCCGCCGAGGGCCTCACCGACGCCGAGCGGGAGACGGCCGTGCAGAACCTGGTGGGGGTGGCGCCCCTCAAGTACGAGACGGCGGCCTCCGTCGCCGGGACGCTCGCCGACCAGGTGGAGCAGCACCTCGCGGACGACTACCAGGCCCAGTTGTACGCGCGGCTTGCCGAGACCGGCACCGTCGAGGCGACGGCCGCCGTGGTCAGCGCCTTCCCGGTGGACCGGCTCGTCACCGTGCTCGTCGGCGACGCGGCGCAGATCGCGGAGCCGGTGCGCGCGCTCGGCATCGGTGAAGTGACCGTCGTGACGGGCTGATTCCGGTCCTGAGACGACAACGGGAGGGCCCCGACGGCATAGTTCGTCGGGGTCCTCCGCTTTGTCCGTATTGCGATCAAGGTGATTGTTTGCCCTGTGGTATGTCTTACAAAAGACGTGTCCGGTTGGTGATTGAAAGACGATCCGCATAGCGTCGGTGCGGCTGTTCGTCAGTGCACGTGCCGCAACCGCGGCATCGGACAGTCATCGCCGAGTCCCCGTCAGGCGCGAGCCTGGGGAGCCGGGGACCCACATCGTCCCTGGGGTGAATCGGGCGCCTTCGTCTCGTGCGGAGGGGCTCGTAGGAGACCTTCCTGCTCCGAACCCGTCAGCTAACCCGGTAGGCGAGAAGGAAGGAAAGGATCAGCCTCTACATGGCGTTCACCCGTGCCACCGGGAAGCATCGTGGTCCGAGCCGGATGGCGCGCCGCAGCGTGGGCATCGCCGGCGTCGCGACGCTCGCCACCACCGGCGTCATCGGAACCCTCGCCTCCCCGGCACTCGCCGCCGACACGGACGACCGCTCCGTCGAGGACACCGGCCTCACCCAGGTGATCACCGAGGACTCCCTCGTCGACCCGATCAACGCCCAGGCCACCGCCCAGGAGCAGGAGGCCGTCGAGGCCATCGCCAAGGAGAAGGCCAGGGCCGAGGCGAAGCGCAAGGCCGAGGCCCGCGCCAAGGAGATCCGGGTGGAGCGCGAGCGCGCCGCCCGCGAGGCCGAGCGCCGCCGCCTCGCCTCCTTCCAGGCCCCCGTCGCCGGCTCGTACGTCTCCACCGGCTACAAGAGCAGCGGCTCGCTCTGGTCCTCCGGCAGTCACTCCGGCATCGACTTCCACGCCGCCTACGGCACCCGGGTCGTCTCCGTCGGCTCCGGCACCGTCGTCGAGGCCGGCTGGGGCGGCGCGTACGGCAACAACATCGTGATCCGGATGAACGACGGCACGTACACGCAGTACGGGCACCTCTCCTCCATCGGCGTCTACGTCGGCCAGACCGTCGAGCCGGGCCAGCAGATAGGCGTCTCGGGCTCCTCCGGCAACTCGACCGGCCCGCACCTCCACTTCGAGGCGCGCACCAGCCCCGAGTACGGCTCGGACATCAACCCGATCGCGTACCTCCGCGCCCGCGGCGTGAACGTCTGACCCGTACCGCCATCGCGTACCGCGTCGCAAAAGCCCCGGCTCGTACTGAGCCGGGGCTTTTCGCTGTCCAAAAGACTTCCATGGATTCCGCCGGGGCATCGGAAATTCCGGCGGGCTGCAATAGAGTCGAAGATCGGCGCAGAACAGGCGCCACTCGAATTGTCTCGCGCGCACCAAGGCGGAGGTCGGACATGCGCATTCCCGCGCACTCGGTATGCACGGCGATCCGGGACGACATCGTCTCCGGCGTGTACGAGCGGGGCGGTCGGCTGACCGAGGAGCAGCTAGCCCGCCGGTACGGGGTCTCCCGGGTCCCGGTCCGCGAGGCGCTGCGCACCCTGGAGTCCGAGGGCTTCGTCGTCTCCCGCCGCCACGCGGGCGCCCACGTCGCCGAGCCGACCGAGCAGGAGGCCGCCGACCTGCTCGACATGCGGGCGCTGCTCGAACCGCTGGGCGCCGCCCGGGCCGCGCAGCGGCGCACCGAGGCGCACCTCAAGGTGCTGCGCGGCCTGGTCAGGCTGGGGCAGGAGCGGGCCAGGCGCGATCAGGGCGAGGACCTGCGCTCGCTCGGCGGCTGGTTCCACGAGACGCTCGCGCAGGCCTCAGGGAGCCCCGCCCTGACGGCGCTGCTCACCCAGTTGCGGCACAAGATCGCCTGGACGTACGTCGTGGAGCAGCCCGCCCAGCCGGTGGAGGCCTGGGCCGAGCACGGCGCGATCGTGGACGCCGTGGCGCGCGGGGACGCCGAGCGGGCGCGGGCGCTGACTGCGCTCCACGCGGAACGCTCACTGCCGCTACACCGGCTCAAAAGGCTGGAGCCGGGCCGTGTGAGGGTTTCGCAACACGCCGTCAACACGGCGAGTGCCCGGAATTAACACCCGCACCGTATACAAAGAAAAGGCATCCGGCCCGGAATTCGCGCCGGGTTTTCCGTGCTGCCCGAAATCGTGACCGGGGAAATGCGTATGGCCGTGGGGGGGGGGGGGGGGGGGGGGGGGGGGGGGGGGGTGGGGGGGGGGCGGGGGGGGGGGGGGGGGGGGGGGGGGGGGGGGGGGGGGGGGGGGGTACTTACGTCCCCCCCCCCCCCCCCCCCCCCCCCCCCCCCCCCCCCCCCCCCTCCCCCCCCCCCGCCCCCCCCCCCCCCCCCCCCCCCCCCCCCCCCAACCACCCCCCCCCCCCCCCCCCCCCCCCCCCCCCCCCCCCCACGGCCATACGTCGTACGGGGGACCCGGGTCAGACGGTCTCGGGCAGCTCGTCCAGGCCCTCGGCGACCAGCTTCGCCAGGCGGTCGAGCGCGACCTCGGCGCCGTCGGCCTCCGAGGCGAGAACGATCTCCTCGCCGCCCTGAGCGCCCAGGCCGAGCACCGCGAGCATGGAGGCGGCGTTCACGGGGGTGCCGTCGGACTTGGCGATCGTCACCGGCACGCCGGAAGCCGTGGCGGCACGGACGAAGATGGACGCGGGGCGGGCGTGCAGGCCCTCGGCCCAGCCGACGTTGACGCGGCGCTCAGCCATGGTGTTGCCCTTCAAGTCTCAAGCGGGTTGTCTAGACCAGTCTCTCACGGGTTGCGCGGTGCTCACGCCGACCTTCGGCCCGGACCGGACCGCCCTTCGGCCTCCCTACCTTGCAACACCTTGCGGCCCGCACACCGGCCACGCGACCGGTGCCGCAGTCGTGTCGCGGTCGTAGGGGGGGGGGGGGGGGGGGGGGGGGGGGGGGGGGGAGAGAGAAAAACAACCACGCGGGCACCCAAAAAACGCACGAGAAAAGGTAGGAAGGAGGAGAAAAAAGCCCCACACACCCCCCCAA
>NZ_JBVJWR010000019.1:0-49710 GCF_055602235.1 Streptomyces sp. NPDC037410 | reverse complement strand
AACGAACGGGGGAAAAAAGAATGAGGCGGGCGGGGGGGGTAGGGGGTGTTGGGGGGGTGGGGGTGGGTTTTGCGGGGGGGGCTGGGGCGAACCCACAAACCCACCCCCTAGGCTGACCCCATGCAGAGCGCGTCGGAGCAGTCGGAAGCGGCGGGAACACCGGCTCCACCCGCCCCGGCGGAGCACGCCTATCCCGATCACTGGGAGGCGGACGTGGTGCTCCGTGACGGCGGCACCGCGCGCATCAGGCCCATCACGGCCGACGACGCCGACCGGCTCGTCAGCTTCTACGAGCAGGTCTCGGACGAGTCGAAGTACTACCGCTTCTTCGCCCCCTACCCGCGCCTGTCCGCCAAGGACGTCCACCGCTTCACCCACCACGACTTCGTGGACCGGGTCGGGCTCGCGGCGACCGTCGGCGGCGAGTTCATCGCCACCGTCCGCTACGACCGCATCAACGCCCAGGGCCTGCCCGCCTCCGCCCCGGCCGACGAGGCCGAGGTCGCCTTCCTCGTCCAGGACGCGCACCAGGGCAGAGGAGTCGCCTCCGCCCTCCTCGAACACATCGCGGCGGTCGCGCGCGAGCGGGACATCCGGCGCTTCGCCGCCGAGGTGCTCCCCGCCAACACCAAGATGATCAAGGTCTTCACCGACGCGGGCTACACCCAGAAGCGCAGCTTCGAGGACGGCTCCGTCCGCCTCCACCTCGACCTCGAACCGACCGACCGCTCCCTCGCCGTCCAGCGCGCCCGCGAGCAGCGCGCCGAGGCGCGCTCCGTGCAGCGCCTCCTCACCCCCGGCTCCGTCGCCGTCGTCGGCGCCGGGCGCGCGCCCGGCGGCGTCGGCCGGACCGTGCTCCGCAACCTCCTCGGGGGCGGCTTCACGGGACGCGTGTACGCGGTGAACGCCGCGCTCAGCGGAGCGACCGAGCTCGACGGCGTCCCCGCCCACCCCTCGATCGGCGCCATCGGCGAACCGGTCGACCTGGCCGTCGTCGCCGTCCCCGCCGAACGGGTCCCCGCGGCCGTCGCGGACTGCGGCGAACACGGAGTGCGCGGCCTCGTCGTGCTCTCCGCCGGATACGCCGAGAGCGGGGCCGCCGGCCGCGAGCGCCAGCGCGAGCTCGTACGGCAGGCCCGCTCGTACGGCATGCGGATCATCGGCCCCAACGCCTTCGGGATCATCAACACCGCCGACGGCGTCCGGCTCAACGCCTCCCTCGCGCCGCAGATGCCGGCCGCCGGGCGGATCGGGCTCTTCACCCAGTCCGGCGCCATCGGGATCGCCCTGCTCGCCGGGCTGCACCGGCGCGGCGCGGGACTCTCCTCCTTCATCTCCGCCGGCAACCGCGCCGACGTCTCCGGCAACGACTTCCTCCAGCACTGGTACGACGACCCCGGCACCGACGTCGTCCTCCTCTACCTGGAGTCGATCGGCAACCCGCGCAAGTTCACCCGGCTCGCCCGCCGCACCGCCGCCGTCAAGCCCGTCGTCGTCGTCAAGGGCGCCCGGCACAGCGGCAGCGCCCCGCCCGGCCACCGGGTGCCGGTCACCCGCATCCCGCACGCCACGGTCTCCGCCCTGCTCCGCCAGGCCGGGGTGATCCGCGTCGACACCGTCACCGAACTCGTCGACGCCGGACTGCTCCTCGCCGCCCAGCCGCTGCCCGCCGGGCCCCGGGTCGCGATCCTCGGCAACTCGGAGTCCCTCGGCCTCCTCACGTACGACGCCTGCCTCACCGAGGGACTGCGCCCGCTGCGTCCCCTCGACCTCACGACGGCGGCGGTCCCGGCGGACTTCCGGGACGCGCTGGCGGCGGCGCTCGCCGACGAGACGTCCGACGCGGTCGTCGTCAACGCGATCCCCTGGGTCGGCGAGGACGGGGCCACCGAGTTCGGCGACGGCGAGGTGCTCGCCGCCGCCCTCCGCGAGGCCGTCGCCTCCGCCCCCGCGCCGACCAAGCCGGTCGTCGTCGTCCACGTCGAGATGGGCGGCCTCGCGGAGGCCCTGGCGGTCGCGACGAGCACGAGGCCGACGCCGGCGGGACGTGGCGCCGCCTCCCGGGAGAACCGTTCCGCCGGGGCTCCGGCGGCGGCCGCGGGAGCGGACACGACACCCGGGCCCTCCGCTGTGACCCCGCCACCCGCCGCCCCCGCGCGGCAGGCCACCATCCCCGCCTACCCCGCCGCCGAGCGGGCCGTACGGGCCCTGGCCGAGGCCGTCCGGTACGGGCAGTGGCGGCGGCAGGCCGCCGAGCCCGGGCGGGTGCCCGAGTACGAGGACATCGACGAGGCCGGGGCAGCCGCGCTCATCGAAGGGGTCCTCGGCGGCGACGGCGTGGACGACCGCGGTGTGACCCTCGACACCGAGGAGGCCGGGGCGCTGCTCGCCCGGTACGGGATCGCCGTCCGGCCGACCCTCCCCGCGCCCACGCCCGACGCCGCCGTCGCGGCCGCCGCCCGGCTCGGCTACCCCGTCGCGCTCAAGACGACCGCGCCCCACCTGCGCCACCGCCCCGACCTCGGGGGCGTCCGGCTCGACCTCGCCACCGAGGAGCAGCTGCGCACGGCGTACGCCGAGCTGACCGAGGTCCTCGGCACACCGGAGGAGCTCCAGCCCGTCGTCCAGGCGATGGTGCCCCGGGGCGTCGACACCGTCGTCCGCTCCGCGATCGACCCGGCCGTCGGCGCCGTCCTCTCCTTCGGCCTGGCGGGCGCGCCCTCCGAACTGCTCGGCGACACCGCCCACCGGCTCGTTCCGGCCACCGACCGGGACGCCGCCGAGCTCGTCCGCTCCCTGCGCACCGCCCCGCTGCTCTTCGGCTGGCGCGGCTCCGCCCCCGTCGACACCCCGGCCCTCGAGGAGCTGCTCCTGCGGGTCTCCCGGCTCGTCGACGACCACCCCGAGGTGGTCGCGGTCTCCCTGGAGCCGGTCGTCGTGGCCCCCCGCGGACTTTCCGTCCTCGGCGCGACCGTCCGACTGGCCCCACCCGCACCCCGCACCGACCTGGGCCCGCGGAGCCTGCCACGTTACTGAGACCTGAGGCGCCTGCCGCGTCGCTGAGGCCCGCGCGGGCTGCCGCGTCAGCGAGACCCGCGGGCCTGTCTCACCATCGAGACCCGCGGGAGCCGTCGCGTCGCGGACGGGCCCGGCCCGCGCGGGCTGCCGCGTCAGCGAGACCCGCGGGCCCGCCTCGTCATCGAGACCCGTGCGGCTGCCGCGTCACCGAGGCCCGCGGAGGCGCCGCGTCAGCGAGGCCCGCGGGAACCGTCACGTCGCGGACGGGCCTGAGGGGCCCCCTCCGCCCCGTAGGATGGAGCTCATGGCAAAGAGCGGTACGACGACCCAGGGGCTGCGCGCGGCGATCGAGCGCAGCGGCTACTACCCGGCCCTCGTGGCCGAGGCGGTGGAGGCCGCCGTCGGCGGCGAGGCCATCACGTCGTACGTGGTGCACCAGGAGACCACCTTCGACGCGAACGAGGTCCGGCGCCACGTCACCGTCCTCGTCCTGACGCCGCACCGCTTCATCGTCAGCCACACCGACGAGCAGGCCGCCGACACGAGCTCCCCGTCGCCGTACGCCACGACCTCCACCGAGTCCGTGAAGCTCGACCGGATCTCGTCGGTCGTCGTCAGCCGCGTCGTCGCCAACCCCGAGTCGTACACGCCGGGCACGCTGCCCCGCGAGGTGGTCCTCACCATCGGCTGGGGTGCCGTCTCCCGCATCGACCTGGAGCCCGCCGCCTGCGGCGACCCCAACTGCGACGCCGACCACGGCTACACCGGCAACGCCACCGCCGACGACCTCAGCCTGCGCGTGAGCGACGCCGGCGACGGCCCGGACACCGTCCGGCAGACCCTCGCGTTCGCCCAGGCCCTCTCCGAAGCCATCGCGGCGACCGCCGCGCCCACCCGCTGATGGTGCAGCCGACCGCCGTGACCCACGGCTGGCCCGACGACCCGGTCCCGCTCGCGCCGGAGACCGCGCCGGTGCCCGAGTACACCTCCGGCTCGCTCGGCGACCTGCTGCCGACGCTCGTGGCCGGCCAGGACGTGCCCGGTTTCGAGGCGCGGATCGCGGAGCTGGCCCCGGCCGACCGGAACTGCGTCTTCCTGATCGACGGGCTCGGCTGGGAGCAGATCAAGGCGCACCCGGACGAAGCCCCGTATCTGACCTCGCTCCTCGGCACCTCGCGCGGCGGCACGGGCCGTCCGGTCACCGCCGGCTTCCCCGCCACCACCGCGACCTCGCTCGCCTCCGTCGGCACCGGCCTCCACCCCGGGACGCACGGACTGCCCGGCTACACCGTGCGCAACCCCGAGACCGGCGAGCTGATGAACCAGCTGCGCTGGAAGCCGTGGACCGCGCCGCGCGTCTGGCAGCCGTACCCCACCGTCTTCCAGCACGCGCACGAGGCCGGGATCCACACCGCCCAGGTGTCCTCCCCGATCTTCGAGCAGACCCCGCTCACCAAGGTCGCGCTCAGTGGCGGAACGTTTCACGGGCGGCTCTCCGGCGAGGAGCGCATGGACTTCGCCGCCGAGCAGCTCGCCGCGGGCGACCGCTCGCTGGTCTACACGTACTACAGCGAACTCGACGGCGCCGGCCACCGCTTCGGCATCGACTCCGACGCCTGGCGCGGCCAGCTGATGTTCGTCGACCGGCTCGTGCAGCGGCTCGCCGAGCAGCTGCCGCCCCGCTCGGCCCTGTACGTCACGGCCGACCACGGCATGGTCGACATCCCCTTCGACGAGCAGCACCGCATCGACTTCGACGAGGACTGGGAGCTGCGCGCGGGCGTCGCCCTCCTCGGCGGCGAGGGCCGCGCCCGCCACGTCTACGCCGTGCCCGGCGCCGAGGCGGACGTCCTCACCTGCTGGCGCGAGGTCGTCGGCGAGCAGTTCTGGGTGGCGAGCCGGGACGAGGCCATCGACCTCGGCTGGTTCGGCGCCGAGGTAGACGAGCGGGTGTACGGCCGGATCGGCGACGTCGTCGCCGCGGCCCACGACGACGTGGCGATCACCGCCTCCGTCAACGAGCCGAACGAGTCCGCGATGGTCGGCATGCACGGGTCCATGACCCCCGCGGAGCAGCTCGTCCCGCTGCTCGAAGTCCGCTCCTGATCCCCGATTCCTCCCACGCCTCCCTCCCACGCCCCGAAAGGTCCCTGTCCCGTCATGCCCGAGCTGGTCTTCTTCTCCGGAACCATGGATTGCGGGAAGAGCACCCTGGCGCTCCAGATCGCCCACAACCGCGATGCGCGGGGGCTTCAGGGCGTGATCTTCACGCGTGACGACCGCGCGGGCGAGGGCAAGCTGTCCTCCCGGCTCGGCCTCGTGACGGACGCGGTCGAGGCACCGCGGGACATGGACCTGTACGCGTACCTCGTCAGCCAGCTCTCGCAGGGTGGAAAGGCCGACTACGTGATCGTGGACGAGGCCCAGTTCCTCGCCCCCGAGCAGATCGACCAGCTCGCCCGCATCGTCGACGACCTCGGCCTGGACGTCTTCGCCTTCGGGATCACGACGGACTTCCGCACGAAGCTGTTCCCGGGCTCGCAGCGGCTGATCGAGCTGGCGGACCGCATCGAGCAGCTCCAGGTCGAGGCCCTGTGCTGGTGCGGCGCCCGCGCCACGCACAACGCCCGCACGGTGGGCGGCGAGATGGTCGTCGAGGGCGAGCAGGTCGTCGTCGGCGATGTGAACCGCCCGGCCGAGGAGATCGGCTACGAGGTCCTCTGCCGCCGCCATCACCGCCGCCGCGTGACCTCGGCCGCGGCACACGCGGGCGCCTTGTCCCCGGACGTCCTGCCCGTCGGCAACGCCTGACGTATCAGGCGCTCCCTCGGAGGGTGCGCATCAGCTCCTCGAGTGCCGTCCCGGCGACCGGTGCCGTTCCCGTCAGGGTGCCGACCAGGGCCTGGGCCAGGACGGTCGCGGTGCCGAGGCGGTCGTCCTCGCGCTCGTCGCCGGTGACCGTTCCGATGACGGCGTCCCGTACCGCGTACGAGAGAGAGAGCTCCCCGAACAGTTCGGGGAAGGACAGCGCCATCATGCACACGCCCACGTTGGCGGAGAGGATCGACTGGCCGGCCAGCTCCGGGGCCATGCGCAGGCGTCCGGCGTCGCGGCAGCGCTCCACGGCCTTCAGGAGGATCGCCTGGGCCTCCTTGATGGCCTGCGGCTTGGCGTCGCCCGTCGGCGTGAACATCAGGCGGTAGAGGTACGGGTTGCGCAGCGCGAACGCGACGTGGCTGTCCCAGGCCGTGCGCAGGTCCGCCACCGGGTCCTCGGTGAGCGGGTTCCGGCGCTTCTCCGCGAGGAAGCGCTCGAAGCCGATGTCGGCCACCGCCGTGAGCAGCCCCTGCTTGTCGCCGAACTGGCGGTAGATCTCCGGCGCGCCGACCTTCGCCCGGTCGCAGATGGCCCGGGTGGAGATGGCCAGTGCGTCCTTGGTGGCGAGCAGTTCCCCGGTGGCTTCCAGGATGCGCTCTCGTGCCGTCGACATGGCCCCACGATAACAGCGCTAACACGGTGGACCTGGGCAATCCTGGGATGGTTGTAGTGACGTTAACGAACTGTGTTAGCGTCTATAACGTCCATGTGTCCGACCGAGAGGAACCGCCATGACCGCGTCCACCACCCTGCGCGAGGTGATCGGCCTGCCGCAGGAGCTGCCGCTCCTCGCCGACTCGGCCCTGATCATGATCGACTTCCAGAACACCTACCGCACCGGTGTCATGCGGCTCCCCGGGGCCGAGGAGGCCGTCGCCGCCGGTGCCCGGCTGCTCGCCGCCGCCCGCGCCGCCCGCGCCCCGGTCGTCCACGTCGTCAACGACGGCGGTGAGGGCACCCCGTACGACATCCGCGCGGAGATAGGCTCCGTCAGCGACGAAGTGGCCCCGGTCGGGGGCGAGAAGGTCGTCGTCAAGCAGTTCCCCAATGCCTTCCACGCCACGGACCTGGAGGAGACCCTCAAGGAGCTCGGCGTGAGCGGCGACCTGGTCATCGCCGGCTTCATGACGCACATGTGCGTCCTCTTCACCGCCCAGGGCGCCTTCAACCTCGGCTACCGCCCCACCGTGGTCGCCGAGGCCACCGCCACCCGCCCCCTGGAGGCGCCGGACGGCACCGTCCTGACCGCGGAGGCCCTCCAGGCCGCGAGCCTGACGACGGTCCGGGACCTCTTCGGCACGGTCGCCCGCACGGTCGACGAGCTCGTCGGCTGACGCCATCGGCGCCGCCGGCACCCGGAGTTCACCCGGGGTGTGCCTGAAGAGCGCCTGCTGATCGGTTGCGGGTCGCCCGCCTCGGCGGTAATGGCGGACGGCCCGTGACGACCCCTCCGGGTCCGCCCGTGCCGTGTGCCCCCTGGAGGATGTGTGCCACCCGCCGCCGAGGCCGTGTACGTCGAGGACTCCGAGCACGGGACCGTACGTGACGAGCCCGGCGGCGACACGCGGCGGCGGTCCGCCCTCCGGGCCCCGGCCGCCGCCGCCCTGTTCACCGCCGTGCTGCTCTGCCTCGCCACCCGGCTCTCCCGCACGTACCCCTTCGGCCCGGTGACCCGGAACATCGTCGACCTCGGCCAGCAGTACCTGCCGTACCACGCCTACTGGCGGGCCTTCCTGCTCGGCGAGACGCACGGCGACGCCTTCCTCAACTGGAACTCCGGCTTCGGCTCCAACTTCCTCGGCGACATCGGCACGTACCTGAGCAGCCCCTTCGACCTGCTCGTCGTGCTCTTCCCGGCGGACCGCGTCGAACTCGCCTTGTACGTCGTCACCGTCGCCAAGATCAGCGCCGCGGCGGCCGCGATGGCGCTGCTCCTCGTGCGGCTGCGGCCCGGCCCGTGGCCGGTCGCCGCCGTGCTCGGCACCGCGTACGCCCTCTCCGGCTGGACCCTCAACTACGGCGCCACCGTCCCGATGTGGCTCGACGGGCTCGTCGCCTTCCCCCTGCTCTGCCTGGTCGGCGAATGGGCCCGCACCGCGCGCCGCCCCGTCCTCGGCCCGCTCGTCGTCGCCCTGGCCTGGATCTCCAACTTCTACACCGCGTACATGGCGACCCTGGGCGCGGCCGTCTTCCTCCTCGTCCGCCTGCTCACCGCCGAGGAGACCGCCGGCGCCCGGCAGCGCCTCGCCGGGGCGCTGCGCGCCGCGCGGAGCGTCCTCATCGGCATCGGGCTCGCCGCACCGCTCGTCGTGGTCGTCTTCCTCGCCACGAAGGTCGCCGACCCCACCCCCGAGACCGTCTTCGCGCCGGCACCCTGGACGGACGTCCTCGCCCGGTTCCTGCCCGCCACCGCGAGCGTCGCCAGCCCCGCCCTCTTCATCGGCACGCCCGCCCTCGTACTCGCCCTCACGCTGCCCTTCAACCGGGCCGTCGCCCCGCGCGTCCGGGCCGTCCTGACGGCCGCGATCGTCCTGGTGACGCTCTCCCTCCAGTGGGAGCCCACCCATCTGCTGTGGCACGCGGGCGCCTCGCCCAACGGCATTCCGTACCGTCAGACCTTCGTCCTGTGCGGCCTGCTGCTCATCGCCGCCTGGTTCTCCGCCGCCGGGGGCGTGCCCCGGCCGGCCGCGCTCCTCGCGGGCGTGGCGCTGCTCGGGGTCCTGGCGTGGGCGGCCCGGGGGAGCGTCGACATCGACCGGTGGACCTTCCCCGCATCCGGCGCCGCCGCGCTCCTGGCGGGTGCCGCCGTCCTCCTCGCCCTGGCCGGCGCCCGCCGGGGCCACGCGCGCGTGCTGCCTGGCTCGGACGGCGCCCGCCTCGGCACCGCGCGCCGGCCGGATCGGGCTCCACGCGCGCGCGTACTCCCCGTCCTGGCCGTGGTGCTGCTCGTCGCCGCGCAGGCCGGCGAGGTGGCCGTCACCGGCATGCGGATCGAGGAGCAGCAGCGGGGCAAGGTCTCCTGGTCGCCCCGGATCGGCCCCTGGCAGGCGGCCGCCGCCGACGAGGTCGCCCGCGCGGACGCCTGGCCCCGCTACCGCACGGACCCCGGCGAGGTCCCCGGCGGCAACGACGTGCTGCTCGTCGGAGGCCAGGGCGCCGACTACTACAGCAGCCTCACCGCCGACGTGACCTCCCGGACCCTGGCCTCCCTCGGCTTCGGCTACTACGCCAAGGGCCGGCACCCCGTCAGCCTGGACAACCCCGTCGCGGACGCCCTCTTCTCCATCGGCACCCGGCTGCGCTCGAAGCCCACGGAGCCGGTACGGCAGGACGCCCTGCCCCGCGCCACCGTCACCACCACCACCACCCCCGTCCCGCCCCTTGTCACCGTCCGCCCGTCGGGGCGGCCGGCCACGCACCCCGGGGACTCGGCCTTCGCCCGGCAGGAACGCCTGCTCGGCGCCGACGTGTACGAGCTCCCCGCTCCGCGCCGTACCGGACGCACCCTCACCGCCCGCTGCCCCGCGGGCTCCCAGGTCTGGTTCTGGGCGCCCGAGTACCAGGGCGAGGCCGCCCTGGCGGGGGAGCGGCCCGTGGCCTTCGACGGCAAGCCGCCCTCCGTCCGCGCCCCCATGCAGGCCCTCGGCACCGTGCCCGACTCCGGCGCGGTACGGATCGACCTGGCGCCCAAGGGCAAGGTGCGGCTGCCCCGGGAACCGGTCGGCTGCCTCGTCGACGCCCGGCTCGACTCCGCCGTACGGCAGCTCACCACCACCGGCGCCACGCGCGTGCGTGCCGGCGGACACGCCGTCACCGCCGAACTGCCGCCCGGCAGCAAGGGCATCGCGGTCCTCGCCGCGCCGCGCATCCATGGCTGGCGCTGCGCCGCCGGTGACGCGGACGCCCGCCCCGCGCGCGCGTACGAGGGCCTCGTCGCCGTCCCCCTCGACGGACGGGCGAGCTCGGTCAGCTGCTCCTTCCGGCCGCCGGGGATGAAGCTCGGCGGCGCGGTCGGCGCGGCGGCGCTCCTGGCGCTCGCCGTCACGGGACTGCTGCATCGCCGACGGGCCCGGCGGTGACGGGGTTTCCGCCGGGGACGACAAGAGTTCACCCGGAGTGCACGCACGGATCGTTCACCCGGAGAAGTCGGCCGTTACTGTGCCCGCCGTAACGGCGTTAAATTGTTCGATTCAGTGTGGGGATCCCGAGTGCCGAAACTGTCCGTCGTCGTACCGTTCCACAATGTCGGTCCCTACGCGCCCGACACCTTGCGCAGTCTCGCGAACAACGCGGATCCGGAATTCGAGTTCCTGCTGATCGACGACTGCTCGACGGACGACACCCCGGAGATCCTCGACCGCTGGCAGGGCCGCCTGCCGAACGCCACGGTCATCCGGCACGAGACGAACAAGGGCGTCGCCCAGGCCCGGAACACCGGAATCGACGCGGCGCGCGGCGACTACCTCACGTTCCTCGACGGCGACGACTGGTACGCGCCCGGCCACCTGAGCGCCGCCGTGGCCGGAATCTCCCGCCTGGACTGCGATTTCGCCCGGACCGACCACGTCCTGTCGGAGGGCCGGAAGCGGCAGATCCGCTATGCCCCGGCCAAGCGGCGCGACGCCGTGATGGACCCCAGGGACGGAATCTCGCCGGCCAGCATGGTGACGATGGTCGACTATCCCTTCGTGCCTTTCGGCATTTACAGCGGGCGTCTTTTCGAGAACGGGGAATCCCGTTTCGAGACCTCTCTCAGAACGGCCGAGGACCGCCTCTGGATCTGGCGTCTCCACCTCAAGGCGCGCACGTTCGCGGCGCTCTCCCTGCACGGCGTCTTCTACCGGCGGGGCGTCACCACCTCGCTCACCCAGATCACCGACAACCGGCAGCTGGACTTCATCCCCTCGTACGACCTCCTGCTCGACGACGTCTCCCGGGACGCCGAGGCCGACCGTTTCCTCCCGAAGGCGGTCCGCACCTACTGCGCGATGATCGCCTTCCACATGGGGAAGGCCGACGCCTACGAACCGGCCGTCGCCGCGCGGCTGCGCGCCGACGTCCGCGACGCGCTGCACCGCATGCCGCAGGAGGTCCTCGACGAAACCCTCGCCACCATGGACACCCCGCGCAGCACCCTCCTCCGGAGCCTGCGCGACACCGGAAGGACCGCCTGACCCATGGCCCCCGAAGCCACCCACGACCTGCCGGTCCAGATCTTCCAGGTGTCCACCCTGTACGGCGCCGCCACCCTCGCCGCCGCGCTCGACGCCGGACAGTTCGGCCCCCGCGACTCCGCCCGCCGGCTCCTGCTGATCTCGCACAACGCCGAGATCCCGGAGACCGCGCTGCGCCTGGAGACCATGACCGGGTACGAGCGGATCGCCGCCCGCTTCGACGGCACCCTCGACTGGAACGACACGATCCGCCCGTACCACCCCGCCGCCTGGGCCCCCCGCCCCGAGGAGGCCCCGCTCTGGCAGCGCGTCCTGCGCACCGCCTGGGACCTCGGCACCGGACCGGTCGAGCTGATCGTCGAATCCATCCAGGTCAACCCGGCCAAGGCGCTCGCCGGCTGCTTCCCCGAGAGCACCGTGCACGTCTACGCCGACGGCCTGATGAGCTACGGCCCGACCCGCTCCGACCTCGCGCAGTCGATCGCCTGCCGCGTCCGCCGGGTGCTCCACCTCGACCTGGTGCCGGGCCTGCGCCCGCTCCTCCTCAGCGAGTACGGGATCGAGCCCGAGCTCGTCCCCGACGCCGCCTTCCGCGCCGTCCTCGCCGAGATCGCCGAGGACGCGGCCGACGACCCGGACATCGCGCGGGCGGCCGCCGCCGCGCCGACGGCCCTGCTCCTCGGCCAGTACCTCGCCGCCCTCTCCCTGCTCACCGCCGAGGAGGAAGAGGAACTGCACGTACGGATGCTCCGGGGCGCCGCCGCGGCCGGACACCGCTCGGTGGTCTTCAAGCCGCACCCGACCGCCCCCGCCCGCTACTCCCAGGCCCTGGACGAGGAG
This sequence comes from Streptomyces sp. NPDC037410, assembly GCF_055602235.1. Taxonomy (NCBI): domain Bacteria; kingdom Bacillati; phylum Actinomycetota; class Actinomycetes; order Kitasatosporales; family Streptomycetaceae; genus Streptomyces; species Streptomyces sp. NPDC037410. Next base: position 37,801 of record NZ_JBVJWR010000019.1, on the reverse strand, counting down.
GCCGAGCGGAGCGGCGTACGCCTCACGGTCCTCGCCGGTCCGCTGCTCGCCGAGACCTTCTACGCGCACTGCCGGCCCGAGCTCGTCGTCGGCTGCTTCTCCACGGCGATGCTCACCGCCGCCGTCTACTACGACGTCCCCATCGCGCGCGTGGGCACGGCCGAGGTCCTCGAACGGCTCACCCCGTTCGAGAACAGCAACCGCATCCCGCTCACCGTCGTCGACCACCTCGTCGCGGACCTGGAGGGCGGCGAGGAGCCCGCCGTCCCGGGAGCGGCCCCGGCCTCGCTCACGCCCCTGGTCAGGGCCGTCGGCTACTGCATGCGGCACAAGGCGCACCCGGGGCTCCGCCCGGAGGCCGCCGCCTTCCTGGCGCAGCACCACGCGGACCCCGGCACCGCGCACCACTTCACCGCGGAACGGCTGACCGAGCTCGGCCTCCCGGGCGGAGGACCCGCCCCGGTTCGGACCGGCACGTCGCGGCTGCGCCGCAGCCTGGTGAGGAGCAGGCGCGGCTGAGCGGGGGGCACGGCGCCGCACCGCTACGGGGGCTGAGCCGGTGCGGGTGGTGCTCAGTGCGCGGCCGACCTGACCAGCGTGAAGACCGCGCCTTCCGGGTCCGCCACCACGGCGAGCCGTCCCGCCTTGCCCTCGCGCGGCGCACGCAACACGTGGCCGCCGAGGTCCTGGACGAGCCGCGCGGCCTCGTCCGTGTCGGCGACCTCGAAGTACGTCATCCAGTGCGGGCCCCGGTCCCGGGGGAGCGCGTTGCCGACGCCGTGCAGCGAGGCCACGGGTGCTCCGGCCACGTGGAGCGTCGCGTAGTCGTGTTCGGCGGAGACGACCGGCTCCACCTCGTAGCCGAAGACCATCCGGTAGAACTTGCCGGTCCCGGACGTCTCGTACGTGAGGAGCTCGTTCCACACGGGCGTCCCGGGCGGTCCCGCCGCCGCCGTGCCGTGGTGCGCCTCCGCCTGCCAGACGCCGAAGACCGCGCCGGTCGGGTCGGAGCAGATGGCGAGACGGCCCGCCTCGCCCGCGTCCAGCGGGCCGACGGCGACGGTGCCGCCGCAGCAGCGGATGGTCTCGGCGATCTCGTCGGCGTCCTCGGTGGCCAGGTAGGGGGTCCAGGCGATGCGCAGGTGCCGGTCGGGCGGCAGCTGGCCGATGCCCGCCACCTCCTTGCCGTCGAGCAGCGCGCGCACGTACGGGCCGAGCTGCTGCGGACCGGGGACGAACTCCCACCCGAAGAGCGCGCGGTAGAACTCCTGCGTGGCGTCAATCCCGTGCACCATCAGGCTCACCCAGCAGGGTGTGCCGGGAGGGCGCGGAGTCGCCTCGGTCATCGTCGCACTCTCCTCGGACCGTCGTCGTGGCCGTGCTCCCGTCCGATGGTGACACCGACGCCGCGGCGGCGCGCCCCGGCCGCACCGATCGTGGCGTGATCCCGTCGGAGGTCGCCGGGTCCGTCCCCCGCGGCCGTGCGGCTGCGCGAGGATGGCTCCCATGAAGCCCATCATCTCCGCAAGCGAACTGCAGAGCGAGTCGGCCGGGGCCCGGCCGCCGGTCCTCCTGGACGTCCGCTGGACGCTCGGCGGCCCGCCAGGGCTGCCCGCCTACGAGGCCGGTCACCTCCCCGGCGCGGTCTACGTCGACCTGGACGCGGAACTCGCGGGCCCGCCCGGAAGCGGCGGCCGCCACCCGCTGCCCGACCCCGAGGCCTTCGGGGCCGTGATGCGCCGGGCGGGCGTCTCGGCGGACCGGCCGGTCGTCGTCTACGACGGGGGCCTCGGCTGGGGCGCGGCCCGCGCCTGGTGGCTGCTCCGCTGGGCGGGCCACCCCGACGTGCGGGTCCTGGACGGGGGCCTCGCGGCCTGGAGGGGGGAGCTCACGGAGAAGGTCCCCGCGCCGGAGCCGGGCGACTTCCGGCCGGAGCCGGGCGCCCTGGGGCTGCTCGACGCCGACGGGGCCGCCGCGTTCCCGGACGCGGGGCTGCTCCTGGACGCGCGGGCGGCCGAGCGCTACCGGGGTGACGTGGAGCCGATCGACCGGGTCGGCGGGCACATCCCGGGCGCGGTCTCGGCCCCGACGACGGAGAACGTCGACGCCGAGGGCCTCTTCCTGGCCGCCGGCGTCCTGCGGGACCGTTTCACCGCGCTCGGCGCGGCCGAGGGGACCCCGGTCGCCGTCTACTGCGGCTCGGGCGTCTCGGGCGCCCACGAGGTGCTGGCCCTGGAGATCGCGGGCATCCCCGCGGGCCTCTACGCCGGCTCCTGGTCGGAATGGTCCTCGGACCCGACCCGCCCGGTCGCCACGGGCCCGGACCCGCGGTAACCGTGTGACCGCCGCGGACGGCCTCCGGTAGCGCGGTACGAGAAGGGCCCGCACCGTCACCCGGCGCGGGCCCCTTCCTCGTACACCCATACACGCGTACGCGTACGCGTGCGCGTGAAGCGGTCAGTCCTGCACACGTACGCGCGCGGGTGAAGGGGGCAGTCCTGCACGCATACGCGCACGTGAAGCGGTTCAGCCCCGCACACGTACGCGCGCGCGTGAAGCGGTCAGTCCTGCGCACGTACGCCCGCGCGTGAAGCGGTCAGTCCCTGCCACGCCCCTACGCGTGCGCGTGCCGCGATCGGGCCTGGCGCATCGCTGCGGGTACGCGCGGAGCAGTCGGTCCCGCCGGGCCCCTCCACGCGTGCGCGTACCCCGGTCAGTCCTGCTTCTTCCTGCGGGTTCCGAAGACGATCTCGTCCCAGCTCGGTACGGCCGCGCGGCGGCCGGGGCGGACGCCGTCCGCTTCGGCCTGGCGGTCCGTGGCGCCGTGCAGACGGTCGCGGTGGCCCGAGACCGCGCGCGGCATCAGGACGTCGGCGTAGGCCGAGCCCGCGCCCGCCGAGGCGGCCGGGGCCGGGGGCTCCTCCGCCTCCGCCGCCTCCGAGGGCTCGGTGTCCGGCTGCTCGGGCACGACCATGTCGCCGCGGAAGCTCGGCACGGCCTCCAGGAGGCTCGTCAGGGAGTCCCGCTCCTCCTCCGGCTCGACGGGCGAGGGCGCCCGCTCCAGCTGCCGGTCGGAACGGTCGATCTGGCGGTCCAGGGCACGGTCGAGCGGCCTGTCCCGGGGCAGCCGGGCGATGCGCGGCACGAACGGAAAGCTCGGCTCCGGCGCGGCGGCGATCGTGTCGTCCGTCTCGCCGATCAGGGCGCGGGCCTCGTCGTCCACGGCCTGGACGAGCCGCCGCGGCGGGTCGTACGTCCAGCTGGCCGTGTGGACCTCGCCCGCGACGCGGTAGACGAGCAGCACCTCCCAGGTGCCGTCGTCCCGTCGCCAGGAGTCCCACTGCACGGTGTCCTTCTCGGCCCCGCGCAGCAGCAGTCGCTCCTGCACCGCCTCGCCGAGCTGCGGGCCGCTGTTCTCGCCGGGCCTGCGGACCGGGGTCTTGCGGGCCCGCTCCGCCATGAAGGCGCGCTCCGCGAGCACGGGGCCCTCGAAGCGGCGCACGCGGTCGACGGGGATGCCGGCGAGCTGGGCGACCTCCTCCGCGGAGGCACCGGCCCTTATGCGCGCCTGGATGTCACGGGGGCGGAGGTGGCTCTCGACCTCGATCTCGATCTGGCCGAGGCGCGCGCGGTCGTTGCGCACGGCGGCGCGCAGCCGCTCGTCGATCGGAAGCGTGTACTCCGTGCTGTCAGCAGCCTTCAGCACCAGTCGTGTGCCGTCGTTGGAGACGGCCACGACACGCAGTTCGGGCATGGGGACCTCCCGGGTGGTGCCTGCCGACGTCACGTGCGTCGCTGCTTCCGCTAGTCGAGTGTGGCCTGCCCGGGTGCAGCCTGCCACTACCTTGCCGAGTTGCCCGGCGTGTCGGGCATGGACCCTGGAGCGCCGTTATGGCACGGTTACCAGTTTGCTACTCGGAGTGACTGGCGGTCACTCTGTGCAGTCGGTTTCCGTGCGGTGCCTAGGCGCCGCCGGTTCGAGCGCCGTGTCCGGCCCCCTCCCCTTGGTCCAGGGCACCCGTGAGGGCGTCCGGACCCAGGGTTCGTCAATGTACTCCATTCGGGCCACCTGGGTGGACCGGCGCGCCGCTCAACTTCTCGGGCGGTACGGGAGTTGAGTGTCCGCGATCTTCCCCCATACGTGTCGCTCTTCACAGAAACAGCAGAAACGGAACTATTCGCTTCGCCTGTTTGTCCCTTCTGGGTGCAAGGCGAACGGATGAACCATCAGGGGTCGGAGATGCGTCACAGGCCGGAAACCGACGGGGACGAGCCGGGGGAGGGGAAGAAGGACGGCGGCAGGAGGATCGACCTGAGCGTGGCTCAGGTCTCGGGCAGTGCCCTGGCCGCGGTCGTCGCCGCCAAACTCGCGTCGACCCTCGGTGTGTACGGCACGATCCTGGGTGCCGGTGTGATCAGTGTCATCGCGACCTGCGGCGGACCGCTCTTCCAGCAGCTCTTCAAGCGCACCGGCGAGCAGGTCCGCGACGTGACCACGGCGGCCAAGCCGAAGGCGCGTCAGGTCCCGGTCCCGGCCGGTCCGCAGGACGACCGCACCCTCCTGCTGGGCACGCTCCCGGCCCCGGTGCCGTCGGACGAGGAGTTCGGCGAGGCGACCACCCACGGGACCCGCGTCCGCGGCTGGAAGCGCCCGGCGATCGCCGCCGCCCTGGTCTTCGGCGTCACGATGGGCGGCATCACCGCGTACGAGCTGGTCTCCGGCGAGGACTTCAGCGGCAAGCAGGGGACCACCACCTTCGGCTCCGTCGTCCATCGCGGCGGGAGCGCGGACCAGGACGCGCCCGAGCAGGACCGGGGGCCCACGCCCGCACCGTCCGGCTCCGTTGACGGCACGGGGCAGCGGTCGGGCGGCGCCGGCACCCCGACGACGGGATCCACGCCGACCCCGGGCGGCCGGGAGACCGGGACGCCGTCGGCCGAGCCCACCCCGTCCGGTTCCGCCGGCGAGGGGACGACACCCCCGCCGACGCCGACCGGCCCGACGACGGAACCGACGGCGCCGACCCAGGCGCCGACCACCGGCACGGGACAGCCCGAGACGCCCTCGGCCCCGGCGACGGCCGGAGCCGACGCCGGCACAGGCACGGGCACGGGAGCCGAGTGACCGTCAGGCGCGAGCCCGGCCGACTGTCCGATTGACCGTCAGGCGACGCGAGCTCGGCCGACTGTCCGAGTGGCCGTCAGGCGCGTGCTGGACGGGAGCAGTCCCAGCGGATCGCAGTCGCCCGAGTGACCGTCAGTCGCCCAGGACCCGGCGCAGGTAGTCGTTGGCGAAGAGCCGGTCCGGGTCGAGCCGGTCGCGCAGCGCCGTGAACTCGGCGAAGCGCGGGTAGGCCTCGGAGAGGTAGGCGGCGTCGCGGGTGTGGACCTTGCCCCAGTGCGGGCGGCCCCCGTGCGCCGTCATGATGCGCTCCACCGCGGTGAAGTACGCCTGGTGGGGCGTGCCCTTGTAGAGGTGGACGGCGACGTACGCGGTCTCCCGCCCCGAGGCCGTGGACAGCGCGATGTCGTCCGCCGGGGCCGTGCGCACCTCCACCGGGAAGCTCACCTTGAGCGGCGAGCGCTCGATCATCGCCTTGAGCTCGCGCAGCGCGGCGACCGCCGCCTCCCGCGGAAGCGCGTACTCCATCTCCAGGAAGCGGACCCGGCGCGGCGAGGTGAAGACCTTGTACGGGATGTCGGTGTACGTACGGGCCGACAGGGCCCGGCTGGAGATCTTGGCGATCGACGGGATGACCGGCGGCACCGCGCGGCCCAACGAGCAGGCGACCTGGAAGATCCCGTTGGAGAGGAGCTCGTCCTCGATCCAGCCGCTGATCCGTCCGGGGGGAGCCGCGGGACCGGCGCTGCGGTTGTTGCGCTTGGTGTTGCAGTTGTCCGTGTGGGGGAACCAGTAGAACTCGAAGTGCTCGTTCTCCGCGTGCAGCGCGTCGAACTCCGAGGTGACCCGGTCGAAGGTCATCGGCTCCTCGCGCGCGGTGAGGAGGAAGACCGGCTCCACCGCGAAGGTGATCGCCGTGATGACGCCGAGGGCGCCGAGGCCGATCCTGGCGGCCGCGAACACCTCCGGATTCTCCTTCTCCGAGCAGGTGAGCAGCTCGCCCGAGGCCGTCACCAGCTCCAGCTCGCGGATCTGCGCGGCTATGGAGGCCGACTCGCGGCCCGTGCCGTGGGTGCCCGTGGAGGTGGCGCCGGCGACGGTCTGCTCCATGATGTCGCCCATGTTCGTGAGCGACAGGCCCTCCCTGGCCAGCGCCACGTTGAGCCGCTTCAGGGGCGTGCCCGACTCGACCGTCACGGTCATCGCCGCACGGTCGATCCGCCGGATCCCGGTCAGCAGGCCCGGCCGGATCAGCACGCCGTCGGTGGCCGCGATCGAGGTGAACGAGTGACCGGTGCCGACCGTCTTCACCCGCAGCCCGTCCGCGGCCGCGCGGCGCACCGCCTCGGCGAGCTCCTCGGCCGAGGCCGGGCTCACCTCGCGCACCGGGCGGGAGGCGACGTTCCCCGCCCAGTTACGCCACGGGCTGCCCGTCGTCCTCGCGCTCCCCGACCCCGCTGCTGTCGTCCCGCTCACGCTGCCCCTCCCGGTTCGGCGCCGGCGTGCGCAGCCGGCGGTGTCCGAGGACACCCACCGCGACCGCGAGCGCGCCCGAGACGACGGGCACCACGTACCCCGCCTTCGCCCCCGACGCGTCGACCACCCAGCCGGCGGCCGAGGAGCCGAGCGCCACGCCGATCGCGAGGCCGGTACTCGTCCAGGTCATGCCCTCGGTCAGCTTGGTGCGCGGTACGTGCGCTTCGACGAGGGCCATCGTGGTCACCATCGTCGGTGCGATGGACAGGCCCGCGACAAAGAGCGCCACGGCCAGCAACGGCAGGTTCCCGGCCAGTAGGAGGGGGATCATACTCACGGCCATCGCGCAGATTCCCAGGAGCCACCTGCGGGACGCCTCGCCCTTGAGGTGGAGCAGTCCGAAGACGGCGCCGGCCAGTCCCGAGCCCAGCGCGTAGACGGCCAGGACGAGGCTGGCGGCGGCCTTCTGGCCCCGCTCCTCGGCGAAGGCCACGGTCACCACGTCCACCGAGCCGAAGATCGCGCCGGTGGCGACGAAGGCGAGCGTGAGCACCTGGAGGCCGCGGGAGCGGAGCGCGGAGGTGCCCCGGGCGGCGCCCTCCTTGGGGTGGGGGACCGGCTCCGTGGCCCGCTGCGAGGTCAGCCAGAAGACGCCGGCGGCCAGGAACGCCCCGGCGAACAGGGGTCCGGCCTCGGGGAACCAGGCGGTCGACAGGCCGATCGAGAGGATCGGCCCGAAGATGAAGCACACCTCGTCGACGATCGACTCCCAGGAGTACGCCGTGTGCAGGCGCCGCTCCTCGCCGCGGTAGATCTCCGCCCAGCGGGCCCTGGTCATCGCGCCGAGGCTCGGCACGCAGCCGATCACACCGGTGAAGACGAACAGGGTCCAGTCCGGGGCCTTCTGCTGCACGCACAGGAGCAGCCCGGCGGCCGCGGCGAGCGAGACCAGTGTGACCGGGCGGAGCACCTTGCGCTGTCCGTGCCGGTCGACGAGGCGCGAGACCAGGGGGCCGAGGACCGCGGCGGACATCGCGAGGGTCGCGCTGAGCGCGCCGGCGAGGCCGTACCGGCCGGTGACCTGCGAAATCATGGTCACGATCCCGATGCCCATCATGGACAGCGGCATGCGGCCGAGGAACCCCGCGACGGAGAACGAGGCGGTTCCGGGCGCCGTGAAGATCGCGCGGTAGGGACTGGGCAAGAGAGGTCCTTGGTCAACACGTGTAATTAATAGCTAAAGCCTACGGTGTTGAAGTCGATCGGTCATCCCTGTTTTCCGGAAGGCACTTCGGAAGAACTTCGGAAGAACACCCTCGGTCGGGCCGCGCCCGTCGCCGTCACGGGCGGGTGGCAGGATCGGTGCCATGTCCGAGAAGCACGATCCCGCCCCGTACGACGCCCTGCTGCTGCTCTCCTTCGGCGGCCCCGAGGGCCCGGACGACGTGGTCCCGTTCCTGGAGAACGTGACACGCGGCCGCGGCATCCCGAAGGAACGGCTCAAGGAAGTGGGGCAGCACTACTTCCTCTTCGGCGGCGTCTCCCCGATCAACGGCCAGAACCGCGCGCTGCTCGACGCGCTGCGGACGGACTTCGAGCAGGCCGCGCTCGACCTGCCGGTCTACTGGGGAAACCGGAACTGGGCGCCGTACCTCACCGACACCCTCCGCGAGATGATCACCGACGGGCGGCGCCACATCGCCGTCCTCGCCACCAGCGCGTACGCCTCCTACTCCGGCTGCCGCCAGTACCGCGAGAACCTCGCCGACGCGCTCGCCACCCTGGAGGCGGAAGGACTCCCGCTGCCCCGGGTCGACAAGCTCCGGCACTACTTCAACCACCCCGGCTTCGTCGAGCCCATGATCGAGGGCGTCCTGGCCTCGCTCGCCGAGCTCGACCCGGCCGTGCGGGACGGCGCCCACCTCGCCTTCACCACCCACTCCATCCCCGACTCCGCCGCCGACAGCTCAGGACCGGTCACCGAGCACGGCGAGGGCGGCGCCTACGTCCGCCAGCACCTCGACGTGGCGCGGGTCATCGTCGACGCCGTCCGCGAGGAGACCGGGATCGACCACCCCTGGAAGCTCGTCTACCAGTCCCGCAGCGGCGCCCCCCACATCCCGTGGCTGGAGCCCGACATCTGCGACCACCTGGAGGAGCTCCACGGCGCCGGCGTGCCCGCCGCCGTCATGGTCCCGATCGGCTTCGTCTCCGACCACATGGAGGTCCTCTACGACCTCGACACGGAGGCCACCGCCAAGGCCGCGGAGCTCGGCCTGCCCGTCCGGCGCTCGGCCACCGTCGGCGCCGACCCGCGCTTCGCCGCCGCCGTCCGCGAGCTCGTCCTGGAACGGGCGGCGCACGAGCGGGGGAGCAGGGCCGAGCGGTGCGCCCTGGGCGCGCTGGGGCCCTCCCACGACCTGTGCCCGATCGGCTGCTGCCCGGCCAGGGCCGAGCGGCCCGCGGCGGCCGGTGCCGACAGCCCCTACGCGTAAGGAGTCAGCGTGACCGACCCTCTGCTCACCGAACTGCACGACCTCGCCCTGGAGGCCGCACGGCGGGCCGGAGCGCTGCTGCGCGACGGCCGGCCGGACGACCTGGCCGTGGCGATGACCAAGTCGAGCCCCATCGACGTCGTCACCGAGATGGACATCGCCGCCGAGAAGCTGATCACCGGCTTCCTCTCCGAGCACCGCCCGCAGGACGGCTTCCTCGGCGAGGAGGGCGCGTCGAGCCCCGGGACGAGCGGGATCCGCTGGGTGATCGACCCGCTCGACGGCACCGTGAACTACCTGTACGGCCTGCCCACCTGGGCGGTCTCGATCGCCGCCGAGCGGGACGGCGAGACCGTCGTCGGCGTCGTCGAGGCCCCGATGCGCGGCGAGACCTACCGGGCCGTCCTCGGCGGCGGAGCCTACGCGGGGGAGCGGCGCCTGGCCGTCCGCCCCTCGCCCGCGCTCGACCAGGCCCTCCTCGGCACCGGCTTCGGGTACGTCCAGGCCCGCCGCGCCCACCAGGCCGACGTGGCCCAGCGGGTCATCCCGCTCGTCCGCGACATCCGCCGCGGCGGCTCGGCCGCCATCGACCTCTGCGACGTCGCGGCCGGCCGCCTCGACGCGTACTACGAGCGCGGCCTCAACCCCTGGGACCTCGCGGCGGGCGCGCTCATCGCCCGCGAGGCGGGCGGCCTCACCGGCGGCCGCCCCGGGGAGCCGGAGTCCGGCGAGCTGACCCTCGCGGCCTCCCCGGGCCTCTTCGCGCCCCTCCAGGAGCTCCTGGAGGAGCTGGGGGCCTGGCACGACTAGGCCTGTCCGGCGGATCAGGGTCCGACAGGCCCCAGCGTCTGCCGTACGGACGCACGAGGGCCCCGGTGCCGGGACGGCGCCGGGGCCCACGCGTACGTGCTCGAGGTCGGACAGGGTCCGGGTGAAACGGGTCAGACGCCCGGCGCGGCCACCTCCACGCCGTGCTCGGCGGCCAGCCGGTGCAGGTCGTCAAGCTCCGCCTGCTCCACCTCCGCCAGGTAGTCGTCGCCCGTCTCACGGGCCCGCGTGAGGTCCGTCTGCGTGGTCCTGATGCGGTGCAGCAGTCCTGCGGTGAAAGCGTCCATCGTGCGCCCCCTCCTCGTGGGTCCGGTGGCACGGGGGTGTGCCGAGGGTGGGTGGATCACGCACTGCGAACTCTGGGGGACAGAGAGCGGTAGGTGGCGCGCCACATACAGGGCGTGATCACGGGGTGTGCAGTCGTCCTCCCCAGCCCGTTCCTCAGAGAAACCTCAACTGGCCCGAGAATCCGGTGAATTCTTCGTTCCGGCGCACGCGCCCCGCCGCGCGCCCCCTCCCGACGAAGGCCCCGCACCCCCGTCTTACAGCCGGTTTACGCGCGTACGGGGCAGGATGGACACGCACAGTCAGTGCTCAGATCTCAGCCGGTCCCCACCCCGGACAGCGGCTCAACGGGAAGGAAATACGACGTGCGCGTACTCGTCGTCGAGGACGAGCAGCTGCTCGCCGATGCGGTGGCCACCGGACTGCGCCGGGAGGCCATGGCCGTCGACGTCGTGTACGACGGCGCCGCGGCCCTGGAGCGCGTCGGGGTCAACGACTACGACGTCGTCGTCCTCGACCGCGACCTCCCGCTCGTCCACGGCGACGACGTCTGCCGCAAGATCGTCGAGCTCGGCATGCCCACCCGCGTCCTGATGCTCACCGCCTCCGGCGACGTCAGCGACCGCGTCGAGGGCCTGGAGCTCGGGGCGGACGACTACCTCCCCAAGCCCTTCGCCTTCACCGAGCTCACCGCGCGCGTGCGCGCCCTCGGCCGCCGCACCACCGTCCCGCTCCCGCCCGTCCTGGAGCGCGCCGGCATCAAGCTCGACCCCAACCGCCGCGAGGTCTTCCGCGAGGGCCGCGAGGTCCAGCTCGCGCCGAAGGAGTTCGCCGTCCTGGAGGTCCTCATGCGCAGCGAGGGCGCCGTCGTCTCGGCCGAGCAGCTCCTGGAGAAGGCCTGGGACGAGAACACCGACCCGTTCACCAACGTCGTGCGCGTCACCGTCATGACCCTGCGGCGCAAGCTCGGCGAGCCGCCGGTCATCGTCACCGTCCCCGGCTCCGGGTACCGGATCTGACCCGATGGCCACGACCCCCGCGCCCCACCCCCAGGCGCCCCCGAAACCCACCTGGGACCCCCGCGACCCCGTCCGGCCGCTGCTGCGCCCGACCATCCGGATACGGCTCACGCTGCTGTACGGCGGGATGTTCCTGATCGCCGGCATCCTGCTGCTGTCGATCATCTACCTCTTCACCGCCCAGGCCCTCAGTGACAGCACCTCGCAGCTGCCCTTCAAGGTCGTCAACGGCACGGTCCAGCCCACCACCTCCTGGTGCCGGCTGCCCGAGTCGCCGACCGGCGACCAGCTCAACGACGCCGTCACGCTGTGCCTGCGGCACCAGAGCGACATCGCCCTGGAAGACCTCCTGCGGCGGTCCCTCTTCGCCCTGCTCGGCCTGAGCATCATCGCCTTCGCCTTCGGCTACGCCATGGCGGGAAGGGTGCTCTCGCCGCTCGGCCGGATCACCCGGACCGCCCGCCAGGTGGCCAGTTCGGACCTGTCCCGGCGGATCGAGCTGGACGGCCCCGACGACGAGCTCAAGGAGCTCGCCGACACCTTCGACGAGATGCTGGACCGCCTGGAGCGGGCCTTCACGGCCCAGCAGCGGTTCGTCGCGAACGCCTCGCACGAGCTGCGGACCCCGCTCGCGATCAACCGCACCCTCCTGGAGGTCCACCTCTCGGACCCCGGGGCGCCGGTGGAGCTCCATCAGCTCGGCAAGACCCTGCTCGCCACCAACGAGCGCAGCGAACAGCTCGTCGAGGGCCTGCTGCTGCTCGCCCGGAGCGACAACCAGATCGTCGAGCGCAAACCCGTCGACCTGGCCGAGGTCGCCGAGCGGGGTGTCGACCAGGTGCACGCCGAGGCCGAGGCCAAGGGCGTGGAGATCCGCGGCGAGCGCGAGCCCGCCGTCGTCCAGGGCAACGGCGTCCTCCTGGAACGGATCGTCCTGAACCTGCTCCAGAACGCCGTGCGGTACAACGTGCCGGAGGGAGGCTGGGTGGAGGTCACCACCGAGGTGAAGGACAACCAGGCGGTCCTGGTCGTCTCGAACACGGGACCGGTGGTCCCCGCGTACGAGATCGACAACCTCTTCGAGCCGTTCAGAAGGCTCCGGCAGGAGCGGACGGGCAGCGACAAGGGGGTCGGTCTCGGCCTGTCGATCGCGCGGTCCGTGGCCCGCGCCCACGGCGGCCGTATCATCGCGGAGCCGCGCGAGGGCGGTGGACTCGTGATGCGTGTCACTCTGCCGATCTGACACACTGCATGAGCCGACCGGTTCCGTTCGCTTTGCGCGGAATTCCGGGGCCCCGATTCTGAGACGCTCATGTGTGATCGATCACAGGACAGGGTGTCCGGCCCTCCACGCTCCGTGACCGAGAAATCCCTCGGAAAACCAGGAAAAGTCCGGGTTTCCGGGCCCCGGAATGACGGGAAGTACACGGGGTGGCGCCCGTGAGGACCGCCCGGAGGACCGTGTACGGTCCGGTTCGCCACCCGAAGCCGATCACTCGCGAGAGTGCCCGACGGGTGTCGATTGAGTAACAGACCTTGATGTGAGGCAAAATCTCCGCCTCAGGTCGGGCACAAGTCCGACCTCTCACGCGTTACGTGCGCTGGAGACACCGCAACCACCCAGAGGGGGAGAGCGACATGGCAACGGATTACGACACCCCACGCAAGACCGACGACGACGTCGACTCGGACAGCCTTGAAGAACTGAAGGCCCGCCGGAACGACAAGTCGACCTCGACCGTCGACGTCGACGAGTTCGAGGCCGCCGAAGGCCTGGAGCTTCCCGGCGCCGACCTCTCGAACGAGGAGCTGGCCGTCCGGGTCCTGCCCAAGCAGGCCGACGAGTTCACCTGCATGAGCTGCTTCCTCGTGCACCACCGCAGCCAGCTGGCCCGGGAGAAGAACGGCCAGCCGATCTGCCGCGACTGCGACTGAGACCGCTCGGCCGTGGCAGGCGACACACCGTCCCGGAAGCGGCGTCTGCGGCTCCCCAGGAGCCCGGAGACGCACAAGGGCGGCTCAGGCCCGGCAGAGGGCGCCCTGGAGGCACCTGAAGCCGAGCTCGCCGCCTCGCTGCCCTCCCTCGGCGCACGTGACGACGAGCGAGGCCTCCCGGCCTCGCTCGAAGCGGTCATCGAGATCGCCGAGACGGATCCGGCGCGCCTGCCGGTCCGGCAGGAAGCGGCCGAAGCGCCGGTCGACGTGCGGCAGGGCGGACGCTTCGGCGCCGTCAGGCGGCTGGCCAACCCCGCGCGGGCCCAGCTCGACCGGATCAGGATCGACTCGGACCGGATCGACGCCGTCCGGCGCGGCGTCACGCAGGGCGTCCGGCAGGGCGTCCGGCAGGGCGTGAAGCGCGGCGGAGACGGCGCCAGGGCCGGCCTCGGCTACCTGGCCGACCGGCTGATCGACCTCGCCCCGCGGATCCCCGTCCGCGACCTGGCGACCCTGCGCAGACAGTTCCCCGGGCTCGGCCCCGAGGAGCTCGCCGACAAACTCGTCGCCGGCGCGGCGAACGCGAGTTCGACCGTGGGCGCGGGCGTCGGCGCCGCCGCCATGCTTCCCGTGGCTCCGGCCATGCCGGCCGAGCTGGCGGCCGAGATCACCGGCGTCGCCGCCGTGGAGATCAAACTCATCGCCGAGCTGCACGAGGTCTACGGGCTGCGGCCCCCCGGCCGGCTCACCCAGCGCTCGATGGCCTATCTGACCTCCTGGACCGAGGAGCGGGGCATCGACCCCACCAGGCCCACCACGGTCAACGCCGCACTCGGCGGTCAGCTCAAGCGCGAACTGCGCCAGCAGATCATGAAACGCATGATGCGGAACCTGCCGAACCTCATGCCCTTCATGGTGGGCGCCGCCGTCGGCGCCGTCATGAACCGCCGCGACACCAGGAAACTCGCCGCGCACATCCGCAAGGACCTGCGCGGCCGCCAGATCCCCTGGGACGAGCTCCCGGAGCTGCCCCCGCTGGAGCAGCCCGAGAACCCCAAGGAGCTGGGCTTCTGACGCCGTAGGGCGCGCCGGGTCAGGCGCGCTCCGCCTCCAGGGCCGCGACCAGCGCCTCCGGCTCGCGGCTGGACAGGTACACATACGGCGTCGGGTCCGCCGGGTCCGTCACCTCGACCCGTACCGCCCGCGGCACGTAGCTGCGCATCAGCATGAACGCGCGCGGGTCCGCCTTGTACGTGCGCCAGGCGCGCGCCTCCTCCGCGTCGAGCGCCTCGGCCGCCCCGAGCGCCTCGACCGGGATCCGCGCCTCGCCCGCCACCAGCGAACCGGCCACCACCCGGATCCGGGCGGAGCCGTACGAGGAGACCGCCACGCCCGCGACCACCGCCGCCGCGATCAGGCCGCCCAGCATCGGGACCGCGCCCAGCGGGAACATGATCAGGGCGCCGGACAGACCGAGCAGACCGACGATCACCCACCACGAGCGCGGCGCCGTCAGCCGCTCGTCGAAGCGCGGCGCGGCGGAAGGAGCGGGGGAGGGGGCCGGGGACGGTGCGGAAGGCTGCATGCGTCCAAGCTTGGCACGGCGCGACCTGCGCCCATCCTCGCGGGTAAGGTCTGCGGCTGTGACTGCAACATCTGCCGCCCTCACCCCGCCGGCCGACGCCATACCGCCGGTACGCCACCCCGACGCGCCGGCCCCCGGCGAGCTGCTCGGTGCGCACTACGAGTACTGCTTCGGGTGCGGCGGCGGGCAGCCCCACGGCCTCCACCTGGAAGCGCGTGCGGGCGAGGGCGTGACCGTCACCGCCGAGTTCACGGTGACCCCCGACCACCAGGGCGCCCCCGGCCTCGCGCACGGCGGCGTGCTCGCCACCGCACTCGACGAGACCCTCGGCTCCCTGAACTGGCTGCTGCGGGTCATCGCCGTGACCGGACGCCTGGAGACCGACTTCGCCCGGCCCGTCCCGGTCGGCACCGTCCTCCACCTGGAGGCCGCCGTCACCGCCGTGCACGGCCGCAAGATCTACTCGACCGCGGTCGGACGGATCGGCGGGCCCGAGGGCCCCGTCGCCGTCCGCGCCGACGCCCTCTTCATCGAGGTCAAGGTCGACCACTTCATCGACAACGGCCGCCCGGAGGAGATCCAGGCCGCCATGTCCGACCCCGACCAGGTCCGGCGCGCCCGCGCCTTCGAGGTGAACCCCTGATGCGCAACCCCGTCGACGTACTGATCCGGCGTGTGGACCCGGAGGTGCCGATCCCGGCCTACGGGCATCCCGGCGACGCCGGGGCCGACCTCGTGACCACCGAGGCGGTCGTGCTCGCCCCCGGGGAGCGCGCCGTGCTGCCCACCGGGGTCTCCATCGCCCTGCCGGACGGGTACGCGGCCTTCGTGCACCCGCGCTCCGGTCTCGCCGCCCGATGCGGAGTGGCGCTCGTGAATGCCCCGGGGACCGTGGATGCCGGGTACCGTGGAGAGATCAAGGTGATCGTGGTCAATCTCGACCCGCGCGAGGACGTGCGGTTCGAACGATTCGATCGGATTGCCCAACTTGTCGTCCAGCAGGTCGAGAAGGTCCGCTTCCATGAGGTGGCGGAGCTTCCCGGGTCGGCGCGGGCCGAGGGGGGCTTCGGGTCCACCGGCGGTCATGCCGCCGTGGACGGCACAACGGGTGGGAATCGATACGCTTCGGTCGTATCCGACCGGGAAGGACAGTGACGTGTTCGGACGTCGCAAGAAGAGCGGTGCCGCCGAGGACGCGGCGAGCGAGGCCGAGCAGGTCGTCGACGCGGTGGAGGGCGAGGACGCGGCCGAGCCGCGCCGCGTGAACCTTCCGCCGGCGCCCCGGCCCGACGGGCCCTGGGACATCTCCGAGGTCGCCAAGCCCGACGAGGGCCGTGTGGACCTCGGCGGGATCTTCGTGCCCGGAGTCGAGGGCATGGAACTGCGGGTGGAGGTGGCGGGCGACGCGATCGTCGCGGCCACCGTCGTCCTGCGTGACAGCGCCGTCCAGCTGCAGGCCTTCGCCGCGCCCAAGAACGAGGGCATCTGGGGCGAGGTCCGCGACGAGATCGCCACCGGTATCGTCCAGCAGGGCGGCGCCATCGACGAGGTCGAGGGCCCGCTCGGCTGGGAGCTGCGGGCGCAGGTCCCGGTGCAGCTGCCGGACGGCAACCGCGGCGTGCAGCTGGTCCGCTTCGTGGGCGTCGACGGGCCCCGCTGGTTCCTGCGCGGAGTGATCTCCGGGCAGGGCGCGGTCCAGCCCGAGGCCGCAGGCCTCCTGGAGCAGATCGTCCGGGACACCGTGGTCGTCCGCGGCGACGGCCCGATGGCCCCGCGCGACCCGATCGTCCTCAAGCTGCCGAACGACGCGCAGATGGTGCCGGACGGCGTGCAGCAGGAGGAGCAGGAGAACTCCCGCTTCTCCGGCGGCATGGGCCAGCTCCAGCGCGGTCCGGAGATCTCCGAGATCCGCTGAGAAAACAAGTCGCTACGGCCGGTGGGCCGCTTCCCGTACGAGAGATACGGGAAGCGGCCCACCGGCCTTTCCGGCGGCCCACCGGCCTTTCCGGCGGCCCACCGGCCCGTCTTCCGGCGGCCCACCGCCCGTTTTCCACAGGCCCGCGCTCCGGCAAGGAGAGTGCGGGTGGTCGTCCACAGGACGCGCGGCGCGCACCGGCAGCGGAGCAGGCCGCGGGGCACATCAGAATCACGTCAATACCGCCCCCGGCCACTCCCCGCGTACGGAATGTCCGATTGGCTGGAGATATGGTCGAGCCATGGGACGCGGCAAGCTTCGGATCTACCTCGGCGCGGCGCCGGGCGTCGGCAAGACCTACGCCATGCTCTCCGAGGCCCACCGCCGGGTGGAGCGCGGCACGGACTGCGTGGTGGCCTTCGTGGAGTGCCACGGCCGCCCGCGCACCGAGGTCATGCTGCACGGCCTGGAGGAGGTCCCGCGCCGCACCCTGGAGTACCGGGGCGCGACCTTCACCGAGATGGACGTCGACGCCGTCCTCGCCCGCCGTCCCGCCGTCGCCCTGGTCGACGAGCTGGCCCACACGAACGTGCCGGGCTCCCGCAACCCCAAGCGGTGGCAGGACGTCGCCGAGCTCCTCGCCGCCGGTATCGACGTCGTGTCGACCGTGAACATCCAGCACCTGGAGTCCCTCGGCGACGTCGTCGAGGCGATCACCGGGGTGCGCCAGCGGGAGACCGTCCCCGACGAGGTGGTGCGCAGGGCGGACCAGATCGAGCTGGTCGACATGTCCCCGGAGGCGCTGCGCCGCCGCATGGCCCACGGCAACATCTACAAACCGGACAGGATCGACGCGTCCCTGTCGAACTACTTCCGCCCGGGGAACCTCACGGCCCTGCGCGAGCTGGCGCTGCTCTGGACCGCCGACCGGGTCGACGAGTACCTCCGGCAGTACCGGGGCGAGCACGACATCCGCTCGACCTGGCAGGCCCGGGAGCGGATCGTCGTCGGCCTGACCGGCGGCCCCGAGGGCCGCACCCTCATACGGCGCGCCACCCGGCTCGCCGAGAAGGGCGCGGGCGGCGAGGTCCTCGCCGTCTACATCGCCCGCAGTGACGGGCTCACCGCCGCCTCCCCGAAGGAGCTGGCGGTCCAGCGGACCCTCGTCGAGGACCTCGGCGGAACGTTCCACCACGTCATCGGCGACGACATCCCCTCCGCGCTCCTGGAATTCGCCCGCGGGGTCAACGCCACCCAGATCGTCCTCGGCTCCAGCCGTCGCCGGACCTGGCAGTACGTGCTCGGCCCCGGCGTCGGCCAGACCGTGGCCCGCGACTCGGGACCCGACCTCGACGTCCACATCGTCACCCACGGCGAGGTCGCCAAGGGCCGGGGCCTGCCGGTCGCGCGCGGGGCCCGCCTCGGCCGCTCCCGGATCCTCGGCGGCTGGCTCGTCGGCGTCGCGGGCCCGCTCGGCCTGGCCCTGCTGCTCACGCACATCGACGCCGACCTCGGCCTCGCCAACGACATGCTGCTCTTCCTCGCCCTGACGGTCGGCGCGGCCCTCCTCGGCGGCTTCCTCCCGGCGCTCGCCTCGGCGGCCGTCGGCTCCTTCCTCCTCAACTGGTTCTTCACCCCGCCCCTGCACCGGCTGACCATCGCCGACCCCCTGAACATCGTCGCCATCGCCGTCTTCTTCGGCGTCGCGATGGCGGTGGCCTCCGTGGTCGACCTGGCCGCCCGGCGCACCCACCAGGCCGCCCGGCTGCGCGCCGAGTCCGAGGTGCTCTCCTACCTCGCCGGCAGCGTGCTGCGCGGCGAGACGAGCCTGGACGCCCTCCTGGAACGGGTTCGCGAGACCTTCTCGATGGAGTCGGTGGCCCTTCTGGAGCGCGCGGACGAGGTCGAGCCGTGGACCCGGGCGGCCAGCGTCGGCCCCCACCCGGCGGCCCGGCCGGAGGACGCGGACGTGGACATGCCCGTCGGCGACCACCTGGCCCTCGCCCTGAGCGGCCGGGTGCTGCCCGCCGAGGACCGGCGGGTGCTCGGCGCCTTCGCCGCCCAGGCCGCGGTCGTCCTCGACCGGCAGCGGCTCGTCGGCGAGGCGGAGGAGGCCCGGAAGCTGGCCGAGGGCAACAAGATCCGCACGTCCCTGCTCGCCGCCGTCAGCCACGACCTGCGGACCCCGCTCGCGAGCATCAAGGCCTCCGTCTCCTCGCTCCGCTCCGACGACGTCGAGTGGTCCGAGCAGGACCGGGCCGAGCTCCTGGAGGGCATCGAGGCCGGCGCCGACCGCCTGGACCACCTCGTGGGCAACCTCCTGGACATGTCCCGCCTCCAGACCGGCACCGTCACCCCCCTGATCCGCCCGGTCGACCTCGACGAGGTCGTCCCCATGGCCCTCGGGGGAGTGCCGGACGGCAGCGCCGAGCTCGACATCCCCGAGACCCTGCCCATGGTCGAGGTCGACAAGGGCCTCCTGGAGCGGGCCGTCGCCAACATCGTGGAGAACGCCGTGAAGTACAGCCCCGAGGGCGTGCCCGTCGCCGTCGCCGCCAGCGCCCTGGGCGAGCGGGTCGAGCTGCGGGTCACCGACCGCGGCCCCGGCGTCCCCGACGAGGCCAAGGAGGGCATCTTCGAGCCCTTCCAGCGCTTCGGCGACGCCCCGCGCGGCGCCGGCGTCGGCCTGGGCCTCGCGGTCGCCCGCGGCTTCGTGGAGGCCATGGGCGGGACGCTCGGCGCCGAGGACACCCCCGGCGGCGGCCTCACCATGGTCCTCACCCTGCGCGCCGCGCCGGGCGGCTCCCAGGCCCCGCCCGCCGACCTACCGGCCCACGCGGTGACGTGACCGCCGTGACGTGACCGCCGTGACCTGACCGCGGTGACCTGACCGCCGGGCCCGTACCCGCGCCGGCGCCCTTGAGCGCAGCCGTACCCACCTCCGTAACCACCTCCGTACCCACCGACACAGCGAAGAAGGCAGGCCCCCTCCATGACCCGGGTCCTCGTGGTCGACGACGAGCCGCAGATCGTCCGCGCCCTGGTGATCAACCTGAAGGCGCGGAAGTACGAGGTCGACGCCGCGCCCGACGGCGCCACCGCCCTCCGGCTCGCCGCCGAACGCCATCCCGACGTCGTCGTCCTCGACCTCGGACTGCCCGACATGGACGGCGTCGAGGTCATCAAGGGCCTGCGCGGCTGGACGAGGGTGCCGATCCTGGTCCTGTCCGCCCGGCAGACCTCCGACGAGAAGGTGGAGGCGCTCGACGCGGGCGCCGACGACTACGTCACCAAGCCCTTCGGCATGGACGAGCTGCTCGCCCGGCTGCGCGCCGCCGTGCGCCGCGCCGAGCCCGTCGGCGGAGCCGAGGACGGGGTCGTCGTGGTCGAGACCGAGGGCTTCACCGTCGACCTGGCGGCGAAGAAGGTGCACCGCGACGGACGCGACGTCCGGCTCACCCCCACCGAGTGGCACCTCCTGGAGGTCCTCGTCCGCAACAGCGGCCGCCTGGTCAGCCAGAAGCAGCTGCTCCAGGAGGTCTGGGGACCCTCGTACGGCACGGAGACCAACTACCTCCGGGTCTACATGGCGCAGCTCCGCCGCAAGCTGGAGACCGACCCCTCGCACCCGCGCCACTTCGTCACCGAACCGGGCATGGGGTACCGCTTCGAACGCTGAAACGGGGGCCGTGCGGAGGGGTGGTCCGGGGCCGCGACCGGTGTGGGTGGCGGCCGGTACGCTTTCTGTATGAGTGCTGCACCGCGTACAGAGAAGCCGGCCGGACGGTTCCGCCGGATGCTCGACCGGCTCTCCTCCTCACCGGAGGACCTGGAGTCGGAGGAGCTCCAGGAGGACGCCGAGGCCTCGGGGTGCACGCGTATCTCCGACTGCTCCGACCGACAGATAGTCAAGGTGACTGGTACCTTGCGCACGGTCACGCTGCGTCCCCGGGCCGGTGTGCCCGCGCTGGAGGCCGAACTCTTCGACGGCACGGCACCGCTCGACGTCGTGTGGCTCGGCCGGCGCTCCATCGTGGGCATCGAACCGGGCCGCAAGCTGATCGCCTCCGGCCGGATCTCCATGAGCCACGGCCGGCGGGTCCTCTTCAACCCCAAATACGAGCTCCGACCGCTCGGACAGGAGTAGCCGGTGACGTCCCTCGACAAGCCGACCGCGGACCGGTCGACCCCGGAC
The DNA here is from genome assembly GCF_055602235.1 of Streptomyces sp. NPDC037410. Classification (NCBI taxonomy): domain Bacteria; kingdom Bacillati; phylum Actinomycetota; class Actinomycetes; order Kitasatosporales; family Streptomycetaceae; genus Streptomyces; species Streptomyces sp. NPDC037410. Next base: position 16,946 of record NZ_JBVJWR010000019.1, on the reverse strand, counting down.
CAGGACGCCCAGGCGGACAAGGCCGTGACCGAGGCCGCGCTCTTCGAGGCCTTCGGCGGTCTGCGGGGCATGATCGAGACGGTCCTGCCCGGCCTGCTGTTCGTCACGATCTTCACGATCAACAAGGACCTGCACGTCTCGGCGATCGCCGCGCTCGCGGTCTCGCTGGTCCTGGTGGCCGTCCGGCTGATCCGTCGGGACACCGTCAAGCACGCCTTCAGCGGCGTCTTCGGCGTCGCCTTCGGCGTGGTCTTCGCGATGATGACCGGCAACGCCAAGGACTTCTACCTGCCGGGCATGCTCTACACGCTCGGCCTCGCCTTGGCGTACCTCATCACCGCGCTCGCCGGAGTGCCCCTGATCGGCCTGATCCTCGGCCCGGTCTTCAAGGAGAACCTCTCCTGGCGCACCCGCAACCCGGGCCGCAAGAAGGCGTACACCAAGGCGAGCTGGGCCTGGGGTCTGATCCTGCTCGGCAAGTGCGCGATCCTCTTCCCGATGTACTGGTGGGCCGACACCACCAAGTTCGGCTGGGTCCTCGTCGCCCTGAAGATCCCGCCGTTCCTGCTCGCGGTCTACCTCACCTGGGTGTTCCTCGCGAAGGCCCCGGCGCCGATCGACGTCTTCGCCGAGATGGAGGCCGAGGAGCGCGCCGAGAAGGAGCGCAAGGCGGCCGCGGCGGCACAACACCACCCGGAGGCCTGAGCCTCCGACGCACGGGAGCCCCCGGGGCCTGAGCGGGGCGTACGTACAGCGAAGCCCCCGGGCCTGAGCGGGCGTACGTACAGCGAAGCCCCCGGGCCTGAGCGGGCGTACAGGGAAGCCCCCGGACCTGAGCGGGCGTACGGGGAAGCCCCCCGAGCCCGAGCCGGCGGACGGAGAAGCCCCCCGAGCCCGAGACGCCACGCGGAAGGGCCCGGAACCCCTCGGGGTCCCGGGCCCTTCCGCGTACCACGCCTGATCAGGACTCGGAGGAATCCCGGCGGACCTGCAGGAGGTCCTCCAGCTGCTCCTCGCGGGCCTGCGCGGCCACGAACAGCAGCTCGTCGCCGGCCTCCAGGGTCTCCTCGGCGCTCGGCGTGAGCACCCGCGAACCGCGGATGATCGTCACCAGCGAGGTGTCCTGCGGCCAGGCCACGTCCCCGACGGCGGTGCCGGCGACCGCCGACTCCGGCGGCAGCGTCAGCTCGACCAGGTTCGCGTCGCCGTGGCTGAAGCGCAGCAGCCGGACCAGGTCGCCGACGCTCACCGCCTCCTCGACCAGGGCCGACATCAGGCGCGGCGTCGAGACGGCCACGTCCACGCCCCAGGCCTCGTTGAACAGCCACTCGTTCTTCGGGTTGTTCACCCGGGCGACCACACGCGGCACGCCGTACTCGGTCTTGGCGAGCAGCGAGACGACCAGGTTCACCTTGTCGTCACCGGTCGCCGCGATGACCACGTTGCAGCGCTGCAGCGCCGCCTCGTCCAGCGAGGTGATCTCGCAGGCGTCGGCGAGCAGCCACTCCGCCTGCGGCACCCGCTCCACCGAGATGGCGGTCGGCGCCTTGTCGACCAGCAGGACCTCGTGGCCGTTCTCCAGGAGCTCGCCCGCGATGGACCGGCCCACCGCACCCGCGCCCGCAATAGCGACACGCATCAGTGACCGCCCTCCTCGGGGCCCTCGGCGAAGGCCGCCTCGACCTTCGCGATCTCGTCCGTACGCATCATCACGTGCACCAGGTCACCTTCCTGGAGCACCGTCTGCGAGGTCGGCAGAATCGCTTCGCCCAGTCGGGTGAGGAAGGCGACGCGGACGCCGGTCTCCTCCTGGAGCCTGCTCACCTTGTGGCCGATCCACGCCGGGGAGGTGTGCACCTCGGCGAGCTGCACGCCACCGCTCGGGTCGCGCCACAGCGGCTCCGCGCCCGAGGGCAGCAGCCGGCGGAGCATCTGGTCGGCGGTCCAGCGGACCGTCGCGACCGTCGGGATCCCGAGCCGCTGGTAGACCTCGGCGCGACGCGGGTCGTAGATCCGCGCCGCCACGTTCTCGATGCCGAACATCTCGCGCGCGACCCGCGCCGCGATGATGTTGGAGTTGTCGCCGCTGCTCACCGCGGCGAAGGCACCGGCCTCCTCGATCCCGGCCTCACGCAGCGTGTCCTGGTCGAAACCCACGCCCGTGACCCGCCGGCCGCCGAAGCCCGAGCCCAGACGGCGGAAAGCCGTCGGATCCTGGTCCACGACCGCGACGGTGTGCCCCTGCTGTTCGAGGGTCTGCGCGAGAGCGGCTCCCACTCGCCCGCAGCCCATGATGACGATGTGCACGTCCCCTTACCCCGCACTCCTGATCGTCTTGCTGACCTGCGAATACACCCTGCTCACAACTCTCCTCGCCCGATCGGCCCGGGTCGCGGCGGGCGACACCCTGACGGATCGCCCGGTCCGAGCTTAAGCGGCAACGCTGGCGAGGAGCGCACCGGAGGTGGTACTCAGGGAGATTCGGTGCGGATCGGGGGTGCCGGTACGCGTGGCTCTTTTCGAACGCTTACGATCCTCTCCGTGTCCAAACTGACCGACGTGCCCAAACGGATCCTGATCGGGCGGGCCCTGCGCAGCGACAAGCTGGGAGAGACCCTTCTCCCGAAGCGGATCGCCCTCCCCGTCTTCGCCTCCGACCCGCTGTCCTCGGTGGCGTACGCACCCGGCGAGGTGCTGCTCGTCCTCTCCGTCGCCGGCCTGTCGGCCTACCACTTCAGCCCGTGGATCGCGCTCGCGGTCGTCGTCCTGATGTTCACGGTGGTCGCGTCGTACCGGCAGAACGTGCACGCGTACCCGAGCGGCGGCGGCGACTACGAGGTCGCCACCACCAACCTCGGGCCGAAGGCCGGACTCACCGTCGCGAGCGCCCTGCTCGTCGACTACGTCCTCACCGTCGCCGTGTCGATCTCCTCGGGCATCGAGAACCTCGGCTCCGCGGTCCCCTTCATCGTCGAGCACAAGGTCGCCTCGGCCGTCGCCGTGATCATCCTGCTCACCCTCATGAACCTGCGGGGCGTGAAGGAGTCGGGCAGCCTCTTCGCCATCCCGACGTACGTCTTCGTCGCCGGCGTCTTCATCATGATCGCCTGGGGCGCGTGGCGGGGTCTCGTCCTCGACGAGACCATGAAGGCGCCCACCGCCGACTTCGAGATCAAGGCCCAGCACCAGGGCCTGGCCGGCTTCGCGCTGGTCTTCCTGCTGCTGCGCGCCTTCTCCTCCGGCTGTGCCGCCCTCACCGGCGTCGAGGCCATCTCCAACGGCGTCCCGGCCTTCCGCAAGCCGAAGTCGAAGAACGCCGCCAGCACGCTCGCCCTCATGGGCGGCCTGGCCGTCACCATGTTCTGCGGCATCATCTTCCTGGCCATGGCCACCGACGTCCGGATGGCCGAGAACCCCGGCGAGGACCTCCTCCGCAACGGCGTCCCGCTCGGCGCGGGCTACGTCCAGGACCCGGTCATCTCGCAGGTCGCGGCCGCCGTCTTCGGTGACGGGACGTTCCTCTTCATCGTCCTCGCCGCCGCCACCGCGCTCGTCCTGTTCCTGGCCGCCAACACCGCGTACAACGGCTTCCCGCTCCTCGGCTCGATCCTCGCCCAGGACCGGTACCTGCCGCGCCAGCTGCACACCCGCGGCGACCGCCTCGCCTTCTCCAACGGCATCGTGCTCCTCGCCGGCGCCGCCGCCCTCCTCGTCGTGATCTACGGAGCCGACTCCACCCGGCTGATCCAGCTCTACATCGTCGGCGTCTTCGTCTCCTTCACGCTCAGCCAGATCGGCATGGTCCGGCACTGGAACCGGCACCTGGCGGAGGAGCGCGACCCGGCCAAGCGCCGCCACATGATCCGCTCCCGCGCGATCAACGCCTTCGGCGCCTTCTTCACCGGCCTCGTCCTCGTCGTCGTCCTGGCCACCAAGTTCACGCACGGCGCCTGGGTCGCCCTGCTCGGCATGGTGATCTTCTACGGGACGATGACCGCGATCCGCAGGCACTACGACTCCGTCTCCGACGAGATCGCCGCCGCCGAGGAACGCCCCGACGAGTACGTGCGCCCCTCCCGCGTCCGCTCGGTCGTCCTCGTCTCCAAGCTCCACAAGCCGACCCTGCGCGCCCTGGCCTACGCCAAGCTGCTGCACGCCAACGAGCTGGAGGCGCTGACCGTGAACGTCGACGCCGCCGAGACCAAGGCGCTCAAGGAGGAGTGGGAGCGGCGCGGCATCAACGTCCCGCTCAAGATCCTCGACTCGCCCTACCGCGAGATCACCCGGCCGGTGATCGAGTACGTGAAGAGCATCCGCCGCGAGAGCCCGCGCGACGCCGTCTCCGTCTACATCCCCGAGTACGTCGTCGGCCACTGGTACGAGCACCTGCTGCACAACCAGAGCGCCCTGCGCCTCAAGGGCCGCCTGCTCTTCACCCCCGGCGTGATGGTCACCTCCGTCCCGTACCAGCTCCAGTCCTCCGAGGCCGCGAAGAAGCGCGCCAGGAAGCGCCAGGAGTGGAACGCGCCGGGCTCCGTCCGCCGCGGCCCGGTGGAGAAGCGCCAGAAGGAACCGGCCGCAAAGAACAACTGAGAAACAGCAACTAGACTGGTGGGCTGCCGTCGGACTCGAGTCCCGAACGGCAGCCCACTCTCGATCTCTCCCCTCTCCCTGGAGTCCCCGCTCATGCAGAACACCCCTGTTACGTCGCTGGTCGGGGCGGAGTACGAGGTAGAGGTCGGCCCGGTCGCCCACGGCGGCCACTGCATCGCCCGTACGGAAGCCGGCCGCGTCCTCTTCGTCCGTCACGCCCTGCCCGGCGAGCGCGTCCGGGTCCGGGTCACCGAGGGCGAGGAGACCTCCCGCTTCCTGCGCGCCGACGCGATCGAGATCCTCGACGCCTCCAAGGACCGCGTCGAGGCCCCCTGCCGCTTCGCGGGCCCCGGCAAGTGCGGCGGCTGCGACTGGCAGCACGCCAAGCCGGGCGCCCAGCGCCGCCTCAAGGGCGAGGTCATCGCGGAACAGCTCCTGCGCCTGGCCGGGCTCACCCCGGAGGAGGCCGGCTGGGACGGCACCGTCATGCCGGCCGAGGGCGACAAGCTCCCCGCGGGCGAGGTCCCGCAGTGGCGCACCCGCGTCCAGTACGCCGTCGACGCCGAAGGCCACGCGGGCCTGCGCAAGCACCGCTCCCACGAGGTCGAGATCATCGACCACTGCATGATCGCGGCGGAGGGCGTCTCGGAGCTCGGCATCGAGAAGCGCGACTGGCAGGGCATGGCGGCGATCGAGGCCATCGCGGCTTCGGGCTCGAACGACCGCCAGGTCATCCTCACCCCCCGCCCGGGAGCCCGTCTCCCCCTGGTGGAGCTGGACAAGCCGGTCTCGGTCATGCGCGTCGACGAGAAGGACGGCGGGGTCCACCGCGTCCACGGCCGCGCCTTCGTCCGCGAGCGCGCCGACGACCGCACCTACCGCGTCGGCAGCGGCGGCTTCTGGCAGGTCCACCCGAAGGCCGCGCAGACCCTCATGCTCGCCGTCATGCAGGGCCTCACCCCCCGCAAGGGCGAGACGGCCCTCGACCTCTACTGCGGCGTCGGCCTCTTCGCGGGCGCCCTCGCCGACCGCGTCGGCGACCAGGGCGCGGTCCTCGGCATCGAGTCCGGCAAGCGCGCGGTCGAGGACGCCCGCCACAACCTGGCCGGCTTCCCGCGCGTCCGCATCGAACAGGGCAAGGTCGAGTCGGTCCTCCCGCGCACCGGCATCACCGAGGTCGACCTCATCGTCCTGGACCCCCCGCGCGCCGGCGCCGGCAAGCAGACCGTCCACCACCTCGCCGGCCTCGGCGCCCGCCGCATCGCCTACGTAGCCTGCGACCCGGCCGCCCTGGCCCGAGACCTCGCCTACTTCGCGGAACGCGGCTACCGGGTCCGGACGCTGCGAGCGTTCGACTTGTTCCCGATGACGCACCACGTGGAGTGCGTGGCGATCCTGGAGCCGGTGAAGAAGGACGTGTGACCTGCGGTTTCGCGGGTGCGCGGTATGCGCTGTGTGGGCGTTACGGGCGATATCTTGACGCTGAGATGACGCTCGTGACGCTCATTTGACGCTCGTTCTGATGGGGCGTCAAGCTCGGGGGTCAGCCAGGCCCGACGAACACCGTGCACTGCCCTACCCACCGGTGGGGTGAGTCAGGCCCCTTCCACGACCGAGAGGTGGTGGCGGAGTTCGTCGGCCACTCGTGCCCTGTCGCCGTCGACGGGGAGGCGCCAGTCCGTCTCGATGCCCCGTTCCACGGCCGGCTCGCTGCTGAAGCGGACGAGGTCGGGGGCGGGTAGGTAGGAGTCGCGCAGCCAGAGCAGGAAGGGGGTCGCCTCACCCGCCGTGGTGTCGGCCAGCATCACGCAGTCCCGCCCGTGGACGGTGGCGGTGCCGTCGTACTCGGTGCCGTCGTCGGTGCCAGCCCAGAAGGAGAGGTACGGCTCGCCCTGGTGCGTGCGGTCCTGGCGGACCTTGTAGCGGACCTCGGGGAACGATTCCCGCAGGGCTTCGCCGAGGCCGGCCAGGTCGAGGCCCCAGGCGTGCGGTTCCCGCTCCGGGGCGTAGAACAAGAACGTGGTCCGGTCGTCGCCATCGTGCGTCATGGGGTGTGTCCTTCCTGGGGTGGGTCACTTCACGTACCGGACGGTTCCGGGAAGCTGCTGGAGGGCCATGAGCGTCTGCCAGTACGCCGCGGCTTCCTTGTCGTTGGTGACGATCTCCAGCCCCCGGATCTGCTGGTGCTCGTTCATCGCCTGCCGGTACTTCTCCAGCTCGCTCTCGTCCCTGCCGATCAGGATGTCCTTCCGGTTCCACTTATTCGTGCCGTCCGGTTTGTACTCGTCCTCGATCTCGAAGGTGGACGGGCGGCGCCATGTGTTCTTCCTGCAGTCGTCGGCATCCTGCACGTACTTGGCGTCGACCATCATTCCGTCCGCCGGACGCATGCCGTCCGCGCCGATGGCGGGCTTCTCGTAGTCCTTGGGCAGGGGGATGATGCACTCGGGGTAGCCGGCGATCCGCAATTGGTAGACGTTCTCAGGGGTCGTGGGGTCCGACTTGCCGCCGAAGTGGGCCGGCTTCAGGGTGTTCACCCAGGCGACGAACTCCTTGCGCTCCTCCGGGGTCAGCAGCCGGGGGGATCGGGTCGCGCCACGGGATACTGGGATCGGGGTCCCGGTACACCGCGGGGACGATGCCTGGCATTCCGCCGGTGTGCGAAGCGAGGACGAGCGGCACCGGAACCGGCACCGGGATCAGTGGAGGCAGGAAAGGCAGACCCGGCGCGCTCGGCCCGCCTCCGCCCCTCGGGGAGCCTGACGCGCTTCTCCGCCGAGTCCAGGGCGTGGCCCACCTCGCCGAGTCGGCGGATCCATGGGTCATCCAGGACGGCATCGAGGAGACCTCCGTCGAAGCCATTGCCCCCGAACAGAGGGCTGTCCCAGGGCATGTCCACCGCGAAGAGGTCCAGCTTGTGCTGCTGGATCGACTTCTCGGCCGCCTCGACGTGCTCGGCGTAGCGGTCGCACGCCTTGGCGATCTCGTTGCAGGCGGCCACGAGATTGGCAACGAGTGGTTCGTCCTCCTGGACTTGGGAGGGCGGGCAGGTGAGCCCGACGGACGTCTTGAAGTAGGCCCGGAAGGCATCGGCGGCCTCCCCAGAGTGTGCCTTGTCGGCCGTCATGGCCGACGCCTGGGCGTCCTCCAGGAAACGCAGCATCAGCTTGCCGCCGCGCCGCCAACAATCGGCGACCGCACGGATCTTCTCCGGCGATCCGCGGAAGCGGTCGGTTCCGCCCGGTGCGTACTGCTCGTACCAGGCCGTCTCCCCGACCACCTCCGGGAGCTCGCGGCCAAGACCGAGGTAGTTCTCGGGGCAACCTTCCCCGGGGTCGCCCATGCCGTAGATCAGGTCAGGCTGTTTGCCGAGCAGCGAGGCGACGATCGCGCTTTCCTGCGCCATGAACTCCCGCGCATTGCGCATGAGTCCCCGGCTGGCCTCTCCGAGTACGTAGGAGCTGGACCCGATCTTGTCCAGAGCGGCTCCGGCAGCGGCTCGGTAGACCTTCGCGAACGCGCGCCCGGCCTCATCATCCCCGGCCATCCCACGCTGCCCGTCCAGCTCGTGGTACAGCGCGATGGCGGTGTCCCGGACTCCGCGCATCGTGTCGGTCAGGCCCATCGCGCCCTTGATCATTCCTTCGGTGATGAACTTGAGGTGTGGTGCCAGTCCGCTCATTGCGACCCCCTCCCGAACCCCGCATTGCGGGTGCGAACAGTGGACCGTGCGACGACAGTTTTATCGCACAGAGGTGACAACGGACTCCGACGAGGGAGCACCGCAGTGATTTCCGGCCTCCGGGGTGTGGCCGAAGACGACCACCTACTGGGTGAGGGCCATCGAGCGCGTGAGCTATCGTCGGGGCTCGAACCTGCGGCCAATTGCTTAGAAGGCACCTGGTGGGTGGGGGAGTGGGGTGGCTCTGACCTGCTGCTCCGTCTTCGGCTGCAGGTCGCTGGCTGAAACTTCAGGCGTTCTCGGGACGATGATGAGACGGGATGCCCGGCCGCCTGCTTCCCCGGAGCCAGTAGCCGAGCTGGCGGGCGCCAGTGAGGTCATCATCCGCGCGGCGGCCACGACTGTCCGCTCGTCACCGAAGGTCCGCCAGTGGGGCATCGGGGTCTACGGGACGCGAATGTGCTCGTCGGACTCCGGCGAATGCCTCCGCCCGAGGCGGCAGGATCGATCACAACCAGATCAACGGCTCCCAACTCCCGGTTGGCCTCCAAGTGTGCCCAGAGATGTGTTGAAGCAGGTCTGCCCGATGTGTAACGCAGGGCCTACGCGATGCTGGCTGCCAGGCGGATGGGCGGATGCGTGCACACCGTCGCCGTCCGGCTGTCTTGTTGGGTTCATCCAAGTGGAGCGCCGTCGCGCTACACAGTCCGATCGGTCGGAGTGGAGCGGACCGCTGCTCCGGCCGCTGATGACGCGACCGCAGACGCCGTGGAGGAGAGGGCGCCCGCCGCTCGTGACCGGTCAAGCGGCGGGCGCGCGGGGAGCGCTGCCCTGCTTCGGTCCCCACCGATCGCTGAGCAGCTGGGGCATTGCCAGCGACACGCCATGAGTGCGACAACATTTGCATGGTAAGGGGGTGCAAGTGAGGTGGAAGCTTGCGGGTTAATCCGGAGCGCTTCGCAAACTTTGAGCCGATCACCCGGCAAATCGACTGGCTGAGATTGATTTCGGTTGCACTGCCACGAGGGCCTGCCGTCAGCATCAATGGTGATCCACTATGCGCGGGAGCGTGATGGACCATGGCCGAATGGCGATGTGCATCTTGGGTTGTTATCGGTCAAGAACTTTGTTTCGATTGTTCGCTGCGAATTCCCCCCGCACTCTGATCTCTCGAATTCGGTGATCGAGTGTGGGGGTATGGGCATGACGGAGGCGTTCAACATCCTCGAGGTGGCGACCAGCGGCGCAGGCGTGTTGGCGGCGGAGATGGCCAGGTCGAGTTGGCAAGGCGTGCGCGACGCACTGGTGGCATTCTTCCGGCGGGGCAACGAGGGGACGGCAGCGGACGAGCTCCGCGTGTTGGATCTCCACCAGGTACGACTGTTGGAGACGCCGGAGGCCGAGCGTGAGCGGGTGCGCGAGGAGGTCTGTCGGGAGCTGTTCATCCAGTTGAAGGGCTTCCTTCAGAAATACCCCGAGACGGCTGTCGATCTCATGGCGCTGGTGCGTGAGCGGCAGCGGGACAACGGCGAGGGAAGCTCAGGGCCGCGCATGGTCGCCGAGAACAACACGAACAGCCAGGTCATCATGACCGGCAAATCCATCTTCGGCGGTAGCTTCACCTATCGGGCGGAGGAGTCCAAGTGACGGATTCCTTCGACGACGGAATTCCGGATTGGGTGCGTCCACAGCGCCCCGTCCAGCAGTCGGCGGAGACACCTCAGCCGGGCGAGCCGTCCGGATCGTCGCAGGAGCACGTCGTCCCTCCGAACGCTGCCGATGCGGCCGGGCAGACGTCCACAGCCGAAGGAGAGGACGCAGGCCAGACACTACCGGAGATCGATGCGGAGACCCCGGCGCCTAGGCTGAACGTGTCCGGCAACCACAATGCGCTCATTGTGGCCGCTCTCGGCTCGGTGTTCCTGTCGACGGGCAAGCAACCGCTGACCGTCATCGACCTGTCCGAGTTCGAGCTGAGGGCGGCCAGTCAGGGGTGGGTGTCCAAGAACGCCGACGACCTGCCGGTGACGGCGGCCGACGAGGCTGCCAAGGTTCTCTCCGTACCGAACAGCGCGCTGGCGGTGCTCGCCGGACCTCCCGGCTACGGTAAGCGGACCGCTGGTATCCGAGCCTTGTGGCGGACATCCCGCTCTCGGCTGGCCAGGGGTGGCTCGATGGAGTTGAAAGAGATCGAGCCCGACTGGGAGGACCCCGCAGAGCCGGACTGCTCCGTGCTGCCCGATGCTCCCAACGTCGGCTACTTGCTGGATGTCGAAAGCGAGATGGCCGGCTGGGTGAATCCGGACCGCGTGGCTGGCGCCCTGGCCGTCCATGCGGAGAAGCTGGCGAAGATCGGGTCGTGTCTGGTCGTGATCGCTGATGAACGGGTCTGGCCGCAGGCAGCCGTGCATACCGCGGCCCTTGTCCCCGTGAAGACCAGGCCGTCGGCCCAACTGGTGGCCCGTACGCACTTGGAGTACGTGTACGACTTGCCGGGCCGCGCTGACCTTGTCACGGCCGATCGTACCGACCCCGTGGCGGGGACAGCTGCCCGGTTGCTGACCGACGAGTCGACACCGGCGGACGGAGCCCGGCTCGCCGCGCTGCTGGCAGCTGCGGACGGCTCACCCGAGAGCATTGAAACGGCGGTGAGCAGGTTCCAGGAGTGGTCCGCCGACGTCGGCACGGTGTTCGCGGCTACGACGCGGATGCCCGAAGACCGCGCGCTGCTCATCGCTGCCGTGTTCCTCAACGGTGAGGACGCCCTCACGATCCAGGATGGGGCCCGGGCACTGCTGGGAGACCAGGGGCTTGACAGTGTGCGCGAGATCCTCACTGGGCCGGACCTGAGCGACAGGCTCACGTCGGTCAAGGCGAAGGTGTCGGGCCGACAGGCCTCCTTCGACCACCGGCCGGGGTACACCAGGGCGGTGCTCCTGCACCTGTGGCACCAGCGTCCGGACATCCACACCCCGTTACTGCGTTGGCTGGACGGTCTGGTGGACCGGGCGGGTACCAAGCGCCTGAAGCAGATCAGCGATCTGCTGGTCGAACTGGCCATCGCCGAGAACGACATCCGCGTGGTGGAGACGATCAAGAACTGGATCGACGTCAGCAACGACGAAGCGCACCTGCGGTTGATCGCCAGTGTTCTGAGCCGAACGGCACAGGCCGATCGGCTGGGCCCGGCTGTCCGTGCGAAACTCCTCGACTGGGCGAAGGACGGACAGGAAGCAGTGGCCCGGGTGGTGGCCATGGTCTGCCAGAGCGACTTCGCCCACCACTACCCGCGACAGGCGATCGTACGGATTCAGCACATCCTGGCGAGGGCGGAGCGGGACGCTGCCGTGAGGGAGGCCGAGGCGGCGCTGCGTGCCATGGCAGCCACCGAGAAGCTGCTGCCGACCGTCTGGCGCATGGTCAACGCCCGGGCCGCCAAGCGAGGCAGCACGGCCGGAAGCCGAGCCTTCCTGGCCGTCATCGATCCGCAGACCCACCCGTACGCTCTGCAGGTCACCCTTGCCTCGGCTGCGGCCGACCCGGTCGTCGCAGACGCCCTGGTCACCGGGTGGAGCACGGCCCTGGAGAACCGGACCGTCGATCCGGAGTGCCGGGCACTCATCGACGGGTGGGCCCACGCGCGGGCCGACGGCGTAGTGCCGCGTGAGCACGTCACGGAGATCCTCGGACGTGTCATCTCCCGCTACCTGACGGCCGCGCCGGTCTCCGCGCTGCTGATCGGCGAGCCGGGCGTCGCCTACGACGCCGCAGTGATCGATCTGCGCGCCGACCTGCGGCAGGTGTCGCAGACCGGTCCGTGGTCGGCGGTCGACGGTGAGATGGAGCCGTAAGGCGTGGGCTGGAGAAAGCAGGCCGTGCCCGACCTGCCGCAGGAAGTCCAGGCTCGGGTGGAGCGCTTCGAGGCCCGACTGGACAGCGTGCACGAGGGCATCGCCTTCCACGTGGTCTTCCACGCGCAGGTGAGGAGCGTGCCCGCCTCGGTGGCCGATGTGGACGAGGCGGCCCGCGCTGTCCGAATCGCCTTGCGGCACGAGGCGGCGGATTTCCTACGCCGCCAGGCCGCGACCGACCTCCACTCCGTACAGGACCTGCTGGCACGGGAGATGGCGAACACCCACACGCTGGTCGCTCCTGAAGTTCGGTACGACGCGCGCGTGGACGTGACGCTGCTGCCAGGGGACCAGGCTGCCGTGGAGGCGCTGTTGGCCGCCCGGCGCGAGCAGTCCATCGCTATTGCCATCCGCCGAAAGGAGATCGAGGCTGTCGCCGAAGAGTTGTCCGAACCCGCCGCAGTCATGGCGCGATGGGCCACGACTGACACAGCCGACTGGGGCAAGCGCTCGGGCGAGGCCAAGTCTCTCGCCGAGCTGTTCGCCACCTACCGGCCGCCCGGGCGGCATGGTGTCGAGTACGCCTTGGTGGAAGCGGTGCGGGAGTTCTTGGCCTCCTTCCCCGAGCCGGCGCAGAAACAGATGCTCTACGGACTCCTGGGCGCCGGAATGCAGAGGGCCGAGCGACCCGCGCACGCGGCACGTGTAGAGGAGATTGCCGCGGCCGCCGAAGGAAGACGGGCGCCCTCTGGGAGCGCCTGATGCGCGGCGACATCTATGTCTGCGCCGCCGAGGAGTGGCGATGAGGGCAGCCAGCACGGTTTGGCGCTGGGCCCTCTCGCCACGGACCAGTTTCCTCGCATGGAGGCTCTCCAGGACCAGCCACGACACCATCTCCTTCGACGTCGCCTGGAGAGAGGTCCGCGCCCGTCGGTACCCGGAAGAGTTCTCATATCGGGAAGCCGGACATCTCCCCCCGCCACGTCGCCCGGGTGCGTGACCGGTTGCTGTTGGGCAGGACCTGACGGAGCTGTGCTGCCAGGAAGCGTCAGGCCTGGCCCTCTCCGGCGGAGGGCTGGGCCTCCCTGGAGGGTCTATCCCGACTCCGGTCCAGGCATCGTGAAGCTCGACAGAAACGAGTACGCGGCCCTGCAGCAGGTAGCCAAGGCGAAGGGGGACATCAGCGCTGCACCGCAGCTGACCAGGAACCCGCGTTTCACCAACAACCCAGGCATCGTCGAGAAAGCCCTGGCCATCTACAACGGGACGTATCCGTGACATACAACCTCCTTACCGTCGGCGCCGTCAGCCCCGAGACCATGGGCGTCGCACTTGCCGGAAGCCTTGGTATCGCGGTCGGTGACGTGGATGTGGCCGATCCCGATGGCGACCCCGACCTCCGGAACTGGGATGCGCCCGTCTCGTGCGAGCACCGCGCAGTCCACGGTGACATCGCGTGGTCGCTGGACATCTACGTCCAGGATGAAGCGGCTGATCAGCCGCTCGAGTCCGAGCTCGCCGCGGCGTTTGCGAAGGCGGCCACGACGACCGTCCTGTACCCCGCAGCCGAAGCACCTCCGAGCGCCTATTGGGCCGTGACGCCGGACGGCCTTCTCACGCGTGCCCGGCTCGAACTCTCCGACGACGAACCCCCTCTCTACGAGGTCACCGCCATCGAGGCGCCGGTGCCGCAGCTGCCCCGGGCGATCGTGACGAGGTTTGCCGAGATCGTGCGGGAACAGAAGCCGGACACTCCTGTGGCCGAGGCCTTTGCGGCATCGGTGGAGCAGGTGCGTGAAGCAGCCACGGGCCTGGCGCGGCTTGCCTGGGACGACGACACGGGCAGCCCCGTCTGGTCCGCCAAGGGCAACCTGGTCGTATGGGAGCGAGTCATCAGGCAGTTGGAATCCGGGTGGGCGCCATCGGGGTGGTATCCGGCCGACCTCTATCGAGAACGGTTGGAAGCCCGCGACGAGCTCGCCGGCATCGGTGCCCGACTGCCTCGCGAGGTCACCGAGCTGCTTCACACTGCTCTGGAGGAATTGGACAGCCGGTTTGCCGCGGCAACGGCTGAAGACCCGTCGGGAAGCCTTCGCAGGGAGCTGACCGGTGCGTCTGACCAGACCTCGGTCGGCTGGTGGTGGCATCGCCGCCCAGATCCCACACCGTGGGAACAGGCCTGACTTCGTGCAGACCGATCTGGCCTTGCCTTTACGGCAACGGTGCAGGCCCGGTGCGCGATGGGAATCGCGCTGACGGCCGGGTCGGCGAGGTGTTCGGATTCAGTAAGACGGTGGGAGAGGGTCCGCCGGTCACCGATGCCGGCGACGTGTGAAGCGGGGCTGAATCGCGGGGGCCGACCCCGGCTTCGGCGCACCCGTACCCCGTGTGGGGGCGGCGGTCACGGCAACCCGTTGTGCCACTCCGTGGGGGCGCCGGCCGTGCGGTCGCTTCCGGTGCTGTTCCTGCGCGGGGAAGTGTGATCAACGTACACTTCTGCGGCTCGGCGGCATCCGGATTGCTGTCGGCAGTGAAGGATGCGGGGGCATCATGGAACTGCGGGACATCGAGATCTTTCTGGTTCTGGCCGAGGAGTTGCACTTCGGCCGGAGTGCCGAGCGGCTCTTGGTCTCCCAGGCGCGGGTCAGTCAGGCCATCAGGAAGCAGGAACGGCGCATCGGTGCCGCGCTGTTCGAGCGCACCAGCCGCACCGTGCGCCTGACCAGCGTCGGGCGCCAGCTGCGCGACGACCTGCAACCGGTCTACGCGGGCCTGCGCGAGTCCCTGGAGCGCGCCCGGCTGACGGCCCGTGGTGTCACCGGCAGGCTCCGCGTCGGCATGTTGCCGTTCAACGTGGTCGATCTGCACCCCTACTGGAGGGCCTTCCGCTCGCGGTATCCGCAGTGGGATCTGGAGGTTCGCCAGGTGGCGATCGTCGATCCGTTCGGCCGGCTCCGTGACAACGACGTGGACGTCCTCGTCGCCTGGCTGCCCGTGGAGGAGCCGGACCTCACCGTCGGCCCGGTCCTGTGCAACGACCCCCGAGTCCTCGCGGTACCCGCCGATCACGAGCTCGCCCGGCGGACGTCGGTGCGACTGGAGGTGTTCGCCGACTTCCGGCACGCCGTCGCACCCGGCATGCCGGAGTACTGGGAGGACAGGTACCTGCCCTTCCACACGTACCAGGGTCGGCCGATCGAGCGTGGGCACCCCGTGACCAACGCGGAGGAGCTGATCAATCAGGTCGGCATGGGCGAGATCGTCCACAGCTTTCCCAGCCACGTCACCCGGCACTGGGGCATGCCGAACATCCGCTGGATACCCGTCACGGACCTGGCGGCCTTGTCCTACGTTCTGGTCTGGCGGACCGAGGCGGAGAACGAGTTGATCGGTGCCCTCGCCAGCACGGTCCGCGAACTCGGCGCCGTGCGGTTCTGACGTGCCCCGGCCCCGCCCGGCTCAGATGGCCGAGTGACTCCTGCTCGGGAGGTCCGGAGGCGTTCCAGCGCCGCCCCCCGTACGCCGATAACCGTCGAGTTATCGATCAACGCACGAAGCCTGCGTTGATCCGGACACGGCTCTCACGAGAGGCTTCAGGCACCCGGGCAGGCTGCTCGTCGAGGGTCTGGGTTCCCCGGTCGTCCCCCGCCCGGCCGCCCTTCCCATGATGCCCCGCTCCGTCAGGCACGGCTTTCCGCTGCCCTGTTCCTGGAGGAACCAGTCATGACGCAGATGCCTGACACGGGCTCACCGGGTCACCGGAACCAGGAGTCAGGCAGACATGAGAGACAGGTTCGACATGACCGTGACGCACGCGATGCACAACGCATTGCGAAGGGAGTTGCACTTCCTCGCCCGTGCCACCGCCCGTGCCGGTCCCGATCCCCGGAACGTCCTGCGCACCGCGGGCTGGAAGCTGTTCCGGAGGGCTCTGCACGCCCACCACGCCGCCGAGGACGACGCCCTGTGGCCCTCCCTGCGCCAGGCTCTGCACGGCCGCCCCTTCTCCCTGACGCGGCTGGAGGCGATCGAGGCCGAGCACTCCGCGCTCGCCCGACTGCTCGAGGCGATCGACCGGGCGCTGGCCGACCCCGATGTCGGCATCGACCTGCTGGGTGAGCTCACCGGCTCGCTCGTCACCGGTCTGCACGGACATCTCCGCCATGAGGAGGAGGCTGTCTTCCCGCTGGTCCAGACCGTCCTGAGCGAGGAACAGTGGGAGCATTTCGGGCGCGTCCACGCCCAGCTGATCGAGGCCGACGCGGCCGGGATCCTTCCCTGGCTCCTGGACGGTGCTGCCGAGCGGACCGTGGCCGTCGTTCTGGCGCAGCTCCTGCCTGAGTCCGCGCGCCACACGTACACGAACCGATGGCAGCCTGCCTACGCGGTGCTCGACCGGTGGGGTACCCGGGCCGCTGCTCCGAGCGTCATCCGGTCCTGAGTCCTGCCCCCCGGGAAGCCTCTGCGGTTCTCGGCATGCCGCCGTCCCCCTCCATCGGGCTCCTGCCCGCCGCGATCCCGGCGCTGTTCCTGCTCGATCGCCGGAACGCAGCTGCGGCTCCGCCCCTCGTCGGGCCCGATCGCCTCCGGAATGGCGGACCGGGCAGCACTCCATCCCTCCGGCCTCGAAGTCGCTCTCAAATCCAAGGAGTTCCCATGTGTAGACGCTTCGACGTCGTCGTACTCGGAGCTGGCCCCGGCGGCTACGTCGCCGCCATCCGCGCTGCCCAGCTGGGCAAGCGGGTCGCGGTCGTCGAGGAGAAGTACTGGGGCGGTGTCTGCCTGAACGTCGGCTGCATCCCCACCAAGGCGCTGCTGCG